>UQUX01000074.1 GCA_900544425.1 uncultured Collinsella sp.
TTCTCCGGCCTGGTCTTCAAGATCATGACCGACCCGTTCGTCGGTAAGCTCACCTACGTCCGCGTTTACTCCGGTCGCGCCGAGTCCGGCTCCTACGTGGTCAACGCTTCCAACGGTCAGCGCGAGCGTCTCGGCCGCATCCTCGAGATGAACGCCGCCGAGCGTATCGACCGTGACGACGCTGCCGCCGGCGACATCGTCGCTTGCGTCGGCTTCAAGAACTCCACCACCGGTGACACCCTGTGCGCCGAGGGCAAGGAGATCGTCCTCGAGAAGATCGAGTTCGCTAAGCCCGTTATCGACGTTGCCATCGAGCCCAAGACCAAGGCCGAGCAGGACAAGATGTCCCTGGCTCTGACCAAGCTCGCCGAGGAGGACCCGACCTTCCAGGTGTCCACCAACCACGAGACCGGCCAGACCATCATCGCCGGCATGGGCGAGCTGCACCTCGAGATCATCGTCGACCGTCTGCTCCGCGAGTTCAAGGTTGACGCTAACGTTGGTAAGCCCCAGGTTGCCTACCGCGAGACCGCTGGTCACGACGTCGAGAAGGCTGAGGGCAAGTTCGTCCGTCAGTCCGGCGGTCGCGGTCAGTACGGCCACGCCGTCATCAAGCTCGAGAAGATGGAGGAGGGCTTCGGCTACGAGTTCGTCAACGCTATCGTCGGCGGCGTCGTGCCCAAGGAGTACATCCCGTCCATCGACAAGGGCATACAGGAGGCCCTGAACACCGGTGTTATCGCCGGCTTCCCGGTCCTCGACGTTAAGGTCACCCTGTTCGACGGTTCTTACCACGAGGTCGACTCCTCCGAGGCCGCCTTCAAGATCGCCGGTTCCATGGCTATCAAGGACGCCCTCAAGAAGTCCGATCCGCAGCTGCTCGAGCCGATCATGGCTGTAGAGGTCGAGACCCCCGAGCAGTACATGGGCGACGTTATGGGCAACCTCTCCGGTCGCCGCGGCAAGATCGAGGGCATGGAGGATCGCAAGAACAGCAAGCTCATCCGTGCCAAGGTGCCGCTGGGCGAGATGTTCGGTTACGCTACCGACCTTCGCTCCCAGACCCAGGGCCGTGCATCCTACACGATGCAGTTCGACTCTTATGAGCCGGCGCCCAAGTCCATCGTGGACGAGGTCATGAGCAAGAACGCCTAAGTTCGAGCTCCCTGTTACGTAATCCGCGAGAACATCTCTCGCACTCTTTGGAGGTTTAAGTTGGCTACCCAGAAGATCCGCATTCGCCTCAAGGGCTATGATCACGAGGTCGTCGATCAGTCCGCGAAGCTCATCGTTGAGACCGCTCAGAAGACCGGCGCTCGCGTTTCCGGTCCTGTCCCCCTGCCCACCGAGCGCAACCTGTACACGGTTATCCGCTCGCCGCACGTGAACAAGGACTCCCGTGAGCAGTTCGAGATGCGCACCCACAAGCGCCTCATCGACATCCTCGACCCCACCTCGGGCACCGTTGATTCGCTCATGCGTCTCGACCTTCCCGCTGGCGTCGACATCGACATCAAGCTCTAAGCGATATCGCTCATAGCTTACAGAGCCCCGCTACCATTACGGTAGCGGGGCTCTTTTGTTTTGAATGATGGTTTGGACTGCCGGGTATTGCTGCCGAGTAGGTGGCTGCGGCGCCCTATTCGCTCAAGGGGCGCAGCGATGCCTCCTCAAAATGGAAGGATTGCACGCCGCTTTCCGCTTCGATACACGCGCGACCAAAGGCATCGACGGTTTTAAAGATGCCGCGTGCCAGCTCGTCACCGGCAGGGGAACGGGCGATAACGTGCTCCCCAATCCAATTGAGGTGAGCGACATATTCGCCGTGGACGGGCGCGAGTGGTCCGGCGTTATCTTCCATGGCGTTGAGACGCTCTGCCCACGCGTTCACAGCGTTTACGACGGTGTGATAGACCTCCTTGAGTAACACATCGACGGCGGGAATGTTCTCGTTGAGATCCGAGAGACCGATTGCCGGCAGGCCGCCATCGGGAACCTCCGAGGGCACATAGTTCACATTGACGCCAATGCCGCAGACGGCGAAAGGTTTGCCGTCGTTATCGCGTGCGGCCTCAACCAGAATGCCGCCGAGCTTGCGCCCTCGCGCGACCAGATCGTTGGGCCATTTGAGGTCAATCTCGTTTGCAAGGCCCTGCATTTCGAGCGCCTCGAGCACCGCTAGGCCGCTGACGGCGGCAAGACCAGAGTACTTTGCAGGATTAACGCATGGGCGCAGAACAATCGAAAGCAATAGGTTGCCGGCGGTTGAATCCCACTTGTGGCCGCGCCGGCCGCGTCCTGCTGTCTGAGCCCGGGCGGCAAGTCCTGTGCCGTGCGGCGCTCCCTGTTTTCCTGCTTCGAGCAGGTCATCGTTGGTCGATCCGGTTACGTCGACCACCGTTAAACGAGAATCCATAACAGCTGCTACCTCCTAAGGTAATAAGGCAATCGCGTAATGGTGTCGAGAGATAGACACAATGTGAAGCCTTTGTCGCATTTGAACAATTTAATGTTAACACGTCAACAACGACTGAAATGCGTTATCCTCTCTTGGTCGATGTAAACACGTCAACAACTCAAAGGAGGTTAGTGATGGGTTTCACGATTCTTGGAACAGGCTCGGCGCTTCCTAAGCGCAGTGTTTCCAATGACGAGCTGTCTGAGTTCCTCGATACCTCGGATGAGTGGATTTTTACCCGCACAGGTATCAAGAGCCGCCACGTCTGCTCCACCGAGTCACTTGACGACCTTGCCGTAGCGGCGAGCGAGCGGGCACTCCAGGTGTCCGGAATCGACGCGAGCCAGCTGGATCTGATCGTCTGCTCGACGACAACGGGTGACCATCTCGTTCCCGCCGAGGCATGTGCCGTTGCCGAGCGTCTGGGCGCGACGTGCCCTGCCTTCGATGTCTCGGCGGCCTGCGCCGGCTTCGTATTTGCGCTCGATGTCGCCGAGGGCTATATCGCCCGAGGACGAGCCAAGCATGTGCTTGTCGTTGCTGCCGAGCAGATGACGCGCGCGCTTGACTGGACAGATCGCGCCACGTGCGTGCTCTTTGGTGACGGCGCGGGTGCTGCAGTGATAGAAGCTGGGGGAGACAGCCCCCTTGCCGTCGAGCTTTCGACGGCGCCCGACGTCGAGACGTTGCGCGTTCCCGGTCTGATCGGCACCTCGCCGTTTAAGGACTCCGCAGATAGTGAGAGCGTGCTGTCCATGAAAGGCCGCCGCGTGTTCAAGTTCGGCGTCAGCGCCATCTGCGACACGGTCCATAAGCTTGCGATCGATGCGGGCATTTCGGTCGAAGACATCGATCATTTTGTATTCCATCAGGCTAACGAACGAATCCTGAGTCAGGCGGTCAAGCGCCTCGGCGTGCCAGACGAGCGCGTGGTTCGAACGCTGCGCGAGACCGGCAACATTTCGAGCGCCTGCATTCCCTTTGCGCTTGACCGGCTGGCACGTACCGACGCACTGACTGCGGGCGACACCATCGCCCTCGTTGGATTTGGCGCCGGTTTGGATATAGGTGGCTATTTACTTCGCTGGAAGTAGTCGCACATAGGAAATAAAAACGCCCCTAGGGCACAAACAAAGGAGAACTACCATGGCAGATCAGAAGACCTTCGAGCGCGTTTGCGACGTTATCCGCGAGACCGCTGGCCTTGACGACGTCGAGATGAAGCCCGAGTCCACGCTCGAGGAGATTGGCCTCGACAGCCTGGGCACCGTCGAGATCCTCGTCGCCGTCGAGGACGAGTTTGGCATTGAGCTCGATACCGAGGAGAACCCCAAGACGGTCGGCGAGTTCGCCGATACGGTCGAGGCGGCATTGGAGAAGTAGAGATGCTCAAGACTCCTCTCTGCGAGCTGCTCGGCATCGAAAAGCCCGTGTTCCAGGGCGGCATGGCCTGGATTGCCGATGCCTCGCTGGCATCGGCCGTGTCCGAGGCCGGCGGGTTGGGAATCATCGCGGCCATGAATGCCGACTCCAACTGGCTGCGCGATCAGATTCACGAGCTGCGCACCAAGACGGATAAGCCCTTTGGTGTGAACGTCATGCTTATGAGCCCGTTTGCCGACCAGGTCGCGCAGGTTGTGATTGACGAGCAGGTGCCGGTCGTCGTGACGGGTGCCGGCAATCCCACCAAGTACATGAAGGCTTGGAACGACGCCGGCATCAAGGTCATCCCGGTCGTTGCCTCGGTGGCGCTGGCGCGTCTCGTGGCGCGTCGTGGGGCCACCGCCGTGGTTGCCGAAGGCACCGAATCGGGTGGACATATTGGCGAGACATCGACGATGGCGCTCGTTCCGCAGGTTGTCGACGCGGTCGATGTCCCCGTTGTGGCAGCTGGCGGTATCGCCGATGGTCGCGGCGTGGCAGCGGCCTTTATGCTTGGCGCCGCTGGCGTCCAGGTGGGAACACGCTTTCTGGTCGCAAACGAGTGCACCGTATCCGAACAGTACAAAGAGCTGGTGCTCAAGGCAGGAGACACCTCGACGCGCGCGACTGGCCGTTCGACGGGGCATCCGGTGCGTGCGCTTAAGAGCCCCTTCACCAACGCGTATGCCAAGAACGAGGCGGCGGGCGCAAGCCCCGAGGAGCTCGGGGCCATGGGCACGGGCGCGCTTCGTAAAGCCGCAAAGGACGGTAATTACGAAGAGGGCTCGTTTTTGTGCGGACAGGTTGCCGGTATGGTCAACGAACGCCAAAGCGCACGTGAAATCGTTGACGACCTGGTCGATGGTGCCGAGCGCGTTCTGAAGGGTGCGTCCACATGGGTAGCGTAGCGTTTTTGTTCGCCGGCCAGGGTGCCCAACACCCCGCGATGGGCGTCGACCTGATCGAGGCATCGCCGGCGGCTGCCGAGGTGTTCGCCATTGCCGACGAGGTGCGTCCGGGAACCAGCGAGCAGTGCCGGAACGCCTCCAAGGAGGAGCTCTCGCAGACCGAGAACACGCAGCCGTGCGTGTTCGTTCATGACCTGGCAGCGGCTGTCGCCCTGCGTGAGCGCGGCGTGGCGCCTGCCGCCTGTGCGGGATTTTCGCTGGGCGAGGTCGCCGCGCTCACCTTTGCGGGGGCATTCGATACGCGAGCGGGTTTTGAGCTCGTGTGTGAGCGCGCGGCATTGATGGCCGCGGCTGCCGAGCGCCATCCGGGCGGCATGCGCGCCGTCATCAAGCTCGATGCGGCGCAAGTCGAGGACCTGGCAAAACAGGCCGGCGAGGACTGCTGGCCGGTCAACTACAACAGCCCACAGCAGACGGTTGTGGCCGGAGCGCCCGATGAGTTGCAGACCATCGACGTCCTGGTAAAAGAGGCTGGCGGCCGCGCCATGAAGGTCGCGGTGTCGGGTGCATTCCATAGCCCCTATATGGCCGAGGCGACTGAGGGGCTGGCAACGTATATCCAAGCCGGCCACGCGCCGTCTCCGCTGCTGATTCCGGTCATGGCAAACATGACGGCGGCGCCCTATCCGGCGGACCCGCGAGCAGTATCGGACGTGCTGGCCAACCAGGTGAGCCATGCCGTGCGCTGGGTCGACACGCTGCACACTCTGCAGGATCAGGGCATCGACACGTTTATTGAGGTCGGCCCTGGCAAAACGCTGTCGGGCCTGGTCAAGCGTACGCTGAGCGACGTTCACGTGTATTCGTGCGAAACGGCCGAACAGGTCGCAGCTATTGCCGACGAGCTCGCATAGCCCACAGGGCTGTAACCCGAAAGGAACGACATGGGCAATTTGAACAACGGCGCGCTCGAGCGCGACGATTCACGTCGTGTGGCGCTGATCACGGGCGGCTCGCGCGGCATCGGTCGCGCTTGTGCCGTGGGCCTGGCGGAGGATGGCTACGATATCGCCGTCGTTTATGCCGGTAGCGTCGACGCGGCGCGCGAGACGTGTGAAGCCTGCGAGGCGTCAGGCGCCACGGCGCGCGCATATCAATGTGACGTGGCCGACCCCGATGCCGTCAACACATGCGTGGAGACGGTTCTCAATGACTTTGGCTCCATTTGGGTGCTCGTCAACAACGCCGGCATCACGCGCGACGGCCTGCTCATGCGTATGGGCGACGATGCCTTCGACCGCGTGCTCGATGTCAATCTCAAGGGCACGTTCAATACGACGCGCGCGCTCACCAAGACCTTTATGCGCCAGCGCGGCGGTTGCGTCGTCAACATGAGCTCGGTTGTGGGCCTGATGGGCAATGCCGGGCAGGCCAACTATGCTGCCTCCAAGGCGGGCGTTATCGGCCTGACCAAGGCGGTAGCGCGCGAGCTTGCGCTCCGCGGCGTACGAGTGAACGCGGTCGCCCCCGGGTTTGTCGAGACAGATATGACGGCAAAGCTCTCGGAGAAGGTGCGTGCGGCAACCGAGGAGCAGATTCCCCTTAAGCGCATGGCGCGCCCCGAGGAAGTGGCCGGCGTGGTGCGTTTTTTGGCGAGCGATGCGGCCGCTTACATTACGGGCGAGGTCGTGCGCGTCGACGGCGGAATGGCGATGTAGAAACCAGGGCCGAACAACGGCTTGGATGAGGAGACCATGATGGAACAGAGAGTTGCAATCACCGGCATCGGTGCCGTATCGCCGCTCGGCAATACCGCGCTTGCCACCTGGGCGGCCATGTGCGCCGGCACGTGCGGTATCGGCCCGATCACGCACTTCGATACCGATGCGTTCGCCGTTAAAGTGGCGGCCGAGGTCAAGGGCTTTGACGGCAACGAGTACTTTGGCAAGCACGACGCCAAGCATCTCGACCCCTGTGTACAGTTTGCGATGGCGGCGTCGGACGAGGCCATGCACGATGCGGGCCTCGATGTTGAGGGCGCGGTCGATCGCGATCGCCTGGGTGTCTATGTGGGCTCGGGCGTGGGCGGCATGCAGACGCTTGTCGACAACGTCCACACGATTGCCGATCGCGGGCCTCGTCGCGCATCGCCCTACATGATTGCGATGATGATTCCCAACATGGCTTCGGGCAACATTGCGATTCGCCATAAGGCAAAGGGCCCGACCCTGCCCGTGGTGACCGCGTGCGCGACTTCTGCCCATGCGGTGGGCGAGGCGTTCCGCACCATCAAGCACGGCTATGCCGATGCAATCCTGGCCGGCGGCGCCGAGGCCGCCATTATCCCCGATGCCGTTGCGGGCTTTACGTCCTGCCGCGCATTGACCACCAACCCCGATCCCGCGACGGCCTGCCGCCCGTTCGATGCAGACCGCGACGGTTTTGTGATGGGCGAGGGCGCCTGCGTGCTCGTGCTCGAGGGTATGGAGCACGCACAGGCCCGCGGTGCGCACATTTACGCAGAGGTCGTGGGCTACGGCAACACCGATGACGCCTACCACATCACGAGTCCCGACCCGGACGCGGCAGGTATCGCCCGTGCGATATCGCTGGCGGTGGCCGAGGGCGACGTTAAGCCTTCCGAGGGCCTCTACATCAACGCTCACGGCACCTCGACCAAACTCAACGATTCGTCCGAGACGGCGGGCATCAAACGAGCGCTCGGCGAGGACGCGGCGCGCGCCGCACATGTCTCGTCGACCAAGTCGATGACCGGCCACATGATCGGTGCCACGGGCGCCATCGAGGTCATGGCCTGCGCCATGGCGCTCGAGCAGGGCGTGGTGCCGCCGACCATTAACTACCACACACCCGATCCCGCCTGCGATCTTGATTACACGCCCAATCGCGCGGTTCGCGCCGACCTTACCTGGGCGCTTTCGACCAACCTGGGCTTTGGCGGGCACAACGCCGCCATCGCGCTGCGTAGATATACGAGGAGCTAGAGCATGGATTCCAAAAGACTTGCCGAGATAGCCGATGTGATGGAGGACCGCGGCCTCACGCGCGTACGCGTTGAGGAGCCCGATGGCACCGCGGTCGAGCTCGAGCGCGCGAGCGCCGCGCAGCCGGTTGCCGTGCCCATGCCTATGCCGGGTGCCGTGACTGCTCCGGCGGTGGCTCCTGTCGCCATGCCTGCCGCCGCACCGGAGCCCGCCGCGCAGGCGCCTGCCGCCGCACCGGAGCCCAAGGGCACCGAGGTGACCGCTCCCATGGTCGGCGTTTTCTATGCTGCCCCGGCGCCGGGCGACGAGCCGTTTGTGCACGTGGGCTCCAAAGTCAAGGCCGGCGAGACGCTCTGCATCATCGAGGCCATGAAGGTTCTCAACGAGGTGACGGCAGAGGCGGATGGCGAGGTGCTCGAGATCTGCGTGGCCGACGGCGACCTCGTAGAGTTTGGCAGCTGCCTCATGAGGATCGGATAGGTGATATCCATGAACAAAGAAGAGCTCAAGAAGCTGTTGCCGCATCGAGAGCCGATGCTTTTGCTCGACAGAGCCGAGCTGGTGGGCGACGAGGCCCACGGCAAGATCACGATTACGGGCGACGAGTACTTTTTGCAGGGGCATTTTCCGGGAAACCCGGTGGTCCCCGGCGTGATCCAATGCGAGATGCTCGCCCAGAACTGCTGCGTGCTGCTGATGGGCGATGAGGAGGCGCGCGGCGCGACGCCGTTCTACACGAGTCTGGACAAGGTGCGCTTTAAGCGTCCGGTGCGCCCGGGAGACACGGTGGATCTGGTGTGCTCCATCACGCGTGCGCGCGGGCCGTTCCGCTTTGCGACGGGTACTGCGAGCGTCAACGGTGAGGTTTGCTGCCGCGCCGAC
>UQUX01000075.1 GCA_900544425.1 uncultured Collinsella sp.
CGTGTGGCCGCATGATGGCTTGGCCGCGCTTCATGATGCCGGCTTTTCGTGTGCCGCTATGGCGTTGACGGACGACTCTGTTTCGCTTGATGATTCTGTACTGCAGAAAATTGATCGCTTGGCGATTTTTATGGGTACCGAGGGTGCCGGCTTGGGCGCCAAGACCATTGCCGGCTGTGACCACGCGGTGCGCATTCCGATGGCGCACGGGGTCGATTCGCTTAACGTGGCCGCGGCGAGCGCCGTCGCCTTTTGGCAGCTGTGCCCGCACGTGAGCAATGAGTATCACTACCAGCCGGGTTTGTATCACTAGGCAGTTATTCCGCACTGTGCTCTAATTCGGGGTGTTTCGGTCGCCGCCAGTCGGTGCTAAGCTGGATTTGGCTTTGGTTTTAAATTGCTGTTTTGCTGTTTGGCGTATGCGTGTGGGGAGGGCGTGTGGCTAAGAAATCTACGGCGATCGATGTAACGCAAGGTGTCATTTGGCAGCAATTGCTGTCGCTGTGCGTTCCCATCTTTTTTAGTTCGTTTTTTCAGCAGGCCTACACGCTTATCGGTACGTATATCGTTGGCCAGTTTGGCGGCAAGCTCGCGCTGGGTGGTATTCAAGCCACGATGGTGCTCACCGAGCTCTGCATCGGTTTTTGCGTCGGTGTGGGTGCTGGATGTGCCGTTATCACGGGTCAGTTTTTTGGCCAGCACGATGACGAGCGTCTGAGCCGTTCGGTCCATACCGCCATGACGCTCGCGCTGGTGGGCGGTATCGTTTTCTCGATTCTTGGCATAGTGTTCGTTGAGCCCATGCTGGTGCTTATGAACACGCCGCATGAACTATTGGCCGAGGGCGTGGCCTATGCTCGCTGTTATTTTGCCGCGATGGTTGCGGCACTGCTGCTTAATATGGGAACCGCACTGCTGCGTGCCGTGGGCGACACACGCGGGCCCGCCGTGATCATTGCCTCTGGCTGCCTGGTTAACGTGGTGCTGGATATCATCTTTGTCGCTGTGTTGCATATGGAGGCGCTCGGCTGCGGCATCGCAGTGGCGCTGACCATTTGCTCCAATGCAACGATGATCGTGTTTCGCATGATGCGCGCTCCGGGTGCATGGCGTCTTTCGCTGTCTAAGCTCGGCATCGATCGCGGTATTTGCAAGAGTATGATCTCGTGTGGTCTGCCACTCGGTTTTCAATCGGCTGCCTATTCGATCTCGAATGTGCTGATCCAGGTGTCGGTTAATTCGTTTGGCGCCGATGTCACAACTGCTTGGGGTCTATCTGGGCGCCTGGATGGCATTATCTGGATGGTGACCGAGGCGCTTGGCGTGTCGATCACCACGTTCTCGGCGCAGAACTTTGGCGCGCGAAACTACGAGCGCATGCGCAAGGGCTACCATACGTCGCTCGTGCTGTCGTTTATGCTCATTGGTGGCCTGTCTGCCGTTCTGCTCGACGATGCTTCGATATCGTCGTACACCACGACGATCCTTCATTTCATCGCGCCGTTCTACGCGATCTTCTCGATTATCGAGAACGCGTCGGGCTCCATTCGCGGCGCCGGCGTGAGTCTGCAGCCTATGATGCTCACCATCTTTGGCACCGTTGTCTTGAGGGTGATCTGGGTGTTTGCGATCATGCCCTTCGATCCGTCGCTCGAGCATCTACTACTGGTCTACCCCGTAACCTGGCTCATTACGGCCACGATGTTCACCATCTACCACCACAGCGGCAACTGGCTAGGCCGCGCCACCGCCTAGCTCATCCGTCGGATACCCCTGATAAGTTGCGGTGAAATAGTTCCTGAAAAGCCCTTGCGGACCGTCAAACAAGTACTATTCCACCGCAACTTCCTTATGAGCTGTAGGTGTTGGCGGAAAACGAATCAATTAGTATTCGATGCCTTGGCGGGCTAGGAGACCTTCATCGAAGTAGTGTTTGACGGGGCGCATTTCGGTTACTAGGTCGGCAAGGTCGGCGAGGGGTAGCAAGCCGCGGCCGGTGAGCACGAGTTCCGTGGTGGCGGGCTTTATCGCAATCAGTTCCTCGACATCCTCTCGCGCCCCAAAGCAGCCGTCGTCTTGCCCTTGCCGTCGCCCGTATAGATTTGAACTTTGCCGACTTCCAGTGATGCCATCTCTGTCTTTTCGTGCCCGGCGTCGGTTTATCGCCGTCCGGGTTGGGTATTCTAGAAAGCAATATTAACCCCAGTAGATGGAGTTCAAGCAGATGGAGATGGATGACAACAAGCGTAGACGGAATATGATCCTCTACGTGCTCATCGCCTTCGTCGTCTACCTCGTGCTCTCGACCGTTCTGTTCCCCAACATCGGTCACACGCAGCAGATTACGAAGACCGATTACTCGACGTTTGTCAAAGCGCTCGATAAGAAGAGTGTCGACAAGGTCGAGTACAACACGGACGATTACTCGATTTATTACACCAAGAAGGGCGAGGACGAGAACATCGCCTATAAGACGACCGGTGTGCCGAACGATGCGGGCTTTACCGATCGCGTGCTTGAGTCTGGCGCTTCGCTGGAGTCGGTCGTTCCCGATAAAAACTCGGGTTTGATGACCTACTACCTGCTTACGCTCATTCTTCCCATGGCTATCTTCTTCCTCATCGGTTGGTGGCTCAACCGCCGTATGAAGAAGGCTATGGGTGATGACGGTCCGTCGATGAACTTTGGCGGCGGCGGTTTTGGCGGCGGCGGGCTGGGTAAGTCCGGCGCGCGCGTGATCGCCTCCAAGGACGTGGGCGTGACCTTTAAGGACGTCGCTGGCCAGGAAGAGGCCAAGGAATCCCTCAAGGAGGTCGTCGATTTTCTGGAGAAGCCGCAGCGCTACGAGGAGATCGGCGCCAAGCTGCCGCGCGGTGCTCTCCTTGTTGGCCCTCCGGGTACCGGTAAGACCCTGCTTGCCAAGGCTGTTGCCGGCGAGGCCGGTGTTCCGTTCTTTAGCATTTCGGGCTCTGAGTTCGTTGAGATGTTTGTTGGTCGCGGCGCTGCTAAGGTTCGTGACCTGTTTAAGCAGGCCAAGGAAAAGGCCCCGTGCATCGTCTTTATCGACGAGATCGATACCATTGGTAAGAAGCGCGATGGCGGCGGCTTTAGCGGTAACGACGAGCGCGAGCAGACGCTCAATCAGTTGCTTACCGAGATGGATGGCTTCGATAACCACAAGGGTATCGTTGTCCTTGCCGCAACCAACCGCCCCGACAGTCTCGATCCCGCTCTACTGCGCCCCGGTCGTTTTGACCGCCGCATCCCCGTCGAGTTGCCCGATCTGACCGGCCGTAAGAACATTCTTGAGTTGCATGCCAAGAGCGTGAAGACGCAGCCGCCGATCGATTTGACCGCGATTGCCCGCGCCACGCCTGGTGCCTCGGGCGCCGATTTGGCCAATATCATCAACGAGGGCGCCCTGCGCGCCGTTCGCGAAGGTCGCAAGCGTGCAACCCAGGACGACTTCGAGGAGTCGGTGGAGGTCGTCATTGCCGGCCAACAGCGTAAGTCCACGGTGCTTTCCGACCACGAGAAGCAGGTTGTTTCCTACCATGAGATCGGCCATGCCATTGTTGCCGCTCGCCAGAAGGGCTCTGCGCCGGTCACGAAGATCACCATCGTGCCACGCACGAGCGGTGCTCTGGGCTACACCATGCAGGTCGAGGAGGATGAGCGCTTCCTGACCACACGCCAGGAGGTCCTGGACAAGCTCGCCGTCTACTGCGGTGGCCGTGCGGCCGAGGAGCTCATCTTTGGTGAGATGACGACTGGCGCCGCCAACGATATCGAGCAGGCCACCAAGCTCGCCCGAAACATGGTGACGCGCTTTGGTATGTCCGACGAGTTTGGCATGATGGCGCTCGGTACCGTCCAGAATGCGTACCTCAACCAGGATACGTCGCTCACCTGCGCCCCCGGTACGGCCGAGCGTGTGGACGCAATTGTCGCCAAGTTGATTGAGGATGCGCACGACCGCGCCCTGCAGATCCTCAAGGAAAACAAGTTCAAGCTCCACGAGCTGGCTCGTTATCTGTACAAGAAGGAGACGATCACGGGCGAGGAGTTCATGAATCTCCTCACGCGCGAGAACCCGCTGATGCCCAAGCAGCAGTAACGCCGCGGCCGAGCCAGTAAACGCCGACGCCCCATTTGAGCAGCTTTCTCAAATGGGGCGTTTTGCTTGAGAGGGATGGAAATGAAGATCGTGGTGAGCGCCTGCTTGATGGGCGAGAGCTGCAAGTATAACGGGCTCGATAACTACCACCGCGCGTTGGTCGAGGCTTGCGAGCGCACGGGGACCGAGGTCCTCCTCGTGTGCCCCGAGGTCTTTGGCGGCCTGCTCACGCCGCGCAAGCCGTCCGAGATTGTGAACGGCGAGGTTCGTACCTGCGAGGGCATCTCGGTTGATCGTGAATTTCGCCTGGGTGCCCAACGTGCGCTCGATATGTGCGAGCAGGCAGGCGGACCGGAAGAGATAGTCACGTGCATCCTTCAGGACCGCAGCCCCTCGTGCGGTGCGGGTCACATCTACGACGGCACCTTTAGCAGTACGCTCACCGCGGGCAACGGTGTTTTCGTCGACCTGCTCCTGCGCCACGGCTACCGTGTGATCCCGGCTAGCGAGTTCGACCCCAGCATGCTGGAGCAATAAAAAACCACCACAAAGGTACTGCTCCCTTGTGGTGGTTTTGGGTTAGAGCTAGAGGGTGTGGCCGTAGGCGTTGGCAGCTTTGATGGCGGCGGCGAATTTTTCGTCGGTGAAGGGCTCGGGGTTTCCCTGCTTCCACTCGTTGGTGGCGTGCGCGTATTCGCACAGGGCCGGGATATCTGCCTCGGTAAGGCCAACCTGCTCAAGCGTTACGGGCAGCCCCATCTGCTTGTTAAAGGCGGCGTAGCGCTCAAGGTTCTCGGTATCGCCCGTATAGGCAAACAGTACCAGCACGCCCAGGCTCACGACCTCGCCATGCAGGTAGGTGCCCTCACGCGGAATGCTGCAGGTGGCGTTGTAGAACGCGTGCGCCACGCTCGAGTTGTAGTAATAATCGTTCTGGTTGGTCAGGTTCGAGACATAGCCCGTGTTGACAACGATGTCGAGCGCGATCTGCTTGACGGCCTCGCTCGACAGATTCTGGCGCACATCCTCAAGACCCTGCACACCATAGGTAAACAGCGGCTCGGAGCAGGTGTGGGCGAGTGCCAGGCCAAGACCGGCGGTGTGCTCCAGGTTGCCGGCGCTCGTGGCGTATTCGACCTCGGGCTGCTTAGACAGGGCATCGCCCACGCCGGCCCAGAAGTACTCTGCCGGTGCCTCGGCGATGATCTTGGGGTTGATGAAGATGTGCGCCGGTCGGTTGGGGTACGAATAGCCCTCGAGCGAGCCATCGTCATTGTAGACAACGGCAATGGCGGTCGCGGCCGAGCAGTTGGAGCAAATCGTCGGTACGGTAAAGACGATCTTCTTGAGCTCGATGGCCGCCGTCTTCACAGTGTCGAGTGCCTTGCCGCCGCCACATGCGATGAGCACGTCGGCTTCCTGGCAGGCAGGGGAGTTCACGACCTTGGCGATATTGGCACGCGTACTGTTGGTGCCATAGACGCGCGTCTCCAGGACCTCGACATCGGTACCTTCAAGTGCCGCCTCGATTCCCGGCAGCGCCGCAGCCAGGGCTCGCTTGCCGCCAATGATGGCGACCTTGGTCGCTCCGTACTCGGCCAGTGCGGCGGGCAGCTCGGTAAAGCAATCCTCGCCAACGGTATAATCACTCATTCCAATCGTGCGCATGGCAACCTTCTTTCTTTCGATAAAGTGCTTTCAGGTATTTTGCTCCTAGAGAAGGTCCACAGCCGCGAGAAATTTCGAACGTATAAAACCAGTGTTGAGGGTTTTTCGCCGGCGCGGAACGTGCTAGCATACTCCGCATAAGCGTTGATGGGGACGAGTAGTCGGCCGTCCGCATGTTACAGAGAGCGGGGAGCGCTGAGAACCCGTGCATGCGACCGATGAAAATCACCCCGGAGCTGCGGTCCCAACGGACGCGTCGCACAGGCTCGTCCTAGTAGATATCGCCGAGATGGTCGTCGATACAGGCCAGCCGAGTAACGGATGCGAGCGCGCGAATACGCGGGCGAGGGCATCTAAGCTGGGTGGTTAAACGAAGAGCTTTTGCGGGCGTACAGTCCGTTTTGTGGCGCTTCGTCCCAGCTTGTAGGGACGGGCGCTTTTTTGGTGCCCAGCGGGCGTGCGCGCCCATGACATGAAAGGGGTACCGTGGCAAACGAGTACAAGCAGACGATGAATCTGCCCAAGACCGGTTTTCCCATGCGTGCCGGTCTTTCCAAGTCCGAGCCCAAGCGACTCAAGGACTGGCAGGACAACAAGGTCTACGAGCAGGTTCTGAAGAAGAACGAGGGTCACAAGAAGTTCGTGCTGCACGACGGCCCTCCGTACGCCAACGGCCCGATCCACATCGGCCACGCCATGAACAAGATCTCCAAGGACATGATCAACCGTTACTGGATGATGCAGGGCTATGAGGTTCCATATGTCCCCGGTTGGGATTGCCATGGCCAGCCGATCGAGCATAAGGTCGAGGAGAAGCTCGGCACCGAGAAGTTCAACCAGACCTCCACGGCTAAGATCCGCGAGCTTTGCAACAAGTTCGCTGTCGAGAACATCGAGCTGCAGAAGGCCGGCTTCCGTCGCCTGGGCGTGCTCGGCGATTGGGACAACCCCTATCTGACGCTCTATCACCAGCATGACGCCGCCGACATCGAGGTTTTCAAGGCCATGTTCGACAAGGGCATGATCTATCGCGGTCACAAGCCCGTTCACTGGTGCAAGCACTGCCATACCGCACTTGCTGAGGCCGAGATTGAGTACTCCGACGAGACGAGCCCGTCCATCTTCGTGCGCTTTGAGATGACCTCCAAGCCCGCCGGCCTCGAGAACTTCGACGGCCCGGTTGACTTTATCATCTGGACGACCACGCCGTGGACCATCCCCTCCGACCAGGCAGTTTCTCTCAAGCCCGGTGCCGCCTACGTCGCCGTTGAGCACGACGGCCGCGCCGAGGTCATGCTCGAGGACCTAGCTCCCAAGTGCTGCGAGGAGTTTGGCTGGGAGTACACCCCGGTTGTGGTCGACGGCAAGCCCTATGTGGTTCCCGCCGAGACCTTCCACCACATCCACTACAAGCAGCCGATCTTTGACGGCGTTGAGGGCGTGGCGCTGCTGGCCGATTACGTCGGTGTCGATGACGGTACCGGTATTGTCCACAACTCGCCCGGTCACGGCGTCGATGACTACTTCGCGTGCCTCAAGGAGGGCATCACCGACATCTGCATGCCGGTCGATGACGACGGCAAGTTCTACACCGGCGAGGAGTTTGGCACCGGTGGCCCCTTCAGCGGTATGGATACCGATGAGGCCAACCCGCACATCATCGAGTTCCTGCGCGAGCGCGGTACCCTGGTCCTCGAGAAGAAGATTACGCACAGCTATCCGCACTGCTGGCGCTGCAAGCACCCGGTGCTCTTCCGTGCTACCGACCAGTGGTTTGTCTCGATGGACAAGACCGGCTTGCGTGAGCAGGCTGGCAAGGAGGTTCGCGAGAACGTCAAGTGGTATCCGGCTCACGCCGCCAACCGCATCGGCGCCATGGTCGAGCAGCGTCCCGACTGGTGCATCAGCCGTCAGCGCAACTGGGGCGTGCCTATCCCGAGCTACACTTGCGCCGACTGCGGCGAGAAGGTTATGAACGACGCCACGCTCGACGCCGTCATCAAGCTCTTCCACGAGAAGGGCTCCGACGCCTGGTTCACCGACGCTCCCGAGAGCTACCTGGGCGAGGCCTGCGTCTGCCCCAAGTGCGGCGGCCATCACCTCAAGGCCGATAAGGACATCCTCGACGTGTGGTGGGATTCCGGCGTCTCCTGGAAGGCCGTCTGCGAGTACCGTCCCGAGCTGGAGTATCCGGCGGACGTGTATCTCGAGGGCTCCGACCAGCACCGCGGTTGGTTCCAGAGCTCGTTGCTCACCTCGGTGGGTGCCAATGGCCACGCTCCGTACAAGGCGGTCGTCTCGCAGGGCTTCACCCTCGACGGCCAGGGTCGAAAGATGTCCAAGTCGCTCGGCAACGTCATCGACCCCAATAAGGTCTGCGACGAGATGGGCGCCGACATCATCCGTCTGTGGGTTGCATCTGTCGATACCAGCTCCGACGTGTCCATCGACCACGAGATTCTTGCTCGTACGTCCGATGCCTACCGTCGTTTCCGCAACACGCTGCGCTTCCTGCTCTCCGAGCTCGAGGGTCAGTTTGAGCCCGAGACCGACGGCGTCGCCTTTGCCGACCTGCTGCCGCTCGACAAGCTCATGGTTGCCCGTCTGACCCAGGTTCAGGCCGAGGTCGACGATGCCTACGCCAGCTACGAGTTCCCGCGCGCCTACCGTGCGCTCTACGACTTCGTGGTTACCGAGCTCTCCAACGTGTATCTCGACGCCCTGAAGGACCGTCTGTACTGTGAGAAGCCCGGCTCGCTCGAGCGCCGCAGCGCCCAGACCGTGCTGGCCGAGCTCTTCTCGATGCTCATGCGCGACCTTCAGCCGATCCTGTCCTACACGGTCGACGAGGCCATGGCCTATGCGCC
>UQUX01000076.1 GCA_900544425.1 uncultured Collinsella sp.
TACGACGAGCTCGAGCAGCTGGTCACACTGGGCACGCGTGCCGTGGTGGTGACGCACGCCTCCAATGTGACCGGCAACGCGGTCGACATTGCACGCGTGGCTGCCATGGCCCATGCGGCAGGTGCGCTCGTGATCGTCGATGCCTCGCAGTCTGCCGGCACGGTGCATATCGATATGCAGGCCATGGGGCTCGACGTGGTGTGCTTTACCGGCCATAAGGGGCTCATGGGTCCGCAGGGGACCGGCGGCCTGGCCGTGGCGGAAGGCATTGACGTGGCTCCGTGGGCCATGGGTGGCACCGGTGTTCACAGCTTCGATGAGCTGCAGCCGCTTGAGTGGCCCACGCGTCTTGAGGCGGGCACGCTCAACGGTCACGGTATCGCAGGCCTTTCCGCCGGTCTCGACTTTATCGAGGCACAAGGCGGGGTCGAGGCGATTGCGGCACATGAGCGCTCGCTTGCAGAGCGCTTCTTCGACGGCGTTCGCGAAATCCCCGGCATTGCGCTCTACGGTGCGTTTGACCAACCCGCGCGCTCGGCGATCGTCTCACTCAACGTGGGTGATATCGATTCGGCCGAGATCTCGGACGCGCTCATGCAAGGGTGGGGGATTGCGACGCGTCCCGGCGCCCATTGCGCTCCGCTCATGCACCGCGCGCTCGGGATCGAGCGCCAGGGTGTCGTTCGCTTTTCGTTTGGGTATTTCAACACGGACGAAGAAGTCGATACTGCGATTGACGCTTTGCGCGATTTAGCCTGCTAGAGCGTATATACTTGCGGGACGGGTCTTTTGCCCGTCCCGTTTTTGTTTCGACCCGAAAGGTGTGCCTATGGCCTCATCCGCCCCGCGCGGCCTGCGCTCCGACCATGTCGTTACCGTCGGCATTGCGCTGTTCTCGATGCTCTTTGGCGCTGGTAACCTCATCATTCCGCCGTTGCTGGCACTTCAGGCCGGCACAGCCACGCCGCTTGCCATGATCGGCTTTTTGATTGCCGCTATCGGTCTGCCTGTTATGGGCTTTATCGCCGTCGCGCTCGCCGGAACGGCGCGCGAGCTTGCCGGCCGCGTGCATTCTAAGTTTGGCGAATTCTTCGTTGCGGCGGTCTACCTGGCCATTCCGCGCACAAGCTCTACAGCGTTCGAAATGCTGGTGCCGCTGCTGCCCGAGGGCGTTTCGCTCGGCGCAGCACGTCTGGTGTTTGCCATCGGGTTCTTCGTCGTCGCGTTTGTGCTCACGCTGCGCCCAGGTGTCATCACGCGCGTGCTCGGCCGCATTACGGGCCCCGCGCTCATTGCGCTCATCGTGCTGGTCGTGGGTGCTGCCGTGATCTCGCCGCTGGGACCGGCTGCCACGCCGCAGGCCCCCTACAATGCCGGTGCTGCCGTGCAGGGCTTTCTGACCGGCTACCAGACCATGGACCTGCTTGCGTCGCTCGCCTTTGGCATCATCATCGCCGAGACCATCCATGAGCTGGGCGTTACCGACGACAAGCGCGTCGCTTTTGAGATATCGCGTTCCGGTGTGATCGCCGGCGTGCTCATGGCCATCATCTACTGCGGCTTGGGCCTTGCCGGCATGCAGCTCGGCACCGTGATGCCCGACGCTACCAACGGCGCCGCCATCCTTGCCCGCTCTGCCTCCATGCACTTTGGCCTTGCCGGCACGGTCGTGGTCTTCGCCATCTTCTTTCTCGCCTGCATGAACGTGTGCATTGGCCTTATCAGCTGCTGCTCGCGTTACTTCTGCGAGACGTATGTGGTCGAAGGGGGAGTGGAGGCTTCCGAGGAGGCCATGCGCCGTCCTTTTGCGATTCTTGCCTTTGTGTTCGCGGCGTTTTCGTGCGTGCTCTCCAACGTGGGCCTCGACGTGATTCTTATGTTCTCGGTGCCTATGCTCAACGCCTTGTATCCCGTTGCCATCGTACTGGTACTGATGGGCCTGGTGCACGGCTTTTGCGACGCTCATCCGCAGGTGTGGGTGTGGGTCGGCGGCGTTGTCGCGGTGCAGAGTGTGATCACCTCGGTCCGCGATGCGTTCTTTGCAGGTGCGTGGCTGCCGTTCGATGTGCTGCCGCTTGCGGACATTGGAGCCGCGTGGGCGCCGGTTGCCGTGGTTGCCTTTGTGATCGGTCTGCTCCATAGTCGTTTTGTTGCACATTCGAGGAGCTAAGGCATCAATGCTTGCACAGGCGGGGAGTCTACCCTATAATTTCCTTCGCTTTGGGACACGCAAGGTTTAGACCTTAGCTGCTCAACACCTTCGGGACGTGGCGCAGTTTGGTAGCGCGCCTGCTTTGGGAGCAGGATGTCGCAGGTTCAAATCCTGTCGTCCCGACCATATCTTGCGGGCGTAGTTCAATGGTAGAACCCCAGCCTTCCAAGCTGATGACGCGGGTTCGATTCCCGTCGCCCGCTCCATAAGATAGATGAATGGCTCTGATTCCTTTTGGGACCAGAGCCATTTTCATATACATGCCGGGACCCCACATCCCCTCCTAAGTTGCGGTGAAATACGGACTGTTTTTCGGCTTTTATGGCCCATGTAGTCCGTATTTCACCGCAACTATTTGTAAGGTTGGATTTTGATGCCGTTGGGAGGATCGTAGCGACCGTCTACCGAGAGTGGAAATATTTTTTGAAGCTCTGACCTGCGACGTCAAGCTTTTGGTCAGCTTTTGGCAAGGCCTGCGGACGGAAGCATGCGATAGCGTAATGGTATTCTCTCCGCCGTGATGGTTATGGGGTTGGCCATGCTCGATAAAGGCAAACATTTTCCGCAGTCCTATGCAAGGATGCTATTCTCGGCCGTTGGAATTCATCAAGATGGACAGCTGCTTATAACAATTGATCCTTGGGATGAACGCCGTGCGCGCGAGCTTATGCAGGAAGAGCTCATGCTTCGTCTTTACAACCATGTATATGCGGATCCGGTCTATTGGAATAATCTTGGGGTTGAAGATCGTATCTTTCAGCTGGCATCCGCTATTGCGGTCGTTGAACCGGATGCTGTGTTTTGCGGAGCGACAGCAGCGCTGCTCTACGGCATCGGCTCGGCGTATACGCTTCTGGATAAAGTGCAAGTACTGCTGCCACGGTCTACAAGGCGTGATAAGTATGAGTTCGTTGAATACAAGCGCTGGCGGGCGGGCGAAGTGTGGCGGCTAGGTCTGTTTACACTGACGGATCCGTGTCGAACGGTTGTTGATATCGCTCGAACGAGCGCCTTTCGCTATGCGCTGGGCTATGTCGATGGCTTGGCCCGTGAGTACGATGTCGAACGCGAAGAGCTGCGAGCATATGCCCAGGCAAATTGCCGAGGGTTGCATGGCATCGCGCGTGCTTTTGACGTTTTTGAGTATATGGACGGCAGGTCAGACAATGGCGGCGAGTCTGAGGCGAGAGCAGCGATGATTCTCGCTGGGGTTGCCGCGCCCGAGCTTCAAGTTGAGATAACGCGACCGGGAAACGCTGGCTATTATCTAGCAGATTATGGCTGGCAGATGCCAGACGGCTCATGGACGCTGGCAGAGCTGCATGGGCTAGGCAAGTTTGAAGACGAGGCTCAAAATGATCCAGAGCGGGCGGCGGCAAAAACGTATCGAGCGGCCCTCATGCGCGACGCGAACCTTCGCTCCATGGGCCACAACGTCATTCATTTCAAACTCTCGGACACCTACGACGTAGAATCGTTCGGTGCCATGATTCGCGGCTACGGCATTCCGACAACAAAACCCTACGCCGAATCCCGATAGCGAAATCGTTCGCGGTCCACCTTCAATAAGTTGCGGTGAAATGCGGACTGTTGAGGCCTTTAAAGGCATAAAACAGTCCGTATTTCACCGCAACTTAGGTGGGGATGGGGTTAGCTGCGGGGGCGGTGGCGGAGCTTGTCGATGGTGGAGTCGGTGCTTCTGCTGCGGGCTTCGGCGGCGCGGTCGCGGGCGTCGGCGGCGGTTTGGCGCTTGCGGCGGTAATCGATCATGCCTTGGATGATGGGCTTGCCAAAGCTCACGACGTCGTCGTTATAGATGGCGGTTCGGGCTGCGAGGAGGCAGTCGGTAAAGTCCATATGGGTCTTGCCAAAGAGCTTGACGGCAAGGGCGACAACGGTGGGCTCGTCGACCATGACGTCATCGAGCAGTCTTTTCATGGCCGCAGCAATTTCAACGCGGGGAACCTTATAGACGTCGCGCAGCGTGACCACGACGCGCGTGATGATTTCGGGGTAGACACGTGCGGTGCGCGTGGCGATGACCTTGGCAGCGCGCGGTGACAGGACCTCGTCGTCGTCAAGCAGGTAGCGAAGGATGACGGTCTCGTCGATGATGGTGCTACTCATGGATATCTACTTCCTCGGGACCCAAAACCGACTCGTCGCTTTCTGTGGCTAGGTATTCAATCCAGGCATTGCGCTCCTCGGAGCGGCGATTGGGGTCCCCATATGCTTTGAGCAGTCCATAGGCGGCCGTGCCGTCCTTGGAGCGCACGGCGACCGGCTGAAAGGGGAGCTTGCGCATCAAAATACTCTGCGCGACAAATAGACGGACAGCCTCGGCGAGCGATGTGCCCATGGCGTCGTAGAGACGTTCGGCATGCTGCTTGTCTTCCTCGCGAATGCGCACCTGCAGGATGGCTCGTTTTTGAGTCGATGACATCACTGGCCTCCCTTAATGAGCGTGCAATTTGAATAGTCAAATACAACATCGGCTAATAATAGCCAATCTTACAACCACTACTTTATTGCACTAGAGTAATTGAGTGTAAACGATATTACAAACGTACTACATCCTTCAGAAACGAGCGTGAAATCTCCCTTGGATGTACGCATGTAATACACTCACCTTTATAGCTTCTAGAGAATAATTCCAACCTGCCAAAACCCCTGCAATACACCCGTATTGCAGGGCCTATGCTCAAGTTTGCCACCTGCAACTGCGTATATTTAACCTGTATATCGTTGGAGGAATTCTATCGAAGTGCCTGTTTCGCCGCATGCACTCGATACGCCGATGCCGGACCACGGGCGGTCCGGGGCAACGTCGACAGGGTCTCTCCGGCATGGGATTCAGGAGGGAGTGAACAACATGGGCAATAAACGAGTCGTAGCCGATTCCTCACGCTGCATTGGGTGCCAAACCTGTATGGCGGCGTGCATCGAGGCGCACGACATCCCCGGCAACATCGCCGCGCCGCGCCTGCGCGTGACGCGTACGTACGAGATCTCCGCACCGGTGGCTTGCCATCACTGCGAGGATGCCCCGTGCGCGAAGGCCTGTCCTACGGGCGCCTTGTTCTTTGATCCAAAGAACCATCGTATCGGCGTCAACGAGGACAACTGCATCGGCTGCAAGAGCTGCGTCATGGCATGCCCCTTTGGCGCCGTGAGCGTGGCGACCACGCAGGTTCCGGTCTTGATGGGCGACGTTCGCGTGGGTTCGCAGACCAAGAGCTTCGTGCTCAAGTGCGACCTGTGCGTGGACCGTCCCGGCGGTCCGGCGTGTGCCGAGGCGTGCCCGACCAAGGGCCTCACCCTGGTTGACGAGGAGCGCCTGGCAGAACTGACTGCCGAGCGTGCCCGCGCCACCATCGAAAACGAGGCGTAAGCGTTGGGGCGACAAGCCCAATGATTGTCAAATAAGTACCGAGCATTCGGTAGCAGAAAAAGGAAGGAGGGTGTCATGGAGAAGCATAAAGTGATCTGCCCGTACTGCGGCGCCGGTTGCCAGTTTAACCTCCTGGTCCAAAACGGCCAGGTCGTGGGTACCGAACCGCTCAACGGCATCACCAATCAGGGCGAGCTGTGCCTTAAGGGCATGAGCGGCTACGACTTCATCAACGACACCAAGATCTTGACTCCTCGCGTACTGCACCCGATGATCCGCCGCACTAAGGGCGCGGATCTTGAGCGCGTAAGCTGGGACGAGGCACTGGATTTCACCGCATCTAAGATGCAGGCCATAATTGACGAATATGGTCCTAACGCTGTCATGACCACTGGCTCTTCGCGAGGCGGCGGCAATGAGGCGAACTACGTCATGCAGAAGTTTACGCGTGCGTGCATCGGCACCCACAGCGTGGACAACTGCGCCCGTACTTGACACGGCCCTACTGTCCTCGGTCTGATGGACACGGTTGGTTCAGGTTGCATGTCATGCTCCATCCCCGGTATGGAGGATGCGGGCTGCATTTTCCTCTTCGGCTATAACCCTGCCGATTCGCACCCCATCGTCGCAAGGCGTATCGTGCGAGCCAAAGAAAAGGGTTGCAAGATCATCGTCGCCGATCCGCGCCATATCGAAACCGCGCGTATCGCCGATCTCTACCTTCCGATCAAGAACGGTTGCAACGTTGCGTTCCTCAACGCCTTTGCCAACTGTCTGGTCAACGATGGCCTCTACGACAAGGAATTCGTCGCCGAGCACACGAACGGCTTTGACGAGTGGTGGGAGACCATCAAGAACTACACTCCCGAATCTGTACAGGACATCACGGGTGTCGAGCCCGCGTTGATCCACCAAGCTGCCGAGATGTACGCCACGGCGAAGCCCTCTGCCATCATTGGCTGGGGCATGGGCGTATGCCAACAGAAGCAGAACCTGAAGACGGTGCACACCATCGCCTCCATCGCCTGCGTTGCCGGCCAGATCGGCAAACCCAATTCCGGCCTCGCGCCCGTGCGCGGTCAGAATAACGTCCAGGGCTCCTGCGATATGGGCATGCTGCCCAACCTGTACCCTGGCTACCAGAAAGTCACCGACCCCGCAGTGCGTGCCAAGTTTGCCAAAGCTTGGGGCGTGCCCGAGGAAAAGCTCCCGCTCGAGGAGGGCTACAAGCTCACCGATCTGGGCCACCTGGTCGACGAGGGCAAGGTGCACTGCTTCTACAACTACGGCGAGGACCCGGTGCAGACCGAGCCCGATTCGGCCGGTATGCGCAAGACGCTCTCCGAGCTGGATCTGTTCATTTGCCAGGACATCTTTATGACGCAGACGACCATGCTCGCCGACGTCATCCTGCCCGCTACCTCTTGGGGCGAGCACGAGGGTGTCTTTACCGCATCCGACCGTAGCTTCCAGCACTTTGACGCGGCCGTTCCGCCCAAGGGCGAGTGCCGCCACGACTGGGAGATCTTCGCGGACCTGTCTACGCGCATGGGCTACCCCATGCACTACGACAACACCGAGCAGATCTGGAACGAGTGCATTAGCCTGTGCCCCAACTTTGTGGGCGCGACCTACGAGAAGATGGCTCCCGAGGGCGGCTACGCCCAGTGGCCCGTCAAGAGCACCGATGTGAACGACCACGGTACGCCCGACATGTTCGCTGGCGGCAAGTTCACCACCAAGGACGGTCGCGCCAACCTGATGGCGCACGACTGGGAGGCGCCCTCCGAGCTTCCCGACGATGAGTACCCGCTCATCCTGTGCACCGTCCGCGAGGTCGGCCACTACAGCTGCCGCTCGATGACCGGCAACTGCAAGACGCTGGCGCTACTCGCCGACGAGCCCGGCTTTGTCCGCATGAATCCCGCGGACGCCCAGGCGCGCGGCATCAAGAACGGCGACATCGTCTCGATTCACAGCCGCCGCGGCCAGGTATACAGCCGAGCCGACGTGAGCGACCGTATCAACAAGGGCACGGTCTATATGACCTACCAGTGGTGGATCGGCAAGTGCAACGAGCTGACCATGCACAAGGTCGACCCGGTCTCGCACACGCCCGAGGACAAGTTCTCCGCCTGCCAGGTCGACGCTATCGCCGACCAGGTCTGGGCCGAGGGCGAGGTCGAGCGTCAGTACACCGAGCTCAAGCAGGCTCTGGTCGACGCCGCCGCTCCCCAGGACGTTGAGCCCGGCGCCGCCAAGTTCGACGACGAGACACACGTGAATCAAATCGTGTAGTCCCGTTCTCGTTGGCTTTTTGGGCCGGGCGTCCCGTACGTTCGGGAGCCCGGCCCGTTATTTTGAAAGGAAGTGGGGATGAACCGCTTCATCGACATCAACCCGGAGAAGTGCATCGGCTGCGGAACATGCCAGTCCGCCTGTGCCGACGCCCACCGGATGCAGGGTCTTCAGGATACGCCGCGCCTGGCGCTCGTGAAGACCGGCGGTATTTCGGCCGCCCTTGCCTGCCACCATTGCGAGGGTGCCGGTGAATGCCATCGAGCACGATGGCGATCGCATCCACGTCAAGGAGCAGGAGTGCATCGGGTGCAGGCTGTGCGCCATCGCGTGCCCCTTCGGAGCCATCCATCCCGATGGCACGTCTATCGCCGGTGTCGCAGGCATGTGCGATCCGACGCCTTCGTATCCTAAGTCCCTGAGCAGCCTTCTTACGTGGGCTCCCGGCCAGTACACCTGCGCTGTCAAGTGCGATCTGTGCGCCTTCGATCCGGACGGCCCGCATTGTGTGGCGGCGTGCCCCACCAAGGCGCTGACCGTCATGGGCGGCGCGGCCGATCGCGAGCTCGACGAGGCCAAGCGCCTGCGCTCGATCGAAAACGGTCCGGTCGTTGACGTTACCGCTGTGGCCCAGGGCTTGTCCGAGAAAGCAGAAGGGAGCGTAAAGAATGGATAGC
>UQUX01000077.1 GCA_900544425.1 uncultured Collinsella sp.
CATCAACGATGCACTTGGCGATGACGCCGGCTGGATCGCCTTCCCCGGCGAAAAGGTCGACGGCAATGATTTTGCCTCCCGTGCCATCGAGTCGGGCGCCGGTGCCGTCGTGATGACGCGCGAGCCCGATGCCGAGCTGGTTTCGTTGGCGCAGGATAAGGGATGCGCCGTCTTGCTGACCGACGACCCCGTGGAGTTCTTGCTGCGCCTGGCGCACGTATATCGCTTGGAGCTTGGCTGCCTGGTCGTCGGCATTACCGGTTCGATTGGCAAGACGACGACCAAGGACGTGCTCGCCGCCGTACTCGCCAAACGTTATCGCGTCTGGGCCACGAAGGGCAATTTCAACAACCTGATCGGCATGCCGCTCACGGTACTTTCCGCTCCGGCCGATACCGAGGTTCTGGTGCTCGAGATGGGCATGAACCATTTTCATGAGATTGAGCGCCTGTCCCAGTCTGCCAACCCCAATCTTGCCATCGTGAGCAAGATTGGAACCTCCCACATCGGTATCCTGGGCAGCCGCGAGAACATCGCCCGCGCCAAGTCCGAGATCGTCCAGGGCATGTGCGCCGCCGGCGACTTCTCGCCGTTGCTGGTTTTGGGTGGCGAGGACGACTTTACGCCGTTCATTCGCGATACGTTCGCCCAGCCTGCGGGCATTGACGTGATGCTGGCCGGCGTCTCGGACGACGACGAGGTCCGCGCACGCGACATTCGCGTCGACGACGAGGGCCATCCGGTCTTTACGCTCGACTTTGGTCAGGGCGACACGGTCGATACCATGCTGGCCATTCCCGGCGTGCAGTCCGTGCCCAATGCCGTTAAGGCCGCCGCGGTCGCCTATCGTCTGGGCGTGACGCCCGAGCAGATCGATGCCGCCTTTAGGGGCCTTACGATCACCGGTCACCGTCAGGAGATCAAGCGCGCCAAGAGCGGAGCACGCATCATCGACGACTCCTATAACGCCAGTGCCGAGTCTATGGCTGCCGGCCTCGATTTGCTGTGCTCGCTCATCTGTGACGGTTCGCGCATGGCGATCCTGGGCGAGATGGGCGAGATGGGCGACGAGGCCCCCCGCATGCATGAGCTCGTGGGCGCCTATGCCGCCGCTAAGAAGCTCGACATGCTCGCGTGCGTCGGCGGCGAGCTGGCTCAGCTCATGGCCGATGCCGCACGCATGATGGGTATGGATGAGGACCGCATCCAGGTGTTCTCCGATTATCAGCAGGTGCTCGACCGCATGGGCGGCGCGCTTGAAAATCATGATGTTGTACTGGTCAAGGGTTCCCGTTTTGTTGAGCTCGACCGCTTTGTGGAAGGTGTGTGCTAGCCCATGTTCGGCAATCCCTCGTATCCTACGTATCAGGCCTTTTTGGGACTTGGCATCGCTGCCGCCATTGCGTTGCTGCTTATGCCGTGGTGGATCAAGCTGCTGAAGGTCGAGGGTATCGGCCAGCAGGTTCGAGCCGACGGCCCCAAGCGTCATTTGATTAAACAGGGTACGCCGACCATGGGTGGCGTCATCATCCTTGTCGCGATCTCGCTGACCTGCCTGCTGATGGGCAAGCTCACCACCGAGCTTGTGCTCGTGCTGCTTGCAACGCTGGCCACCGGCGTTCTGGGTCTCATCGACGATCTGACCTCCGTCACGCATGGTCGCTCGCTCGGCCTGACGCCTCACGCCAAGATGATCGGTCTGACCATCATCTGCGTCACCTTTACCGTGCTCGCCGTCAATTGGTGCGGCGTCGCCCCCGAGATTCGTTTTCCCGGCGGCCTGACGATTGACCTCGGTGTTCTTTCGACCACCATCTGCGGCTTTTCGTTTCCGTGGCTCTACATTGTATTTTGCTGGCTGATGATCGCCGGTCTTTCCAATGCCGTGAACCTGACCGATGGTCTGGACGGCCTTGCCGGCGGCACTTCCATGATCGCCATGCTCGCCATGGCCGCCATGGCGTTTTTGCACGGTGACGTGAACCTGTCCATCTTCTGCACGGCGTGCGCCGGTGCCTGCCTGGGCTTTTTGTGGTTCAATTGCTACCCGGCGAGCATCTTTATGGGCGATACCGGCTCGCTTGCCCTGGGTGCCGCTTTTGCCTGCACCTCCATCATGACCAACACCGAGGTCGTTTCCCTCATCATCGGCGGTCTGTTTATCGTCGAGACCCTGTCGGTCATGATCCAGGTCGTCTATTTCCACTTTACGCACAAGCGCGTCTTCCTTATGGCGCCCATTCATCATCATTTCGAAAAGAAGGGCTGGGCCGAGACCAAGGTCGTTATCCGTTTTTGGATTATCGCCGCGGCCTTTGGCGCCGTTGGCCTCGCCCTGTTCTTCCAGTTGGGATAGTGGTCTTTCATGTCTCTTGCTGATGTCTTTAGCCTACTTGTTTTGGGGCAGGGTAAATCCGGTCTCGATGTCGCCCGTTGGGCGTTGGCTCACCCCGAGCGCGTGAGCGCCACGACCGTGTATGGCGGCGGTACCTCCGAGCCCAATGACGCCACACGTGCGCTCGAGGCGCAGGGCGCGTCGTTTGTCTACGGCACCGAGCAGGTCGAGGGTGCCTATGACGTGTGCGTGACATGCCCGGGTATCTCGGAGTTTTCGGCCTTCTTTAAGGCCGGGCGTGAGCATGCCGCTCAGATTATGGGCGAGCCCGAGTTTGCCTATCGCCTGTCTCCCCAAAATTGGATCGCCATCACGGGCACCAACGGCAAGACAACTACCACGTCGCTGACCGATTATCTGCTCAAGGCCGCCGGTGAAGCCAGCGTGGCCGTCGGCAATATCGGTGAGCCGCCGGTGAACGAGATCGACGGCCGCGCACACAATGAGTGGTTTGTGGCCGAGCTGTCGAGTTATCAGATTGCTACGACAGCCGAGCTTCATCCTCGCGTGGCGGTGCTGCTCAACATCACGCCCGACCACCTGGGCTGGCACAAGAGCCACAAGAACTATGCGCTTGCCAAGATCAAGTTGTTCGAGAATATGGTCGACGACGACCTCGTGGTTATCGACGTTGAGGATGCCGGCATCCATGAGTTCGATGAGTACATCTACACACCGGGTCGCCGCATCTGCAAGGTCGCTTTTGACGAGCCCGAGGGTGCAGACGCCGCCTTTGTGCGCGATGGCAAGATGGTCGTGCGCCTGAAGGGCGTCGAGACTCAGCTTGTCGCCACGTCCGAGCTCAAGATCTCGGGCCATCACAATGTCATTAATGCCCTATGTGCCGCCACGGCTGCTCTGGCCGTCGGTGCCGATCCCGAGGGCGTTTGCCGCGGTTTGGCATCGTTCCAGCCACTCGAACACCGCGTGGAACCCTGCGGCGAGATCGATGGCGTGCGCTACGTCAACGATTCCAAGGCAACGAACACCGATGCGGTCGAAAAGGCCCTGACGGCGTTTCCCGACGACGATGTGATCTTGCTGCTCGGCGGCCACGATAAGGGTACCCCGCTTGCGGACTTTGCCCGCGTCGTTATGGACAACGTGCGCTCGGTCGTTTGCTTTGGCGATGCGCGCGAGCGCTTTACCGCCGCTATGGACGAGGCCGATGTCGATGGTGACGTGGATATCGCCCAGGCCGATGATCTGCGCGATGCCGTTGACGTTGCCCGCTCGCTCTCGAGCCGCGGCGACGTGATCCTGCTTTCGCCCGCCTGCTCTTCGTTCGACGAGTTCTCGGGCTACGAGGAGCGCGGTCGCGTGTTTAAGGACTACGTGGCCCAGCTTGCCGCGGCAGCGAAATCGCAAACGGAATAGGGGTTGCCGGTGAGAGAGGAGAGCCCCCGAAGTGATATGAGGAGGCCCGACTCGGACCGTGCTTCCTCGCTGCGTAGCACGCCGCGTTCCGGACGCGGCGGGCAGACGTTCGGTGAGCGCTATATTGCCGGCGTCCCCGCCCGCATCATGCGCCCCCGTTTGATATTTATGGCTTGCCTGTTTAGCTTGGTTTGCTTCGGCTTGCTGATGGTGTACTCGGCATCTTCGGTCGAGGCGCTGCACGAGAATGGTACGGCGACGTTTTTCCTGTTTCGACAGGCCGCGTTTGCTGGAGTTGGCGTGCTGGCCATGGTTGCCATCGTGCGCGTCTTGCCGGACAGTTGGTTTGGGGAAGACGTGCTCAGGATCTTTCTCATGGGCATGATAGGGCTACTGGTTCTGGTGTTCTTTATGGGTAGCGGCAGTCGTGGCGCCACGCGTTGGCTCAACATCGCCGGTATTCAGTTCCAGCCGTCTGAGTTTTTAAAGCCGTTCGCCATCGCGTATTCGGCCATCATGCTCGACCGCATCTTTTCGCCCGGCGGCAACATCAACGAGTTTCTTCGCAAGATGGGTGTCTACCTGGGCATTTCGCTCTTTCTGATTTTTGTTCAGCCCGATTTTGGCACCGTTCTGATCATCTTGCTGACCCTCATGTGCATGGCGTTGTTTGCGGGATTGGACCCCAAATATATCGTTTGGACGGTCGTTGCCGGCATCGCCGTCATTGCGATCGCCCTTATCGCCGAGCCGTATCGTATGACGCGTGTCGAGGTTGCTTGGAATCCTTGGGCAGACGAATATGGTGATGGCTATCAGGCCACACTTGCCATTATGGCGTTTGCCTCGGGCGGCCTGTTCGGTCGCGGTATCGGTAACTCCACCATGAAGTACTCGTATTTGCCCGAGGCGCATAACGACTACATCTTGGCTATTATCGGCGAGGAAGTTGGCTTTATCGGAACCGTGCTGTTCTTCTTGGTGTTCGCGATGCTGATCTACTCGGCGTTTCGTATTGCCGAGCAGGCGACCGACCGTCGCGGAGCACTTATGGCATCGGGTTCCGCGGTCATCCTTGCGGTGCAGTTTTTGATCAACGCGCTGGGCATTCTCAATGTGTTTCCCATGACGGGCAAGCCTCTGCCGTTTATTAGCTACGGCGGCTCGTCGATTATTGTGTCGCTTATGCTCGCCGGTCTGATCCTGCGCGTTTCGTATGAGAGCGCCCGTCGCGATGAGTACGACCGTCGTCGCGAGAGCTTTGCCGTTATCGTCAGCGAACGGCGCCGCAAGGTCGTCCACAGCGTCCTACTCATCGCAATGCGGGCGGCGGATATAATCGAATCGATTTGAATTCGGACCCGTCGGCGCGTTTGCGCACCGATGGCCAGGGGCCGCGTGTACGAAGGGATTACCATGACCGATAAGATGACCGTTGCTATTGCAGCTGGCGGCACGGCAGGACATATCAACCCCGCGCTCGCCTTGGCCGAGGAGCTGCGTGACCGCGGTCATCACGTTGTGTTCGTGGGCCAGTCGCGCAAACTAGAGGGTCGTCTGGTTCCCGAGGCCGGATTCGATTTTGTGCCCATCACGGTCACGGGCTTCGATCGCTCCCGTCCCTGGACGGCGCTGACCTCGCTGTGGCGCGTCAACAAAGCCAAGCGTGCGCTCGCCAGTCATTTCTCAAAGGTCGGCAAGCCCGATGCCGCCATTGGTTTTGGTGCCTATGTCGAGGTTCCGCTGCTGGGGTGGTGCAAGGGCGCGGGCGTTCCGTATCTGCTGCATGAGCAGAACTCTGTTCCGGGCCTGGCCAACAAGATGATGAACTCCCACGCCGCCCGCGTGTGCATCTCGGTGCCGGCAGCGCGTTCGGTCTTTGAGCGCGAAGGTGACCCTGATCACGTGCTCATGACCGGCAACCCCGTACGTCGCTCGGTAATCGAGGGCGATCGCGCTCGCGGCCGCAAGGCACTTGGCGTTCCCGAGGACGCTACGCTGCTACTCGTCTTTGGCGGTTCACTTGGCGCCCAGCACCTCAACGAGCGCGTGGTTTCGCTCAAAAACGAGCTGCTTTCGCGCAAGAACCTCTATGTGTTGCATTCGACGGGTGCCGACGGCTTTGAGGAGACCGAGCGCGCTTTGGCGCTGACGCCCGAGGAGGCGAAGCGTTACCGCGTCCAGTCTTACATCGACAACATGGGCGATATGCTGGCTGCTGCCGATTTGGTGCTCTCGCGTTCGGGCGCATCGAGCGTGGCCGAGATCGCTGCGCTCGCCGTGCCTTCGGTGCTCGTGCCGTATCCGCATGCGACGGCCGACCACCAAACCACCAATGCCCGTTATCTGGTCGACGCCGGGGCCGGCGTGCTCTGCGCCGATGCCGATATCGACGGTTTTGCCTTTGCCGATGAACTGCTGCACCTGGTCGATGACGCGGCGGCGCGCGACGCCATGCGTCAGGCGGCGCGTGGTCTGGCTCAGGATAGGGCCGCCGCTCTTCTGGCGGATGCGGTAGAGGGTTTGCGTTAGTTAGACGGGATATCGTCGGTCGCCCTCGCGCTGATGCGGTAGGTGCGGTACAGTTAACGGGTTACAGGCAGTGTTTACGCAAGGAGTACACGAGCACATGGCTGATTCCCAGACTGCAACCTCCGCGCCCGAGTTTAAGAGCGCCCACTTTATCGGTATCGGCGGCGCCGGCATGAGCGGCATCGCCCTCGTTCTGCACGAGCGCGGTTATGCCGTTACCGGCTCCGACCTTAAGACGTCACGTTATATCCGCCAGCTTACCCGCGCTGGTGTGAAGGTGCATGTGGGCCATGAGGCCGCCACGATCGACGAGGTCAAGCCCGACGTGGTTGTTGTCTCCACCGCTATTCCGGAGTCTAACCCTGAACTCGTGCGCGCTCGCGAGCTTGGTATTCCCGTGTGGCCCCGTGCCAAGATGCTCTCTGCTTTGGGCCACGGCTACACCACCGTCGCTGTTGCCGGCACGCATGGCAAGACCACCACGTCTTCGATGTGCGCCACCATGCTCGACCGCATGGGTCTGGATCCGAGCTTCCTGATCGGTGGCATCGTCGAGGGCTATGACACGAACGGCAAGAACGGCTCGGGCGACTACTTTGTCGCCGAGGCCGACGAGTCCGACAGCTCCTTCCTGTTCCTGAACCCCAACGTGGTCATTGTGACCAACGTCGAGGCCGACCACCTCGATCACTACTCGGGTATCGAGGAGATCGAGGCGACTTTCGCCAAATTCATGAGCCTGGTGGGCGAGGACGGCACCGTCATCGTCTGCGGTGAGGACCCGCATCTGGTCGAGCTCGCCAAGTCGACGGGCCGTCACGTGCTTTCCTACGGCTTTGCCGAGAGCAACGACATCGTCTGCATGCACCCGGATGTCAAGGGCATCCAGAGCGACTTTATCGTTCGCTTTGAGGACGGCACTGAGCACGCTGTGGAGATCAAGAGCAATCCCGGTCGCCACAACATGCTCAACGCCACGGCGGTGCTCACCGTCGCCCATGTCCTGGGCCTTGACATCGACGCCGCCGCCAAGGCGCTCTCGAGCTTTGAGGGCGTCCGCCGTCGCTTTACCCACGTGGGCGATATCGATGGCATCACCGTGGTCGATGATTACGGCCATCACCCCACCGAGATCAAGGCGACGCTTGCTGCCGCTTCGTCGCTGGGCTACAAGCACGTCGACGTCGTGTTCCAGCCGCATCGCTATTCGCGCCTGCAGGCCCTGTGCGACGACTTTGCCGATGCATTTGCCAATGCCGATAAACTGCTGCTGATTGATGTGTTCTCGGCTGGCGAGATGCCCATTCCGGGTGTCACCTCTAAGATGCTCGCCGATACCGTGCGCGCCAAGCATCCTGGCAAGGAGGTCGTGTACTGCTCCAGCCGTCTTGAGCTCAATCAGGAGCTCGAGCAGATGGTGGGCGAGGGCGACCTGCTGCTCACAATGGGTGCCGGTGACGTTACGACCGTCGGTCCCGAGTTTATCGAGTATCTGACTGCCAAGAAAGACGCTTAAGTCTAATGGGTCTGTTTAACGCCGTCATGGCGCTCTCGGGCATGATCGACACGGATGTGATCGAGGACGAGCGCCTTGCGCGTCATACGAGCTATCGTATCGGCGGCAAGGCCGACCTCTTTGTGACGTGCCATAGCTATCATGCCCTCCGCCGCGCCGTGGCGGTGCTCGATCGCGAGCAGGTGCCGTGGGTCATCATCGGCAAGGGCTCCAATCTGCTGGTTGCCGATGGCGGTTATCGCGGTGCCGTCATTTCGCTCGGACGTGAGTTTCAGCGCACGGTTGTTGCCGATGACGGTTGTACGCTGACGGTCGGTGCGGGCGTGATGTTTGCGCGCCTGGTCAACGATGCCCTGTCGCGTAGCCTCTCGGGCCTTGAGTTTGCCGTTGGCATCCCTGGCTCGGTTGGCGGTGCGATATCTATGAATGCAGGCACACGGACCGAGTGGATTGGCTCGCTGGTTGAGGATGTCGTAACGTTTGACCCGGCATCCGGTATCAAGCATTATGCGGGGTCCGAGATCACTTGGGGCTACCGCGAATGTAGCCTTCCCCGCAATGAGATCATCCTCGAGTGCGTGCTCAAGCTTAAACCGGCGCCCAAGGCCGACATTCGCGAGCGCATGGAACGGTACCTGACGAGGCGCAAGCGTACGCAGCCCATGGGTCGCGCATCC
>UQUX01000078.1 GCA_900544425.1 uncultured Collinsella sp.
GCGCGGAATGAGTACGTCGACAATACCGCGGAGCTTCATGAGCTCGCCGGTGGCCTCGCGGTCGGTGGACTCGATCATCGACACGGCCTCGCGCGGGAAGCCCTTGGCCTCGAGCGCATCGGCCAGCAGCTCGGCGATCATGGCACACGAGTGATAGGCCAGCGAGCCGCCGCGTAGAATGCAGGCGTTGCCGGTACGGATGCAGATGCCTGCGGCGTCGGCCGTCACGTTGGGGCGCGCCTCGTAGACCATGGCGACCAGGCCCAACGGCACGCTCACGCGGGTCAGGTCCACACCGCTCGCAAGCACGCGGTGGTCGAGCACGCGGCCGACGGGATCGGGCAGCTCGGCGAGCTTCTCCAAACCGGCGGCCATGCCCTCGACGCGCTCAGGCGTCAGCAGCAGACGGTCGAGGAGCCCCGCCGAAGTGCCCGCATCGCGCGCGGCGGACATATCGAGCTCGTTGGCGGCGACGATGGAGTCGACACCGTTGCGCAGTGCTGCGACCATGGCGCGCACGGCCTCCTGGCGCTGCTCATCGCTCGCCGTGGCAAGCGAGGCCGACGCTGCCTTGGCGGCAACGGCAAGATCGTGGACATACGTGGCTATATCGACCGACATGGGCGGCCCTTTCTCCTAGAAGTTTGCAACCATGGTAGCCGATTTGCGCATGGCCTCGCCCGCGGCGGTAGAATTGGTCAACCCGAAACACCGCAACGAACGGAAGACTCACATGGCCCTCATCACTTCGTACCACGTCCCCGGCCTTTACGTCGAGGACCACAGCATCGACGTCCCCCTTGACTGGCGCGGCCTGGAGCCGATGCTCCTGGCCGTCGGCAGCACCATGCGCCGCGGCGCTATGCCGGCACCAATCGCCGGCGCGCCCGAGAGCATCAAGCTCTTCTACCGCGTGGTTTGCGCGCCCGACCGCATCAACGACGATCTGCCGCTGCTCCTGTTTTTGCAGGGCGGCCCCGGCGGCGAGAGCCCGCGTCCGCTGTCGCCTACAAGCGACGGCTGGATCGAGGAGGCCGTCAAGCACTTCCGTGTGGTCCTTCCCGACCAGCGCGGCACCGGACGCAGTAGCTGCGTGGACGGACGCACGATCAAGGCACTGGGTGATCGCGCAACGGCCGCCGGCGCCGATACAGCACGCTCGCAGGCCGACTTCCTCAAGCGCCACCTCGCCAGCTCCATCGTGCGCGATTTTGAGTACCTGCGTCTGGTGGGCTTTGGCGGCAAGCCCTGGGTCACGCTCGGCCAGAGCTACGGCGGCTTTTTGACGTTGAGCTATCTGTCGCTCTTCCCCGAAGGCGTGGCGGCAAGCTTTACCTGCGGCGGCATTCCACACGTGCCAGCGAGCGCCAGCGAGGTCTACGCGCACACCTTCCCGCGCATGGCAGCTAAAACTCAGCAGTATTACGACCGCTACCCCGCCGACGTCGAACGCGTGGCGGCCCTGGCCGATACGCTCGAGGCCCAGAAGCCCGTGCTGCCCGACGGCTCGCCGATGACGGTCGAGCGTCTACAGCTCATGGGCAGCGACTTTGGCATGAAGCCGAGCTTTGAGCGCATGCATTGGATTATCGATCACGCTTTTGTTGACGGCGACGGCACGCTGACCTGCGGCTCCTCGGTATCCGACAGCTTTTTGATGCGCGCCTTCGAGCGCACCAACACGCGCACGAATCCGCTGTACTGGACGCTGCAGGAGTTCATATACGCCGACGGCGACACTATGCCCATTGGCTGGGCCGCGGCTGAAGAGAAGGCGCACCGCGCCGAGTTCGACACGCTCGCACGCCCGCTCATGTTTACCGGCGAGGCCATGTTCCCGTGGATGTTTGAGCAGATGCCCGAGCTTAAGCCGTTTAAGCCCGCCATGGACCTGCTGATGGAAGACACCAGCTGGGACAAGATCTACGACCCGCAGCGCCTGGCCTGCAACGAAGTTCCGCTCCAGGCCGCGGTGTATTTCGACGACATGTACGTGGATTCGGGCCTGCAGCTCGATACGCTCAGCCGCGTGGGCAACTCGCATGCCTGGGTGACCAACGAGTTCGAGCACGACGGCCTGCACGGCGGCGTGGTGTTCAAGCACCTCTTCGACGAAGCACTCAACCGCGGAGACCTGCGCCAGATCTTCTAGCAAAGGAGTGTCCCCACCTGCCGGCACAAAAAGAACGTCCCCAAGTGCCGAACAAGTGCCGGCAACGACAATGCCGCAGGTAGAGAACGGAAAGCGAAAACGCCCCTAAGCGAGCAAGGTGACGTGAAAGAGGAGGGCATTGACCTTCTGGTCATGCCCGACGATTGAACGTCAGATTGCCGCTTAGGGGCGTTTGCAGCGTCGAGCAGTTACGCGGTTCGTAGAACCGCGTAACTAACAAATGAGCATGGCGTCGCCAAAGCTGAAGAAGCGGTAACGCTCTTCGATAGCAGCGGCGTAGGCATCCATGATCTGGTCGCGGGAGGCAAGCGCGCTCACGAGCATCATGAGCGTGGAGCGCGGCACATGGAAGTTGGTAATCAGCGCGTCGACCACGTGATAGGTCGAGCCGGGCATAAGGTAGAGCTGCGTTGTCGCGTTTTCGCGCACCACGATGTCACCGCGGCCGAGCGTGTCAGCGCCGTCCTCGCGGCCCTCAAAATAGCGCGCCGTCACAGCCGGATCGGACACCGGCGCCTCCGCATCGAACGCACTCTCGAGCGAACGCACTGCGGTGGTGCCGACGGCGATTACGCGGTGCCCCTCGGCCTTCGCCTTATGCACGGCGTCGACAACTTCCTGCGACACGTGGTAGCGCTCGGTGTGCATGACGTGCTGCGTAGGGTCGTCCTCCTCAACCAAGCGGAAGGTGTCGATGCCCACCTCGAGCTCAACGGCGGCAAACTTCGCACCCTTGGCCTCGATAGCGGCCATGAGCTCGGGGGTAAAGTGTAGGCCCGCCGTGGGAGCGGCAGCCGAGTGCTCCTCCTTCATGGCGTAAACGGTCTGGTACTTCTCGGGATCTCCCTCGTAATCGGTAATGTAGGGCGGCAGCGGCACGTGGCCGGCAGCATGGATGGCCTCGTCGAGCGTGCGCGGGTCGCCGGCGGCATTGCACCCGGCCGGCTCAAAGCGCACCAGGCGGCCACCGCGGCTATCAGTGACAAAGTCGACAACCTCGGCTGTCAGCACCACGGGAGCCCCCTCGGGCGCATGGGCGCCACCGGCACGATACTCAATCTGAGCACCGGGCTTAAGACGCTTGCCCGGCTTGACCAGGCACTCCCAAACGTGACCCAGCGGGTCAACATCTTCGCGGCGCTTGAGCAGCAGCGTCTCGACCACGCCACCCGAGCCGGCTTTGCGACCGATCAGGCGGGCCGGCATCACGCGCGTCTTGTTGATGACGAGCACATCGCCTGGCTCGATATAGTCGATGATATCGCGGAAGATACGGTGCTCAACGGTACCGCCGTGCTCCAGCGGCGTTCCCGCCTGGGAGCCCTTGCGATCCACCACCAGTAGGCGGCAGGAGTCACGCGGCTCGGCAGGCGCCTGGGCGATCAGTTCCTCAGGAAGGTTGTAGTCAAAATCATCGGTACGCATAGACACGTCGGATTCTCCTTATTATAGCTAAAGTCCGCTCTACATCCTAGCAGGCTGACGTCCCAAATGAACTACTTTTTGGCGGCTTTGCGCTCGTCGCGGATGCGGGCGCGGTCCATGGCCGCCTCGACGGCCGAGAATCGGCAGCCGCAGTAATTCTGCCGATACATACCCAGCTCGCGCGAACGGCGTGTCGCCTCGGGGTAATACGGGCGAAAATCGCGAATGACCGGGGTGAGCCCATGTGCCGCCGCCAAGCGCTCAAGCACGTCATTGCAGGTTTCGAACAACTGATACGGCGAGACGGCGAGCGTCGTGCCCACAAACTCAAACCCACGCTCCTGAGCCACACGGCATGCCTCGGCCAGACGCAAGGCATAGCACGCGCGACAGCGACGGGGTCGATCGGCGCCCAGCGGGGCCACGCCGGCCTCCCAGCGCTCGCGGTCCTCCCCCGCCTCGATAAGCTCGATGTCGCCATCGGCACACCACCGGCGCAGCTCGTCCAAACGCCGCTGCCATTCATCACGCGGTTGAATATTGGGGTTTGTCCAGCAGATCGTGGGCTCAAACCCTTCCTCGCGCAGCAGACGAACCGGCTCCAGCGAGCACGGCGCGCAGCAAGCATGCAGCAGCAACGGCTTCATGGACATCTCCTCTCCCACAATGATTTTTTAATCCCCGTCCCAGAAAAATCATCCCAAAAGACTACCTTGCGAAAAAGCGGACGCCAAAGGACGTGTCCTCGCAGGCGACAATGCGGCGGTCGCGCAGGATGGTCCGCACGTAATACCAGTCGCCCACACAGCCCGACAAATGCAAGCCGGCCGCCAGGTAGCACATCAGCGGATAGCCCGAAAACGCAAACCCCAGGGCAAACGCCGCCGTCACAACAACCGTCGGCGCCAGGCAAACTGCCACGTACCGCCGGCGCGAATAGACCACGCCCTCGGCGCAGGCATAGATCATCGCCGTCTCGCGATTCGCCCCAAAGGTCACCTTCGCGCCCGCAGGCGCCAGAAGCTTAAATAACACACCGTGCACCAGCTCGTGCACGGCAAATGACGCCGCCGAAACCGCAGCCAAGCCGACTATCCAGCCCAAAGCCGCCGTCCAGCCGCCCGCGTCCGCCACATCCAAGTCTGCGGGCCCGCCCAGCAGCATAAACACCGGCACCAGGCACACGGCAAACACCACAAGCACGGCCATCCCCCACACAAAGCAGGCGTGCAGAAATTCCTCGTCCTCAAACGCATGTATGTTGGAAATCTCATTCATAGCATCTTAGGATAGCGCCCCTGCCACGTACCCGTCCGCATGTGCGATAATGTCGAACGATATGCACGAATTGACCACCGCGTCGTCAGGCCTTGCGCCCGGCCGCGCCCTCACCATATGCGAAGGAGTCCCATGGCATCCAAATACTCCATGAACGACCGTCCCAGCTGGCCTCGCCGCGCCATCGTTACCGCCGGCGAGCCCTACGGCAATAAGGGCCTTCACTTTGGCCACGTTGGTGGCGTCTTTGTCCCGGCCGACTTCTTCGCCCGCTTCCTGCGCGACCGTCTGGGCCGCGAGAACGTCATCTTCACCTCGGGCACCGACTGCTATGGCTCGCCCATCATGGAGAGCTACCGCAAGCTCAAGGAGAACGAAGGCTACGACAAGTCCATCGGCGAGTACGTCGAGTCCAATCACTCCCGCCAGGCCGCGACCCTCAACAACTACAACATCAGCTGCGATATCTACGGCGGCTCGGGCCTTGAGCCGGCTGCGCAGATTCACAACGAGGTTACCGCCGAGATTATCGAGCGCCTGCACGAGCAGGGCACCATCTCCAAGCGCTCCACGCTGCAGTTCTACGACGCCAAGGCCGGCACGTTCCTCAACGGCCGTCAGGTGATCGGCCGCTGCCCCATTCAGGGCTGCAAGTCCGAGAAAGCCTACGCCGACGAGTGCGACCTGGGTCACCAGTTTGAGCCCGAGGAGCTCATCGCTCCCAAGAGCCAGCTCACCGGCGAGGTGCCCGAGCTGCGCCCGGTCGACAACCTCTACTTCGACCTGCCGGCCTACCTCGACTTTATGAAGACCTACACCGCCAAGCTCGCCCAGAACCCGCAGGTTCGCTCCGTGGTCTCCAGGACCATGGAAGAGTGGCTGCTGCCGGCACAGCTCTACATCCAGAACAAGTTCCGCGAGGCCTTCGACGCCGTCGAGGACCAGCTCCCCGAGCACACCGTGCTGGAGCCCGAGGGCAACAAGAGCAGCTTTACCGTCACCTTCCCCAGCTGGAAGGAGCGCGACGACGCCCACGCGGTGCTCGCCAACGGCGGTGTGCGCTTCCGTAGCGGCAAGGCGCTCGTGCCCTTCCGCATCACCGGCAACATCGACTGGGGCGTTCCGGTGCCCGAGGTCGACGGCGTGAACGACGTCACCTGCTGGTGCTGGCCCGAGAGCCTGTGGGCGCCCATCAGCTATACGCGCACCGTGCTCGCACGCGATGCCAAGGCCGCCGGCGTAACTGAGGGTGTCGCCGCCCAGGATGCCGCCCTCATGGGCGAGCCCTCCGCCGATTCCACGCAGGTCCCCGCGCCCACCTATCAGCACAGCTCACTCGACTGGCGCGACTGGTGGTGCTCGGACGACGCGCAGATCTACCAGTTCATCGGCCAGGACAACATCTACTTCTACTGCATCGCGCAGACCGCCATGTGGGAGGCCCTGGGTTGGAACCTCACGCAGAGCACCGTCAGCGCCTGTTACCACCTGCTCTACATGGGCAAAAAGGCCAGCTCGTCCTCGCAGACGCCTCCCCCGCCGGCAGACGACTTGCTCAACCACTACACCTGCGAGCAGATGCGCGCGCATTGGCTGTCGCTCGGTCTGTCCGAGAAGCCGGTGAGCTTTAGCCCCAAGGCATATGACACGCGCGTGACCGGCAAGGACAAGGACGGCAACGAGGTGCGCGCCTGCGACGACAAGCGCGTCATCGATCCTGCCCTTAAGGAGAGCGCTCTTTTGACCGGCGTGTTCAACCGCCTGGCCCGCAGCTGCTTCTACGGCGTCGCCGTCAAGGAGGGCGACGAGAGCCCCTATCGCAACGGTTGCATCCCCGCCGGTGCCGCCTCTGCCGCCGTGGTCGAGGCTGCCGAGCAGGCCGCCCTTGCCTTTGAGCAGGCCATGTACAAGTTCGAGACGCACCGTGCGCTCGCCGTGTGCGACGACTACCTGCGCGCCGCCAACAAGCGCTGGAGCGACGCCTCCAAGGCCGCCAACAAGCTCGAGGGCGAACCAGCCAACGCCGCCATGAAGCAGGCCCTGGTCGACGCCTTTACCGAGCTGCGCGTGGCGACCGTGCTCATGCACGGCATCGTCCCGGCCGGCTGCGAGCTCATCTGCGAGTACTTCGACGTCGATCCGGTCGCCTTCTTTAGCTGGGACAACATCTTTGCCTCTACGGACGAGTTTATGGAGAGCCTGGGCGAGAAGCCCGGCGAGCACCGCGTGAAGCCGCTGCCCCCGCGCTTCGACTTCTTTAGCAAGCACGAGAGCCAGTACTAAAGCACGCCGGCAGCAGCGTGCCCGGAAAGTAGTCAATTTGGGACGGGAAGGAAAGACGGATGTCCAAGCCGCGTCGTCGTAAGCAGAAAAAGCAGGTTAAGCCCGAGCTCAAGCTTAGGCAGTTTGCCGCTACCGAGCTTTCCGACCGGCTTGCCGCCCAACACTCCGCCGCCGACCTGCCGCGCTTTATGGTCGACACGGTTGCCGGTGCCTATACGCCTGCCGATGCCGAGCTCATGATCGAGGGCTTTGGCGCCGCAGCCGCGCGCCCAGTCACGCTGCGCGCCAACACGCTCAAGGCGACCGCCGAGGACATTGCCGCGGCACTCGACGCCGCCGGGATCGCCCACCGCTCCGTCGCGTGGTACCCGGACGCGTTCATCTTGCCCGAGGCCCAGGTTTCCGATCTGTGGGATCTCGACATCTACCGTGACGGCAAAATCTATCTGCAGAGCTTGTCGTCCATGATGCCGCCTTTGGTGCTGGGCGCCCAGGCCGGCGAGGACATCCTGGACATGTGCGCGGCCCCCGGCGGCAAGACGACGCAGATCGCCGCCCTCACCCAGGGACAGGCGCACCTCACCGCCTGTGAGATGAGCATTCCCCGCGCCGAAAAGCTCGAGGCAAACTTGGGCCGCCAGGGCGCCAAAAACGTGCCCGTCATGCGCATTGACGCACGCGAGCTCGACGAGTTCTTCCGCTTTGACCGTATCCTGCTCGACGCCCCCTGCACCGGCACGGGCACCGTCATCAGCGGCAACGAAAAGAGCCTGCGCGGCCTCACCGAACAGTTGCTCGTTAAGTGCGCCCGCTCGCAGCGCGCGCTTCTGGACCGCGCCATGGGGGCCCTCAAACCGGGCGGCACGCTCGTCTATTCGACCTGTTCGATCTTGCCGCAGGAAAACGAGGATGCCCTGCAAGAGGCCCTCGACAAGCACATGGACTGCGAGCTCATCCCCCTCGACGGCACGCCAAGCGAAAGCGAAGCGCGTCGCGCCCAGGGTGCCGGCGAGGATCCGCATATCGAGTGCAACGCCCTTACCGAAGCCATTGCCGAAGGCCACGTCTCGGCCATTGCCAACGGCATGCCCGGCACGCTGACCATTCCGCCCAGTCGCGACTTTGAGGGCTTCTATATCGCCCTGGTCCGAAAACGCAGCTAGCGCACGGATTCAAAACTCAACAAGCTATCGCCGTGCGCGCCTGTCCTGCTGGTCCTTATGCCGCGCAAGCGCTTCACGCTCCTTGCGCTCAGCCTTTTTGCCCT
>UQUX01000079.1 GCA_900544425.1 uncultured Collinsella sp.
TCACATACTGGGCATGCTCGCGCGGGCTTTCCTCGGGATCGGGCTCCACCAGCTCGTCGCGGCGGTCCTTTTCCAAGAAGGCCTTGTCGTGACTCCAGGTTTTGTACTCGGGCGTGTTGTGGTTAACGGCGTCGCAGGCCAGCGCCAGGTCGGGCACGCCATACATGTAGCCGTGGTCGGTAATGGCAACGGCGGGCATGCCAAGCTCAACGGCACGGTTGACCATATCCTGGATACGGGTTGCGCCGTCGAGCATGGAGAAAACAGTGTGATTGTGCAGATGGACAAATGCCATGTGATGAGCTCCGATGCGGGTTCGTGTTCTGACTGAACGATTTTACCCCACGGCACGGACAGCACCCGAACCTAGCCAAACCAACATGGACAGTCTTTTTGGGGCCTTCAAAAAGGGGAATGAGGGCATCCAGATACATCGAGCATGCTTGTGCCGATTAGGAGAAGCAATACCGCAAAAGCGGATTCTCCAACACGCCAGGTTTCGCGTCTGAACATCTTGACTGCGTCAAACCTTCCCTTTCAGAGCTTTCAGAACGGGTCGCTTCCGTTCTCTCAATGGGATACAGAAGGAAAAGCTGCAGAAGATAGAAAACGGAGACACATACGTAGAGGGCACTCCAAGATACTTGGGCAATGAAAGATCCGAGTACAATTGCCATTTGTAGTGGCATTCTTATTTATTGGACACTTCCATCAACTAATTTTGTCGGGCCGCTCGCTACTGATTCGAAGCCTGAAGTGTTCACAGTTGATGTGAAGAGCGGTAAAGCTTTTGCACAGGGTATCAATGGGATACATCCGAAGCGTTTTCGGCAGTATCATCGGCGAAGGCGGGATTAGCCTTTACGCGGCGCTCACCCTCGATGTATTTGACGATTTGATCAATCGTCTGGTTGGCGTGGCTCTTGAGCTTGCGCTCATAGAAGAAGAGACCGAGCTTGCCGCGCGTGCCAGACGTGTTGCCACCCACACCCTGAAAATCCTCGGTATAGGTGAGCTCGCAGGCATCATCGCCAGCAGGTGCAGCCTCATAGCGCATGGTATTGATGCCCGCCGCATACTGAAAACGGACCTCATAGAGGCACGGGTAGTCAAAGTGCTTGATCTTAACCTTGATCGCCGTGCCCTTGGCCTTGCCTCTTGCGGACTGGGCGCGCTTCTCGTACTTATAGCCGTTGAGCTTGTTGCGGCTGGGACGCTTGCCCGTGGCGTTCTCGATATCCTGCATGATGGACCCCGCCAGAGCGTCAAAAAGCTCCTCCGGTGTCACCTTAAGCGTTTTGGTGAGCTGCATGATGGCTCCTTATTCGTTTGAACCGTTCGAGTCATTGTACCGCCCCAGGCTCTCCCATGCGTTGCGGTGCTATTTGGACGATTGAGGGCTTTACGGCCGCAAAACTAACCAAATAGCACCGTAAAGCCTGAGGTGGCTAGAGGTTGTAGGTGACCACTTGAGGTTCGGCGGGTTCGACGAAGATGGTTGGATCCGGCTGCTCCACGCGGACGAACTTGACGGTCACGGCCTCAAAGCCCGCCTTGTGCAGAACATCAGCGTAGACGCGCGCCTGCAGGGCGTGCTTCTCCTGCAGCTGTTCCGGCGTCTCATCCGGTGTGCCGCCCGTCTTGTAGTCGATGACCAGCGCGCATGACGAATCCGCCGGGTTCGTCGCCAAAGCGTCGATGGCGCCCTCGGCATAGGCGCCGTAGCGGGCGATATCCTCGTCCTCGCAGCCCAGCGAGAAGAACGGCACCTCGGCACGGATGCACGGCCACGCGAGCAGCTCGGCACGAACCGACGACTTGAGCCAGCGATCCAGAGCGACATCGAAGCGCTCGCGCTGTTCCGGCGTCAGGCGCCACAAGCGAGCCAGGGCGTCGGCACGCTCAACGGGCAGCGCATCGGCACCCATCTCGATGAGCCACTGGCAAGCGGCGTGGAAGGCCGAGCCCAGCGCCATGGGGTTGCCGGCGGGCTCGACAGCAGCCACGTCCGCATCGGCCATCTCCGAGCCATCCGACTCCGCATCATCGCCGGACTCGTCCATGGGAACAAGCGCCTCGGCGGCACGGTCCTCGGACTCGGCATGCAGCGCCACGGCAATTGACGAGTAGCTATACGAGTCACGCACCGGGAACGGACAGATGCCCATGCGCACGCCCACTGCCTGGGGATACACGAGCTCAAACGCATCGGGCTTGGGGTCGGCAGGACCGGGCACAGTTGAGTGCGCAGCATTATCAGCGACATCGACATCGCCGCGAACGAGCCTGCCCTCGGCATCCAGCGAAGCGTTAGCCTCAAACGCCTGCTCGCCAAACGTAAAGTCCGCCAGCGAGATGAGCTCGTAGTCGCCCGGCTGGGAGTTGTCGAACACCAGACGGTCGCTATCGAGCTGCGGCATGTCCAGACTATCGGTCGGCAGGATGCGGCGCAGCACGTCGTAGGTCAGATCCGTCTCGACATCGAAGGTCGGCGCCATCACCTTGCCGCGGCTCACGCCGGCATCCATCGCCAGAATGAGCAACTCGCGCGCTCGCGTCATGGCGACATAGAGCAGACGAGCCCGCTCCTCGAGCGAAAGCTGCAGGTCGTCGTTGCGCAGGCGGGCAAATGCCTCGGCGGGAGAGCCCGTCGCGCATACGTCCTCCATAAGCTCTGGCGGCAGCCACAGCGACGTGCCCTTGCCCTTAAACGCGTGTTCAAACTGCTTTTTGACATCATCGCCCTTCACGAAGGTACCGTCGGCGAGCTTAACGCCATCGAAGCGTGCCGGCAGTGCCACGACCTGCGCTCCGCCCTCGACGCGACCCATCTGTGCCGCACCGGACGATTTGCGCACGCCAAAACACTCGGCAACCGCTACGACCGGATACTCCAGACCCTTGGACGCATGCACGGTCATGATGCGCACCGCGCCGTCGCCCTCCTCGTTGAGGGCACCCGGGGCTTCCTTGCCCGCCAAGAAGCGGTCGAAGGCGAGCGCGATGGAGCGCGGAGAATTGCCGAGCTCGGTCTCTGCCTCGGCCACGGCGTCAAGCGCCTTGAGCACGTTGGCGGCAATGGCCTTCCCCTCGGGGCCGCGCTGCGCCAAGCGCACGAACCAGCCGGAGGCATTGACCACATCGCGCGCGATAGCGGCGAACGAATCGCGCCCCACGCGACGAAGCGCGTAGCGCAGCACCTCGCGGGCGCGCGTTACGAGTGGCAAGCCCTGCAAGCCCGGCACATCGGAATCGCTCATGATACCCGCATCGATGTTGCGACGCGACGTCTCGCCCGTCTGCTCGTCGAGCTTGGTCGCCAGCGCCAGGAACTCCTGGGCGCCGAATGCAAACATCGGCGAGGCCAGCAGTGGCATAAAACCCTGCGCCGTATCGGCCGGATTGGCAAGCGCGCAGACCAGGGCACGCACCGTCTGCACCTCGGCTGCCTGGGCAAAGACCGAGCCGCCCGCGATCACGCAGTCGAGCCCCTGGTCGCGGAAGGCCTGCGCATAGACATCGGCATTGGTCATGCGGCCCAGCAGCAACACCATATCGCCCTGGGGCTGCCCCGCTTCGACGAGCGCTTGGAACCGCTCCGCAATCGCACGAGCTTTCGCCTGCGTTCGCTCCTGCGTGCTGCCACCGGCAACGAACAGCGCCTGGCGGCGCGAAGCCTTTGCCTTGAGCTTGTCTTTGCGTTTGTCGCTCGGTTCAAGATCTAAGAACCCCTGCATCAAACCACCGGTGTCGCCGTCAAAGACGCGTGCTACGTAGCGCAGCACCTCGTCGTGGCTGCGGAAGTTGCGCACGAGTTTGACGAGCTCGCCGGCGGGGGCATCGGTCGCGGCAGCCACATCGGGCGCCGCCGTCAAACCCACCTTGCGCTCCTGGCGGCGAAACACCTCAACCTCAGCGCCACGGAAGCGGTAGATCGACTGCTGTGCATCGCCCACGGTGCACAGCGCGCGCTCCCCCGCACCCGTCAGATAGCGAATCAAATCGACCTGCATCTGGTCGGTATCTTGGAACTCATCGATCATGACCATCTTAAAGCGACCCTCGTAGGCGGCTCGGATGGCGGGATAATCGCGCAGTGCCTCGTATGCCATGCGCAACAGATCGTTATTGTCGAGTGCGGACTGGTCAGCCTTGAGCGCACGGTACTCCGCCTCTACGGCACGGGCGAGCCCCACCAGCGCATCGAGCGCCGAACCGCCGCAGGCAAGCACGATATTGATAAACGCATCAGCCGCCTCGGCCTTGAGTAGCTCCACCTGCTCCTTAGGAAACGCCTTGCTCGCGCGCGGCATGCTGCACGACATCATGAGTCGCGCCGCATCCTCCATGGTTTTGCCGCTCGCCTCAAACGCGTCGATGGCGTCGAGTGCCGCCTGCGCTTTCTCGGTCGTGGCCTTGCTTGCGCCCAGCGCCGCACGATAGGCATCGGCAAGCGCCGAGGTGTCGGCCTGGCCGCGCGCCACGCACACATCGTCCATGCCGCCCGGCAGCTGGCTCGATAGCTCCAACAGGTCGCGCACCAGGCCTTTGATGGTGGTACCGGCGCCAAACGGCCCGCCCTCGCCCGCCATGGGATACCAAGCGTAGAGGGCCTTAAGCGAGGCGGCAAGCTCGGGCGCGGCATCGGGCGCCGTCGCGCGCCCCAGCACATGCTCGACAGCCTGATCCATAAGCTCATCGGTATCGGTGAGCACCGTGAACTCAGGATCGATGCCCAGCTCCAGCGCGTGCGCGCGCAGGATACGCGAGCACATGCCGTGGATGGTCGAGATCCAAGCGTCGTCGACCGTCAGGGCCTCCTCGTCCATGCCCTCTTCGATAAGCGCACGGCGCACGCGGTCGCGAATCTCGGCCGCGGCGTCTTTGGTAAAGGTAATGGCGAGCACCTGGTCCAGATGCTCGACAAACGGACCGGATTCGGGCGAGAGCGCATAGACGATGCGGCGCGTGAGGGTAAAGGTCTTGCCCGAGCCGGCACCCGCCGAGACAAACAGCGGGCGGTCGAGCGTTTTGACGACTTGCAGCTGTTGCGGCATCAAGGTCGAAAGATCCATGGTCTACACGTCCCTCCTTACAAACGTTCCTTCGTGGTTATACGAGCAGCGCGCATGCGCGGCCTGAGCCGACGTTGGGTCGACAGCGGCAACGTTGCCCGCCTCGAGCTCGCGCAGGCGCTCGGCAATGCCGGTCTCCACGCGGTCGAGCAGCGCATCGAAGTCCATGTTGCCGCCCTCGCCGGGAAAGCCCTTCTTAAGGCCCGGGATGCGACCGTCGCCGCGCTCTTCCTCGAGCAACTCGGCGCTCGACGCACCTCGCAGTGCGGGCTTGCCGCCCTTGGTCGAAAAATAGAGCGCTGCGCGGGTATCTAGGCCCAGTGCCCGACGCATGGCCTGCGCGTAGATGAGTGTCTGGGTATGGGGCGGCAGCCAGCGCGGATCATCGATGGGGGCCTCGCCCGACTCCTCGTCGCGCACCGTGGGGTCGGCGAGCTTAAACTCCTCGACACCCGAACGATGCTTGTAGTCAATCACCACAGCGCGGTTCTCGGCGTCCACATCCACGCGGTCGATGCGCCCGCCGAGCGGCCAGCCGGCATACTCGACCTGGAGCTCGTTGAACGCAAACTCCAGGTAGCGCGGCGCGAAGGGCGCGAGCGCCTCGGACTCGTAGGCGAGCACGCCCTCCAGTTGCGGCAAGATCTCGGCCGCCTGGCGCTCCTCCACTGGAGAGAGCGGCACCAGCGGGCCCTCGGTACCGCGCTTGCCGGCGTGCTCGGCCAGGGTCTCGGCAAAGACCTCGTGCAGCAGCTCCTTCGCGCGCGGCAGATTCATGGGCGTCACGCGCTCCATGCCCTCCTGCGGAAGACGTGCATGCAAGTGCTCCAGCACGTCATGGACAAAGTTACCCTTCTCCATGTTGCCAAAGCCCGCATCGATGGACTGGGGCTTGACGCGATACGATACGAACCAGCACAGCGGGCAGGTAGAATAGGCCTCGATCTTCGAGGCGGACGTCAGGCGCGGCACGAGCGGCGCGTCCTCGCCCTCGCCATCGCGACGGCGCAGGACCAAATACGGCACGGCCTCGGCACTCAGATGCTGAGGGGCTTCACAGGTCACGCGCTCGCGCTTGAGACCTTCGCCTGCCGCGGGATCGAAGTCCCTTACGATATCGCCCTCACCCACGCACGTCGCCTTGTCGGCGCCAGCGACCTTAGCGTTGCCAGTGGCCTTAGCGTCGTCAGCGGCCTTGTCGGTGTCAGTGGCCTTAGCGTCGTCAGCGGCCTTAGCATCGTCAGCGGCCTTGGCGTGCGCACGCAACTCGGTCCACACGGCCGCCGGATAGCACTCGCGCGCCTGACGATCGTGCGTCACGCGCGCAAGCGAAACCGGGCCGCGTGCCACCTGCATCGCGTGGCCAAAGCGCACGCGCAGCAAGGCCGCGGGCTCAAGCGTCACGCCCTCGCGACCAAGGCTCGCCGTCAGCGTGGCCAGCGGCCCCTCCTCGTGTGAAAGCGGATAACTGTCCAGATCGACATCGGCAAACAGCACGGCATCGTAGCTGTCGGGGCGCAGGGCTGCCGCATCGGCAAGCGACGCAAAGCGCACCTGGGCGCGCGGCGCGCGGTCGACCTCGTGGGTCTCGTAATCGTAGGCGGCGCTGCGCTTGTCCACCTTGGTGCGAATGCCATCGAGCACGGGCACGGTTGCAGCCTGCGACACGTCGAGCGCGCGAGCGCCATTCATAAGGATGTCGATGACGTGGCGCAGCAGGGCCACCTCCGCCTGGCGACGGGCTTGGCCATCCAAGCTGCCCAGCGAGCGATCGGGCAACGCCTCGGCAACGGCAAGCATGGCCTTGAGCGCCGTCACGGGTTTGTCACGCCACAGCGCCTGGAACACGTCCGAGACCACACACGGCACGTTCTTAAACCAGTTCTCGTCGCTCGCCGCCTTGCGCGCGCCCCTCACCTGGCCTTGAACGCTCTGCAGCAGGCTCTTAACGCCCGCGATAGTCTTGCTGCGCGAGAGACGCATATTCTTATCGAAGGTACGGGCATTGACGGCATCAGCGCCCGAAAGCGGACTGTAGATCCAGTCGGTAAGCTCCGGCGCGGGCCACCACTCGGTCTTTGACGCCATACCCTCATCGGCGGCCTTCATGCGCTCAATCAGGCCGGCAAGCGCCGCAAACTGCCTGCCCGCAATGGATTGGGAAAACGCCGTGAACTCAACTGTCTCGGCAGCGATATGACGAGCCGCCAGACGAGAGGCGAGCTCACCGAACAGCTGGGGTGCCCGGGCAGAAACGACGAGCACGCGCACGGGGTCGGCGGGCGTTGCAGCAGCTTTATCGGCCTTGGACTCCTTGTGCGCTTTCACCAACTTATCGATGGCGTCCGCATAGACATGAGCACGGGCATGGGGACCGGCGACCTCAATAAAGACAGGCTGAGCGGCAGTCCCGCAAGCGACATCAGACGCGACGGCGTCCTCCCCCAGCGGCGCGGCCTCAAACAGCACACCGCGGGCATCAAATGCCGTGGCAAGCTCCTCGCGCATCGCCGCCTGCTCGCAGGCAAGCAGCACGACGACCTCTCCCCCATTGTTCGCCACGGCAGACAGCAGCTCGAGCAGGCCGTGCGTAAACGACGTGATACCGCGCACGCATACGGCGCGGGTGCACGCCGGCAGGTTATCGGCCAGGGCACCGGCCATAATGTCGGCCGCCTCGCAGGGCTCGACCATATCTCGACGATCCAAACCGCCCGCGTAGGCGCGCAAAAGCTCGAACACGCGAGCCTCGGCATCGCTTTTTGGCTCAGGCTGGCAATTGTTGCCACGGCATCGCTCGGCCGTCGTCCCCGCCACACCCGGCAGCACGTCGCGGGCCATGCGCGCGAGCATGCGCACCGTGCCCTGGCTGCGCGAAAGTGGCTGCAGGTCGGCATCGTCGAGACGCGTGACCATGTCCGAGAACAGCATCTGGCGCTGCAGGTTGTCGACGAAACCGCGCCCGTCGCCCAAAAGCTCCCAAAGCGAGCGAAGCCACGATGTAGGCGTCTTGTAGTCGATACCCAGCGAAACGCCGGCTTCCGCCGCATCATGACGGCACAGGTCGAGCTCGGCAAACGTAGGTGCCAGCAACACGGCACGCCCGTGGCGGGCAATAAGGTCGGCAAGCAACGCCGACTCGGCATCGCTCAAATCCGTGCCGGCATTGGTGGTATAGATTCGAACAGGCATGGTCCTCCGCTCAAACTGTTCGCAATAATCAATGCATCCATCCTACCCGCCCAAGCGGACAGATTTGCCCCACGCCAACAGATTTGATCCCTTGGGGACGGAGGAAAACGGATCATCGAGGGGGTCA
>UQUX01000080.1 GCA_900544425.1 uncultured Collinsella sp.
AGCCGCATGGATCGCGGCGAGCTACGGCAGCAGTTTGGCATGGTGCTGCAGGACGCCTGGCTGTTCGATGGCACGATTGCCGAAAACATCGCCTACGGCTGCCCCGAGGCAACGCGCGACGAAATTGTGGCCGCGGCTCGTGCCGCGCAGGTCGACTTCTTTGTGCGCACCATGCCGCAGGGCTACGACACGCGCGTGGCCAACGATGCCGAAAGCATCAGCCAGGGCCAGCGTCAGCTGCTGACCATCGCACGCGTGCTGCTCAACAACCCGGCGATTCTCATCCTGGACGAGGCGACCTCAAGCGTGGACACGCGTACCGAGCTTGCCATCGGCCGTGCCATGGATGCGCTTATGCGCGGGCGCACGAGCTTTGTGATCGCACACCGCCTGTCGACGATTGTGGATGCCGACCTGATCTTGGTCATGGATCACGGCAACATTATCGAGCAGGGCACGCATAAGGAGCTGCTGGCTGCCGAGGGTGCCTACGCCGACCTCTATCTGAGCCAGTTCGCATAATGTGACAAAGGGACAGTCCCGCATGTCACATCACAAATAAGGCGCGCCGGGGGTGAATCCTCTGGCGCGCCTTTGCGTTGGCGTCAATGTTGTCGGTGGTCGTCCGCCTCTAGCGCTCGTCCACGAGCTTGGCGACGAGGGCTTTGAGCTCGGCCACCTCTCGCTCGAGTTCCTTGACGCGGCGGGCGTTCTCGGTGATGCCCTGGCGGTTGAGCGCGGACTGCTCGGCGGCGTCGTCGGGCATGTACTCGCGATGCTGCTTGGCATCGAAGCTCTCCTCGAACACGCGGCAGCCGTTGCGCTTGATGATGCGTCCCGGCACGCCCACGACGGTGCAGTTGTCGGGCACGTCCTTGACGACAACCGAGTTGCCGCCGATCTTGACGTTGTTGCCGATGCGAATGTTGCCGAGCACCTTGGCACCCGTGCCCACGGTGACGTTATCGCCGAGCGTTGGGTGGCGTTTGCCGGTCTCGTTGCCGGTGCCGCCGAGCGTAACGCCCTGGTAAAGTACACAGTTGTCGCCCACGACGGTGGTCTCGCCGATGACGACGCCCATGGCATGGTCGATAAAGAAGTGCTTGCCGATCTGTGCGGCGGGATGAATCTCGACGCCGGTGATGTGGCGGGTGATTTGCGAGAGCACGCGGGCGAGCGAGCGATGACCGTGCTCCCAGAGCCAGTGCTCGGGCACGTGGTTCCACTTGGCGTGCAGGCCAGGATAGGAAAGGAAGATGACCAGACCGTTTTGCGCGGCGGGGTCCTGCGCTTGGACGGTCTTGATGTCCTCGCGAATGGTATTGATAAAGCTCACCGGCCGCCCTCCCTTAGCGCCATGGCAATGCGATTCAATAAAGTATAGCGATTCGCTAGGGATTAGGAAGGACAATCTTGGCGGCATTGCGCGACAGGTGTCAGTTATGCAAACTTGCTGGTAATGGAGTCATGCTTTTGTGGGGTTGCGCACGAGGGGGCACCGCAACCGTATACTGGTCAACTTGGACGTATCCGCGCCCACAACTGAGAGGTTTTACTTCATGGGTTTCATCAATTTTATTGCCGAGCTGCTTAAGGACCCGCGCACCGCGATCGCCAGCTGGATCGCCGCCGGCCCGCTTATGGCCTACGGCTGCGTGTTCCTGATCATCTTTATCGAGACGGGCGTGGTGTTCTTCCCATTCCTTCCCGGTGATTCGCTGCTGTTCGCCTCGGGTTTCTTTGCCCACAATGGCGGCTTTAACATTGTGGCGCTTCTGGCCACCGCATGGGCCGCTGCCATTTTGGGCGATCAGTGCAACTTTATGATCGGTCACTTCTTTGGCAAAAAGATCATCGCTTCGGGCAAGGTCAAGGCCATGACGCCCGAGCGCATTAAAAAGTCCGAGGACTTCTTGGACAAGTGGGGTCACCTGGCCATCTTCCTGGGTCGCTTCTTCCCGTTTATCCGCACCTTTGTGCCCTTTATCGCTGGCATGGGCGGCATGCACTGGCGCAACTTTGTCGTCTTTAACGTGCTGGGCGGCATTACCTGGTCGACGGTCTTTACGCTGCTGGGCTACTTCTTTGGCGGCATTCCCTTTGTGCAGGAGCACTTTGAGCTGCTGATCGTCGGCATCGTTGCCGTGTCGATCATCCCGACCGTGGTCGGTCTGGTCAAGGCTAAGCTGGGCAAAAAGAACGCGTAGCTCGAGCCAGCGCGCAAACCGTGCAGTTGAGGCCCGTCACCGCTTACGGTGGCGGGCCTCTTTAGTTTCGGTCAAATGAAAATACTTTACTTAGTTAAAGAAAAGCGTTTTATCAGACGCGTACGGGGAGTACAATCTCGTGCATGCGAATCGACGTGCCATCGGCTTTGATGCTGTTCGCGTGTCCCGTCCGGCTCTACGCTCCGGGCGTGCGACGTTGCGACGCGGTCGGCCTCGGTCCTTGCGTGCGGGTTCGCGAGTATGCAACTGTGTATGTAAGGAGCGACATATGACTGTCGAGAAGAAGGATATCGATTGGGGTAGCCTCGGCTTTGGCTACATGAAGACCGATTACAGCTACGAGGCTCATTGGAAGGATGGCGAGTGGGACGAGGGCGGCCTGACCACCGACCACACCCTGCATGTCTCCGAGTGCGGTGGCATCTTCCATTACTGCCAGGAGGTCTTTGAGGGCCTGAAGGCCTACACCGCCGAGGACGGCAGCATCGTCTGCTTCCGCCCCGACATGAACGCCGAGCGTATGTACAACTCTGCGCAGCGCCTCGAGATGCCCCCGTTCCCCAAGGACAAGTTCGTTGAGGCCGTCAAGCAGGTCGTCTCTGCCAACGCCGCCTGGGTTCCGCCCTTCGGTTCCGGCGCGACCCTGTACGTGCGTCCGTTTATGATCGGCTCCGGTGACGTGATTGGCGTGGCTCCCGCTCCTGAGTACACGTTCCGCATCCTCGTGACCCCGGTCGGTCCGTACTTTAAGGGTGGCCTCAAGCCCGTCAAGCTGCGCGTTTCCGAGTACGACCGTGCCGCACCGCACGGCACCGGCAACATCAAGGCCGGCCTGAACTACGCCATGTCCCTTAAGCCCACGATGGAGGCCCATCGCGAGGGCTATGCCGAGAACCTGTATCTCGACTCCGAGTCCCGCACCTATGTCGAGGAGACCGGTGGCGCCAACGTCCTGTTCGTGAAGGAGGACGGCACGCTCGTCGTTCCGCAGTCGCACACCGACTCCATCCTGCCCTCCATTACCCGTCGCTCGCTCGTTCAGGTCGCTCAGGACCTGGGTATGACCGTTGACCAGCGCCCCGTCGAGTGGGCCGAGGTCAAGGCCGGCACCTTTGTGGAGTGCGGCCTGTGCGGCACCGCTGCCGTCATCTCCCCGGTTGGCGAAATCGACAACAAGGTTTACGGCGCCGACGAGACCGTGACCTTCCCGGCTGGATATACCGAGATCGGCCCTGTGATGAAGAAGCTCCGCGAGACCCTGACTGGCATCCAGTCCGGTGCTGTCGAGGACAAGCACAACTGGGTTTACACCGTCGCGTAATTTGTCTTACGGATATGTCCGGCCCGAGGGCGACCTTCCTTTCCGGCGCGTCCTCGGACATGAAAGAACCCCCGCTGCGCACTACGTGCGGCGGAGGTTCTTTCGTCCTGCGGAGTGCGCCGGAAAGGAAGGCCGCGCTTTTGTTTTAGTTCGCGCCATGTGGGGGTGGCGGCGACGTGCATTTTTGCGAGTATTCTGCAATCGAAGGCCCCTGCATACCGACCTCGGGCAAAAAATCGGGATTTCTCGATGTTTTCTACGGATGATGGGCGGGGTTATGGGCTGACAGCGTTTGATTTGCAGGGACATTCGCGGTCTTTGGCATTTATCGTGGCGCCCGAAGCTCTTGGCTATGTTGAATACTCCTAAAAATGCACGGCGCTTAGAGGGGGACCTTCGCGAAAAAGGAAACCGCCCCGTCGAAGTATGCATTCGACGGGGCGGTTTATGCATTTGGCCGATTAAGGATGCGCTGCCAAACTACTAGAACTTGACGGTCGGGGCCTGGCGGGCTGCTTCGGCGGCCTCGAAGCCCTGGCGCTCCTTAAACTGGAAGATGCCGGCAAAGATGACAGCCGGGAACGTCTGAATGGCGTTGTTGTAGCTGAGCACGCAATCGTTGTAGCTCTGGCGTGCGTAGCTAATCTTGTTCTCGGTATCCTCGAGCGATGCCTGCAGCTGCGTAAAGTTGGTGTTTGCCTTAAGATCGGGATAGGCCTCGGCTACGGCGAAGAGCTGACGCAGCGCACCGGTCAGCACGTTGTCGGCTTCCATCTTGGCCTCGGGCGTGGTGGCCTTGACGGCGGTGTTACGCGCGCTGATCACGGCGGAGAGCGTCTCCTGCTCGTGCTTGGCGTAGCCCTTGACGGTCTCGACCAGGTTGGGGATCAGGTCGTTGCGGCGCTGCAGCTGCGTATCGATGTTCTGCCAGGCGTTATCGATGCGGTTACGCTTGGTGACCATGTTGTTGTAGATGCCGGCGATGGCGCAGACAATCACAATGACAACAACGATGCCGATGATGACGGTAATCATGATGTCTCCGTTTCGAATGGCCGCGGCGGCATGCGCCAGCTGCCGTTGGTATAACGCTACTAGTATACCCGCAACGTTTTGCCGTGCCGAACTTTCCGGCAAGCGTTATGTTTTCGGCGGGGTTGGCACCGGGGCAAAGCGCGCGAGGTACAGGTGTAAGATATGCGACAGATTGACGAGTGTTGTCTTTGCCCTGAGGATGGCGATACCAGTGGACCTTCGCATTAAGAAAACCTACCGCGCCCTGTTCGATGCCTTCACCGAGCTTCTCGAGGAGCATCGTTTTGAGGACCTGACGGTTGCCATGCTGTGCGACCGCGCCATGATTCGCCGCACGACGTTCTACAAGCACTTTCGCGACAAGAACGATTACTTTGCCTTTTATATCGATGAGCTCATGTCGGGCTTGCCGCAAAAACAGCCCGATGAGGCCGGCGCAGTGTCTGCCGAGGACGTGCGCGCGCTTCGGCACGCGATTTTGGACGATGCCATGGATTTGATTCTGACGCACGAGCGGCTCATGGATAACATTTTGGCAAGCAGCATGTCGGGCATGTTGACCAACGTTATTTGCGACCGCATTGCCCGCTCCATCCGCGAGCGTGTGATGAACGTGCTTGCCGAGGATGCCCTGGCCCCCGTGTCACTCGAGACGACGTCTGAGTTTGTCGCCGGCGGTATTATTCGACTTTTCACGATATGGTGGGAATCGGGCCACGATCTTGAGCGTCGACCTGAGATGGCCGACGTGGTCGATGCGCTGTTCGAGCGAACCATGACGCCGGTGCATCACTAGAAGTGGCGGAGAGAGGGGGATTCGAACCCCCGGAACGCTCTCGCGCTCAACGGTTTTCAAGACCGCCGCATTCAACCGCTCTGCCATCTCTCCGTGAGTCGTAATGATAGCATCGTTTTGAATTTGCAACAGGGAAGGCGAACGATGACGATCACCGAAATCGACGAGAAGTTCATGCGCGAGGCGCTGGCGGAGGCGCGCGCCGCTGCGGCAGTGGGCGAAGTGCCCATTGGCGCTGTGGTGGTGCGCGCGGGTGAGACCGTCGCGCGGGCGCATAATCGTCGCGAGCTCGACCAGGACCCTTCGGCTCATGCAGAGTTCGCGGCCCTGTGCGCTGCCGCTCGGTCGCTCGGTCGCTGGCGCCTTTCCGATTGCACGGTCTACGTGACGCTCGAACCCTGCTGCATGTGCGCGGGTCTTATGGTTAACGCGCGCGTGGGGCGCTGCGTGTATGGCGCGAGCGACGCCAAGGCGGGCGCGTTGGGTTCGCTGTATGACCTCAATGCCGATTCGCGCCTGAATCATCGGTTTAACGTGACGGCCGGGGTCCTGGCGGATGAATGCCGTGAGCTGCTGAGTAGCTATTTTGGCGGTCTGCGCGGAGCGGGCGGCGCTGATTGCGGTTGTGGGGCTGATCTTGAAGCACACGCCGCTCACGCCGCAGCGCTTGCAGGTGTCGGTGAGGATGCTGGCACGGTGGTTGACTTTGGTCCTGCGTGCCGCCGGCCCCGCCGTGTGCTGCTGGCGATCGACTCCTTTAAGGGCAGCGTTTCGAGTGCGCAGGCGGAGGCGGCGGTTGCCGAAGGCGTGCGCCGCGTTTGGCCCGATGCTCAGGTGGCCGCGTTGCCGCTGGCGGATGGCGGCGAGGGGACGCTCGACGCCATCGCCGCGCGTGGTGGCGAGCTTTCGACCTGCGAGGTCGCAGGCCCCTTGGGTGACCGCGTATCTGCCCGGATGCTGGTGGACGGCGAGCACGAGTCCGCGGTCATCGAGATGGCCGAGGCGGCGGGTATTGGGTATTCATCCTGCACGGAGTCGGCGGCGTTGGCGGCCACAACCTATGGCGTGGGCGAACTGATGCTTCATGCGGTTCGCGCGGGTGCAAAGACTATCTATATTGGCTTGGGCGCTGGGCGCGCGTGTGGTCGATGATCGGGGCTGCGATGTCGCCCTCGGTCTTGCAGGCCTTGAGCAGGTGGCGAGCGTTGATTTGGCGCCAGCGCTGCAGGCTTTGGATGACGCTCGTATCGTTGTGCTTTCCGATGTCGAGAATCCGCTCGTAGGGCGTCGCGGCGCGCTTGCGGTGTTCGGCGGACAGAAGGGCCTGCCGACGCGGGATGCCGAGGTACTGCGCAGGTACGACAGCTGGATGGTCGGCTACGGTCGCTTGCTCGACGCTGCGATTGCCGGAGCTCGAGCCCAGGGTTTGTTGCGCACACCCGAGGGTGTACGGACATTTGGCTCGGTGCTCGGCGTGCCCGGCGCGGGTGCTGCCGGTGGCTTGGGCGCGGCGTTGCTGGCGCTCGGGGCGGAGCTACGCTCGGGTGTGGAGACGGTGCTCGATCTCGTGGGGTTTGACGAGCTCGTGCGCGATGCCGACCTGGTCATAACAGGCGAGGGCAATATGGATGAGCAGTCCGCTGCCGGTAAGGCGCCGGTGGGTGTAGCCCGTCGTGCGAAGCGATATGGCAAGCCGGTGATTGCTGTCGTGGGCGGTCGAGCTGACAACCTCGATGCGGTGTATGGGCAGGGCGTCGACTTGGTGCTTCCGATCTGCCGCAAGCCCATGCCTCTCGACCAGGCGCTCAATCCTCAGGAAGCCACAACCAACCTCATCTTCGCCGGTGAATCAGCCGCCCAAGCCTACGACCTCGCTCGCCTCTAAGGCCTATCTCCCTATAAGTTGCGGTGGAATACGGAGTGTTTTTGCCCTTAAGGTGCCAATTCAGTCCGTATTCCACCGCAACTTCGAGAATGGCCATTCGAGGTTGGCTGCCTTGGGTCTTGGGTCGGACCGTTTGCCACGAAATGCGGCCATCTACTACGTTAAACCGGCCACCTTCGACCATCCCGGAATTTGCAAAAACAAAACCGCAGGTAGAAAGCTTGCCGATTTTCGAAAAAGCCGGCTATGGTTGACCCCTGCGGCCTAAACGTAGTAGATGGGCCCTTTCTGTGGTGCGGCACCAAGCCGGTCATTTTGGGATCGGACTATTTTGACTACTCATTGGCTGCTCTGGCAATCGGGCTGCAAAAGTAGTCAAAAAAGCTCCGTCCCAAATTAGCTACCTTGCTCTGGCGGGCGGGAGCAGGTAAGATATACCGAGCGCCTAGCGCGTTCGATGGGTTCGGATGACGACATGTTCCGAATCTGGTCAGGTCCGGAAGGAAGCAGCCATAAGGAGCCTCTGTCGGGCATCCGAATCCATCGAGCGCACGGGCGCTATTTTGGTGCCGCGACATGGCCCGGCCGGCGGCGAGGTGTTTGGTGGGCTTATAGGACAAAATGTGTGTCCCGATAGAACATCCGTTTCCATCCATTAATCCAGCCAGAACGGGTACGGGTCCCTGTGGTGGAGGTCCTCCCACACTGCCCTGTCGCCCCACTCCGGCCCTCCGTCATCGCGCGACGGCGAGGCGGAGTAGACGCTGAACAGGAAGTCGATGTCCGCGTCGGTCGGCATCGCGGCGAGCTTCTCGCGCGCCGTCCTCGCGTCCCCCGAGTGCGCATGGCACCACCAGAACACCGCCTTCACGCGCTTGACCGACGTCAGCCCCCGGTGGTTGCGCAGGACGGCCCTCAGCTGCGAGTTCACCCCTCCCTCGATCATGTTGTTGGTCGACGGCAGCGGGCCGGCCTTGGCCAGGGCGGGGTCGAGGTGGGTGAACAGCGTCCCCGCCGAC
>UQUX01000081.1 GCA_900544425.1 uncultured Collinsella sp.
ACGTCAGATTGCCGCTTAGGGGCGTTTGCAGCGTCAATTGGTTATGCGAAGACGATTAAATTATCCCTGTGTATCGCCGGCTTCTCGGCCAGGTTAGCGAGCAGGCGGTTGCTGGCGATCTGGTCCTGGCGGCGACCGGCAGCAAGTTCCAGCACGTCCGAATCGGCCTCGGCGATACCGCGGGCGACGACCATACCGCTCGGATCGCACACATCGAGCACATCGCCCTCGGCAAACTGGCCATCGACCTCGCGAATACCCACCGCAAGCAAAGAAGAGCCACGGCTAACCAGCGCCTTCGCAGCACCATCATCAACCGTCACCGACCCATGTGCCTTGTCGCCCAGCGCGATCCACAGCTTGCGGGGCGCGATGTCCAGACGCTCCGCCGGCGGATCGAACAGCGTGCCCACGCTCTCGCCGCGGGCGAGGCGCACGAGCGCATCGGGCTCCTCGCCCGAGCAAATCACGCTCTGAATGCCCGCCGTCATCAGGATGCGACTCGCGCGGATCTTGGTAATCATGCCGCCCGTGCCCACCGATGTGGAAGAATCGCCCGCCGAGGCAATAATCTTGGCATCGATCTTATGCACGACAGGAACAAACTCGGCCGTGGGGTCCTCATGCGGATTGGCAGTATAGAGACCATCGATGTCCGAGAGCGTCACGCACAGATCGGCAGATACCAGGCAGCTCACGAGCGCCGCCAGTGTGTCGTTGTCGCCAAACTTGATCTCGTCGACGGTAACGGTGTCGTTCTCGTTGACGACCGGCACCACGCCCAGCTCCACCAGACGCAGCAGGGCGTCGCGCGCGTGCAGGTAGGACGTGCGACGCGCCGTGTCGTGACGCGTGAGCAGCACGAGCGAGGTGAGCAGGTCGCGCGCATGGAACTCCTCGTCGTAGGCCGACGAGATGATGCACTGACCAGCCGAGGCGCAGGCCTGCAGGCTCGGAAGGTCGCCGACCGGCTTGCGGTCGAAGCCCAACACGGGATAGCCACAGGCAATAGCGCCCGAGCTCACCACGACCAGACGCCAGCCGAGCTTGCGCAGCGCTGCGGCTTGATCGGCAAGTCCGCCGATAAAGGCGCGGTTGACCTTGCCATCGGCGCCCACCACCGTGGACGAACCGATCTTTACCACCATCGTTTTATAAGAAGTCGTCATACGTCAAACCAATCAACTGTTCAGCGAACGGCCGAGCTGGCGGCCAAGGGAGCGTGACTCGCCCCTACCGCCCAAGGAATCATTTTGCCCAGGGGAAAGCCGAGGCCGCGGCCATATTCTTGCGCACGAGCTCGTCGCGCACCTGGGCCAGGCCCTGTTCCATACCCACCACGTAGGTCTGCGGATACAGGAAGCGCTTGAAAGCCGCATCCAGATGATCGAGCGCCCAAACACAGCGCTCGCGCGCGTCCTGGATGCTCTCACGCGGAGCCACCGCACTGCCGTCGCGCACGATCGGCACCAACAGCTCACGATACTCAAGTTCGGACACGTCGGTCACCAGGGCGGCATCATTCACGGCCACGAGGGTATTGCCGCGCGCGGCGCCCTCCCCCGCCAGATGGTCCTCGTCGTAGATCATGTCGCAGACCGGACCGCCAAAGCCGTCGTAATAACGGCGCACGCGCTGTACGCCCGGGATCGTGCGCTTATAGGGCTGCTCGGAGAGCTTGACCACCGGCGTCCACGGGTCGGCCTCGCTCGCACGGCGGGCGGAAAGCTTGTACACGCCGCCCAACGCCGGCTGGTCGTAGCAGGTCGCAAGCTTGGTACCCACGCCAAAGCTATCGATGGGCGCGCCCTGGTCGAGCAGCGACTGAATCGTGTACTCGTCCAGGTCGTTGGACACCGAGATACCCACATAGGGCAGGCCCTCGGCATCAAAACGGCCGCGAACATACTTGGAGAGCTTGGCAAGGTCGCCGGAGTCGATGCGAATAGCCGACAGGCGCTCGCCCACCGCCTCCATCTCCTTGGCAACCGTAATGGCATGCTCGCAGCCCTCGCGCACGTCATAGGTGTCGATGAGCAGCGTGCAGTTCTTGGGGCTCGACTTGGCAAAGGCGCGGAAGGCCTCGAGCTCGGAATCGAAGCTCATCACCCAGCTGTGCGCATGCGTGCCAAAGACGGGAATACCGTAGCGGCGGCCGGCGAGCACATTGGACGTAGAGGAGCAGCCGGCAACGTAGCTCGCGCGCGCAACAGCTAGGCCGCCATCGGGGCCCTGGGCACGGCGCAGGCCAAACTCCGCCACGGGGCGACCGTCAGCGGCGAGCACCACGCGCGCCGTCTTGGTGGCGACAAGCGTCTGGAACCCGACGATGTTGAGCAGCGCCGTCTCGAGCAGCTGGCACTCCAGCGCGGGGCCGGTGACGCGCGCCATGGGCTCGCGCGGAAAGACGAGCTCGCCCTCGGGCACGGCGTCGATGTTTACATGCGCACGAAAATCGCGCAGATAGTCGAGGAATGCGGACTTAAACATCGCGCCGCCGGCCGGGGCCTCAAGCGATGCGAGGTAGTCGATATCCTCGGGCGTAAAGCGCAGGTTCTCGACCAGCTCGGGCAGCTCGGCGGTGCCGCACATGACGGCATAGGCGCTGCCAAAGGGATGGTCGCGGTAAAACGCGGTAAAACAACCCTGCTCATTGGCCTTGCCGCTCTCCCACAGGCCCTGGGCCATAGTGAGCTCGTACAGATCGGTGAGCATTGCAATGTCGGTGGGATGCGAGATGTCGGTCAAAGCCATGGGGCGACCTTTCGGATGTGTGGTACAGAATTTGAGGGTTAGACGAGAGCAGAGGATGCGGACATAACGCCCGATGCAAATAGGTTAGAGCAGGCCCATGCTGGTCAGGATCGTGTAGCCCATAAAGATGACAAACGCGATGAGGGCAAGGACAATGATGATTTTTTGAGCCGGCGCCATGCCAGGGATCTCGTTCTCGCCCGTAGGTTCCTTGGAGGTAACCATGCGCTGGGCAAAGGTCATCTCGTCACGGCTCGGCTTGGGCTCGACGGACTTGGGACGAGCGGCCTTTTTAGGCTGAGGTTTGGGCGCGGCAGGTGCAGGCTTCGCAGCAGCGGGCTTGGGTGCGGGCGCGGGCTTGCGCTCGGATGCGGCGTTCGAGGCGACCTCCTCGGCCTTCGCACGCTCGGCGCGCAGGGCAGCCAGCTCCTCACGCTCGCGACGGGCCTCTTCCCGAGCCTCGCGGCGGGCCTTCTCAGCGCGGAGCTCTTCCAACTCAGCGCGCTCCTCGTCGGACAATGGTTGGGACTCAAGCTCGGCCATGGTATAGCCCTTTCTTTTAAAAAAAGCCGCCGACACAATGTCAGCGGCTTATCAAATCCAAGGGTGGAGACGAAGGGAGTCGAACCCTCGGCCTCTGCCATGCGACGGCAGCGCTCTCCCAACTGAGCTACGTCCCCAGGACAAGTCGATATTTTACCTACGGCTCGCCAACTGTCAACGCCCAATAACCAGTCTTTTTGGGGCGCGGCTATTTTGGCAACTTTTCGAACAGGCGATCCTCTCGATGATTTTTTATCCCCGTCCCAGAAAAATCATCGACGAGCGCACTACTTTGCGCTGGTAAGAACACCGGTGGTGTCGAAGGCCGGGGTGAAGCTCTCGTCTACCGCGCCGCCCTCTTGCCAGAACATCGTCGTAAAACCCAGGTCGTCGGCATGGTCGAGCACCTGCTCGTACTCCTCGCGCGTCACGGCACGCGCCAGGTCGCCGCCCTGCTCGCGCATAAGTGCATTGGGCGTGTACTGGTTCATGACCGAGATCGGCACATCGCCCACCGTCTGCCACACCAGGTCCAGCACGCGACACGAATCGTCTGCATGTCCCGGCAGTACCAGATGGCGCACAATCATGCCGCGCTTCATGAGCCCGCCCTCATCCACCATCTCTCCCCCGCGGCGCTCGATCTCGCGCGCCATCTGAGCCAGGCCTGACACGGCCACACGTGGGTAGTCCTTTATATGAGAGAGCGACTGCGCAAGCCCGGCATTGGCATATTTAAAGTCGGTAAGCCACACATCGACCAGGTCGCCCAGCGCCGCCACGGCACTCGCGCGCTCGTAACCACTCGTGTTGTAGACGATCGGGATAACCAGTCCGCGCGCCCGTGCCGCGGCAATCACGGCAGGCAACAGGTGCGCATAGTGCGTCGCCGTCACCAAATTGATGTTGTTGGCACCCTGGTCCTGCAGTTCCAGCATAATCTCGACCAGGCGCTCAGGCGAAATCTCAAGGCCAAAAATGCCGGTCGAGATCTCGTGGTTCTGGCAGTAGATACATTTAAGCGAGCAACCGCTAAAGAAGATCGCGCCCGAACCGGCCTCGCCCGAGATAGGCGGCTCCTCCCACATATGAAGCGCGGCGCGGGCCACCTTGAGCGTGTCGTTAGCACCGCAGACGCCGTGCGCGCCCTCATCGCGCGCCGCACCGCAACGGCGCGGACACAAATGGCAGGCGGGCGAAAAAAGTTCGGTCAACGACGTCGGCATAAAAACATGCTCCAAAACAACGATTCAGCAGCTCAAACGTAAAGGGCCAGACCGGGTAGACGGCTCCGTCCCTAAGGCGCCGTAATCGTCCGACACGATTTTTGTAATGTCAAGACTGGAATCGATAAAGTGCCGCTTTATGATGTAGTTATTCCGCCCCCCGCGGAGCAACTGGGTGAACCGTCGCGTTTATTTAGGGAGCCCACACAGTCGTGCCTAGTACAGGTATCCTTCGTTGTTAAGGACGCTGGAACAGTCGATGAGGGCACCCACCTGTTTTAGGTGGGTTCATTTTCGTAACGTGGGGGGTGGTTTTCTTTTGCCGAAAATCACCATACAGTCCATATGGATCCCCGCCGGCATCCCGACAAGCCATCGACAACATTCCAATATCTGGTATGCGCGTGATAATCGCACGGTGCAAACCTCCGCACCCCCCTCGGTCGAGTATCATGGGACAGCTATGCCATTTCCGCGTAGCAACCTTTGACCTTTTCCTTCGACGCTTGGCGGTTTTTAGATTCATGGCTTCATCCCCGAGCTACATACCGTACCTATGCGTGGCAGCGGCGGCTTTTATCACGACCTTCCTCGCGGTGCCCCTGGTCAAGCGCTTGGCAATTAAGCTCGATGCCGTCGACTATCCTTCTAAGCGCCGCATCAACACCAAGCCCATCCCGCGTTTGGGCGGAACGGCGGTATTTTTGGGCCTGGTCGTTGCCTGCATTGTGCAAATCCTAGGCACCTGGTACCTAGGCTGGCCACCCGTCCTGGTGCCGCACCCGCGCCTTCACATTAGCTATCCCATGCTGGCGCTCTCCTTTACCGTCATCTTTGCGACCGGCGCTATCGACGACGTCTTCCAGCTCACGCCCAAGCAAAAGCTGGCCGGACAGGTCCTCGCCGCGCTTATCGCCTGCATGGGCGGCCTAAAAATCGGCGTCATCGTCAACCCGTTTGCTCCCGGCGAGATCATGCTCGGATGGCTCGCCTACCCCATCACCGTAATCTATCTGGTGGCATTCACCAACATCATTAACCTCATCGACGGCCTCGACGGCTTGGCCACGGGCATCTGCGGCATCGCCTCGTTCACCATGTTTTCGATGGCCGTTCTCTCGGGCCGCATCGACGCCGCCGCGCTCTCCATTGCGCTCTTTGGCGCCTGTCTGGCCTTTTTGCGCTACAACTTCAACCCCGCAAGCATCTTCTTGGGCGACTCGGGGTCGCTGCTTCTGGGCTTTGCGCTGGGCTCCATCTCGCTGCTCAACGTGAGCCGCACCGCCGCACTCACCTCGCTTATCATCCCGCTCATCGTTGCCGGCGTGCCTATCATCGACACGTTTAGCGCCATCGTGCGCCGCAAGCGCGCCCACATTAGCATCGGGCAGGCCGACAAGGGCCACATCCACCACCGCCTGATCCAAGAAGGCTACAACCAAAAACAGGCCGTGCTGCTCATCTATGCCTGGTGCATCATGCTTTCGGCCGGCGCCGCCGCGATTAACCAGGTCGAGGTGCCCATGCGTGTGCTCATCTTTACCGTGCTCGCCATTGGCTCGGCTGCCTTCGCCAAGCACCTGCACCTGTTTGAACCCGTGCTGCGCCACCATTACAACAAGCGCACGCACGAGGACGAGCTGGTCACCCCCGACGACCCCGCTTTTAAGCAGGAGGAGCAGGCAGCCGAGGAGCGCAAAGAAGAGCGCCACCACAAGCTCTAGGGCAAGCTGCCGAGGATGTGCCGAGGCGTTGGCAGCCGTTCGCGCGAACGCCGCGGCGGACTTGAAAGCCGGCCCCTGGCAGTCCCTCACCCACTCACGCCCACCCCTCTCAATAAACACGCTATCATCAAAACCTGCGAACGAACGTTAGGAGCAATCATGCCAAACGAGAACAGCTACGAAGTCGCGCTGCAAAAGAGCAACGCCATTCGCGAGGGCCTGGCCAAGACGCCCGAGAAGTTCACCATGCTTACCGGCGACCGCCCCACCGGCCGTCTGCACCTGGGTCACTACTTTGGCACCCTCAAGGGCCGCGTGGAGCTGCAGAACATGGGCGCCAGGACCAACGTACTCATCGCCGACTACCAGGTCATCACCGACCGCGACACCACCGAGCACATCCAGGACAACGTGTACAATATGGTCATGGACTACCTTGCCTGCGGCATCGACCCCGACAAGACCATGATCTACGCGCACTCCGCCGTGCCCGCCGCCAACCAGCTCATGCTGCCGTTCCTGTCGCTGGTGTCCGAGGCCGAGCTGGCGCGCAACCCCACGGTCAAGGCCGAGATGGAGGCCTCGGGGCACGAGCTCACCGGCCTTCTGCTCACCTACCCGGTGCACCAGGCCTGCGACATCCTGTTCTGCAAGGGCAATATCGTGCCGGTGGGCAAGGATCAGCTGCCGCACATCGAATTGACCCGCACCATCGCCCGCCGCTTTAACAACCGCTACGGCAAGGTGTTCCCCGAGGTCGACGCGCTGCTGTCCGAGACCCCGCTGCTGCCCGGCCTGGACGGTCGCAAGATGAGCAAGAGCTACGGCAACGCCATCAACATCTCGATGACCGCCGAGGAGACGGCCAAGCGCATCAAGAAGAGCCAGACCGACTCCGAGCGCATGATCACGTTCGATCCCGAGAACCGCCCCGGCGTGTCCGGCCTGCTTTCGACGGCCGCCATCTGCACCGGCCGTTCCGAGGTCGAGATTGCCGAGGAGATTGGCATGGGCGGCTCCGGCCAGCTCAAGAAGTACGTGACCGAGGCCGTCAACGAGTACTTCGCCCCGATCCGTGAGCGTCGTCAGCGCTACGAGAACGATCTGGATTACGTCAAGGACGTCCTGCACGAGGGCAATCGTCGCGCCAACGAGATCGCCGAGCAGACCCTGGCAGAAGTTCAGGACGCCATGGGCATGGTGTACTAGACCGATCTGCTGGCTTGAGCTTTCGATTGCTATAGGGCGGGCGCTACGGCGTCCGCCTTTTTTGGAGCCGGACCGCTTCGGCTCCGTCCATCGCACTCCCCCGACAAACAGGAACAGGCCCGCTGGCAGTTAGTTGCCAGCGGGCCTGTTCCCGAAGTACACCGTTGAATCGCACAGAGGGGAGGGATGCGAATCAAACTCAACAGGGCAGGCTTTTTCATCGCCTATTGCCTGCTCCGTTGCTGAAACCAATATAGTTCACCGTGGTTTACTTTCTGACGGCAAAGTACGCCGCCACACCTTCTCCATAAGTTAGCTCTGGTAAACCTACAGCGTAAAACCACCACAAAGGGGACAGGCGCCTTTGTGGTGGTTTTCGCCACGGCAGAACCGCTAGAGCCCGGCAGGCCAGCGACAGGCGGCCAAGTCGACGTGCATGTCGTCCTTAAACGCCACACCTTCCCCTAGCAAAAGCTCACGTTGAGCATCGGGACCGCCAAAAGCGAAGCCCTCGCATATGTGCCCGTCGGCAAACACCACGCGGTGACAGGGAATCTCGCCGGGGCGCGGATTACTATGCAGGGCATACCCCACGTACCGCGCACTTCGCGGACGACCGGCAAGCAGCGCCACCTGGCCATACGTGGCGACCATCCCCTCGGGGATCTGCTCGACCACCTCGTACACCCGTTCAAAAAAGCCCTCAGACGCCATTGCTCGCTCCCTTCCACCCGGAAAAGCATAAACCACCACAAAGGTGCCTGTCCCCTTTGTGGTGGTTTTGACCGGAAAGCTAGTTGGCGGGGCGGAAGAAGGCT
>UQUX01000082.1 GCA_900544425.1 uncultured Collinsella sp.
CACGTCAAACACCGGAGGCGCCCAACGCGCGTCGTTGTTCTCGCCACGCTGCAGGGCAATACTTGCGCGCGCGGGCACCACGCGACCGTCTTTGAGCATCATGTAGTCAAGCAGGGGCTGGCCCTCAAACGAAACCGCAGAGGGCACGATGCAGATCATATCGAGCTCTTGGATGCGCTCGGCAACGCCCGTCAGGCCCGTCAGCATATCGTGCTCAAAATCGGCAGCGCCCACCAGGCTGCCCGGCATGGCGCCCATAAAGAGCGGGGCCGGAACGCACAGCACGCGCGCGCCGCGCTCATGAGCCAGGCGAGCCTGGTCCTCGATGCGGCCGCAAATGCCCTCAATATCACCCAGGCGCATATCGATCTGTGCAAGTGCGAGCTTCATGGCCCAGCCCTTTCCGTCGTAAATCGTCGTTGTCGTAGTAAAAGCGCCGGCCGCATAATGCAGCCGGCGCTCGCATGTGCATATACTAGCTATGATACCCCGAGCGGGGGCGCGCTCCTAGAACGTCGCGGACCACAACCCGTGCAGGTTGCAGTAGGCATAGACGGTACCGGTCTTGGAGCCGCCAGCGAAAAACGTCGTGGGCTTCATGCCGGGCTCAAGGTAATGGACCTCCAGGCGGCCCTCGGCCTCAAGCGCGATCCACTCGATGTAGTGCTCGGGCAGCATGGGGTGCTCTGTCGAGCCCACGCGTGCGCGAATGACGTGGCCGTCGCGCTCGATCTCGACAACAGGCACGTGCTTCTCGTGTGCCGCATCCTCGGTGTTTGCGGTCAGCTCCGTGCAACCGGCAGGGGTCGCAACGCCGTCGCCAAGGGCAGCGATGAGCTTACCGTCGGGGTCCTTAAAGAATTTCGCCATGATGTTCTCCTTTGCTGATGTGCCAATATTCCTGATGCTTCTTATGCCCAAAGGCAGGCGAACCATCCACGGCATGGCAAATGAACACATAACGGGCGGGAACGGTGGGGCGGCGCGTACTATCCGCCCTGGCGGCCCCACTCGAGCGGGTTAGCGACCGTCGCCGCCGAGCAGCGCCAGAACATCCTCGCGCGTGAACAGCGCCGATGAGATGCCGTCGCCGCCGAGCACGCTGTTGACCAGATCGCGTTTGGACTCCTGCATCTGCATGATGCGCTCCTCGATCGTGTCCTTGGCGATGAGCTTGTACACGGTCACGGTGTGCTGCTGGCCAATGCGGTGGGCGCGGTCGGTCGCCTGGTCCTGCGCCGCCACGTTCCACCACGGGTCGTAGTGGATGACCACGTCGGCAGCCGTCAAATTAAGGCCCACGCCGCCCGCCTTGAGCGAAATCAAGAACACCGGCACCTCGCCCGCTTGGAACTGCGCAACCATCTTGGCGCGACTCTCCTTAGACGATGCGCCCGTAAGCTTAAGAAAGGCGATATCCTCCTTGACCAGGCGCTTGCCAATGATATCGAGCATGCCCGTAAACTGGCTGAACAGCAAGATGCGGTGACCACCGTCAAGCGCGCCGTGAACGAGCTCCATGCACGTATCGAGTTTGGCGCTTCCCGCCTTGTAGTCCGCATAGTGCAGATGCGGGTCGCAGCAGATCTGACGCAGCTTGGTGAGCTCGGCAAGTACCTTGAGCTTGTCTTTCTTAAACTCCCCGGCCTCGCGGTGCTGCACTTGCTGGGCGATGCGGTCCTGGTTGGCCAGGTAGAGCTTGCGCTGCTCGCCGGTAAGCTGCGCCATCACCGTATCCTCGATCTTCTCGGGCAGATCGGCCACCACCTCTTCCTTGACGCGACGCAGCACAAACGGCGACACGAGCGCCTGCAGACGAGCGGCGCTATCGCCCTCGGCATGCTCGACGGGACTCTCAAAGCGCTTGGCAAATGAGTCACGCGTACCCAGAAGGCCCGGCATCAAAAAGTCGAAGATGCTCCAGAGCTCGGACAGGCGGTTTTCGATGGGCGTGCCCGTCAGGGCAAAGCGCACGCCGGCCGGCAGGCGCTTGGCGGCGCGGGCCACCTGGGTGAGCGGGTTTTTAATGTACTGGGCCTCGTCGAGTACCACGCGGGCAAAGTCCTGCTCGGCGTATTCGTCGATGTCGCGGCGCATGAGGTCATACGACGTCACGACCACGTTGTGCTCGGCTGCGCCGGCAATTTGCACGCGACGCTGGGCTTTGGCGCCCACGATGGCGCACACATCAAGCGAGGGGGCAAAGCGCTCCAGCTCGGCGGTCCAGTTGTACACAAGCGACGCAGGACATACCACGAGCGTGGGCTTGGTATCCCCCGCCTCCACGCGCGCCAGAATGTGCGCGATCATCTGCAGCGTTTTGCCCAGGCCCATATCGTCGGCCAAGATGCCGCCTAGGCCCAGGTGCTCAAGCGAGCCGAGCCACTGGTAGCCGTCGACCTGGTAGCCACGCAGTGTGGCCTTGAGCGAGGCGGCCACCGTAAAGTCCATCTTGCCGAGCGTGTCCAGGCGCTCGACGGTACGGAGGAACGCAGCGTCGCGATCGGCCTCAAGCGCTGGCGTGCGCGCGATCATGCTGTCGACAAACAGGGTGCTCGACGCGGGAAGCGACACGCCGTCGAGCAGGTCGACGGCATCGACGCCCAGGTCCTCGGCAAGACCAAACGCGGCACGCGCTCCCTCGTCCAGGCGCACGATATCCCCGGACGTAAGGCGCGCGAACGTCTGGTGGCGCTTATACGAATCGAGATAGATGGCAAGGTCGACCGCCGAAAGCCCGCTCGCACCCAGCTCGACGTCGAGCAAGTTGCTCTTGACGGTGGCGCGCACCGAGAGCTTGGGCGCAGGGCGGACCGAAATCTGGCGCAGGCGGTCGCTGAGCATGACCTCGCCCAGCTCGGACAGGGCAGACAAGCCCTCGGTCAGCAAGTGGAACAGGCGGGCGTCATCGCGCTCCTCAAATGCCAGGCCGCCCTCGTAGAAATCGAAGTACAGGGCCGCCGTGTCCATAACGCGAAACTCCGCCACCGTATCGCGGGGCGGAACGCCGGAGCGCTGTTCTTCGAAGGGACTGCCCGGAGCACCAAGACTAAAGAGATCTGCCGACCAATCGCCGTAGATCACCGTAATCTTGCAGGTCACAAGACCATCGGCGACGCCAATCGCCATGGCAAAACTCGGCTCGGGCGCCACGGCGTCAAGTACGGCGGGAGCGGTCAGGTCGGTGTAGTCGCGCAAGATCGGCAACGCCATGCGGCAGAACTCACCCACCTGGTCGGCGGCGATATGGAGCGGCGTGCGGCAGGGCAACAAGTGCGATAGGAACGATGCCGCATGCTGGGCAAACGCCGTGTCGGTACGGCGCACGCGGCGCGTATCGACCAGATAGGCCGCGTCGCCCGCGACAAAGCAATACGTATCGGCCGGAAGGCGCAAGTCATAGCTGCCTCCCGCCGCCGGTGCAATCTTGGCGGCAAGGAGCGGCGGGCGCTTAGCCGGGACTTCGCCCTCCCCCTGCGGCGACGACTCGACTGCCACCTCGTAGGAACGATGCGTCGTCGTCCCCCGCGACCAAGCAGGCTCAAAGGACATGGTCCTGCCGCGCAGCAGGTCCAGCACGGACACGATGGAATACTCGGATACCGGCAACTGACGCTCGGCGACAAAACCGCTGCGGGCAAAGTCGTACGATGCCGAACGCGAACTCGTGATGTCGCTCAGGTAGGCGACCGTCATTGCGACAAAGTCGAGCAGCTTTGTCGACACGTCATCGAAAGCCTCGGGCACATGGACAAACGTAAGCTTCTTACCATAGGAGAACGTACCGCCGCGCACATAGGCATCGGTCATGCCGTCGATATCCTTAACCACGTAGGACACCGAACCGCAGCGAATGCGAAACTCGAGCGCCCAGTTAAAGCGATCGGCAAACAGCGGATTGTAGTACGGCACCAGCGAGGGCTCCAGCACCACTTTGGGCGCATCGGGGTCAATGGTGCCGGCGAGCTTGCGGCGCATGGCCGCGAGCTCGTCCATGCGCGCGTCCGAAAGATCGGAAAGCGCCGCCACAAGGCTCGGGCTCGTGGGGACGGGCGCCGGGAAGGGAAAATTGGGGTTGACCGCAGATGCGGTGGGCGCGGGGCGCGTGGGCTGCTTGGACTGTGTGGGCGGTACTGTAAACGTGCGGACCGGCGTGCGCAAACCCTCGACGGGCTCAGCGCCACTGGCATCCAGATACGCCAGCGCCGTGGCTATGGCGTGCTTGCACATGCCGGAATAGCGGAAGGCGGCGGGACAATCGCAGTCGTAGTCGATAACCTCGTGCTCGTCCATGTCGAGCGCCACGTGCGTCTTGTACAGGTCGCCGCGCGAGCCGCGCACCGAGCCCTCGATGTTCACGTTTTTGGAGAAGCGCGAGCCGGAGTCTTCGAACGACAGCACGGCGCCGTTGAGCATGAGCGAGCGCCCCTTCATAAAGGTACTGCTGAGCGCCGCCTCCTTACGAAGCGCCTGCACAAACGTCCCCTGCGCCATCACTTCCTCCAATCTCGCACCAGGTAGCTAATTTGGGACGGGGCTATTTTAGCTACCCCCACATGTCGGTTGAGAATTATTCAAATCCCAGCCAAATCGCCGTCAGCCAAAGGGTAGCTAAAAAAGCCCCGTCCCAAATTAGCTACCCCTCAGCAACGCCGTCCCTAGATCACCGTCACTCTGCCCTGGTTGCCGACGATGGCCTTTGCCTCTGCCAACAGCGGAATCGAGCGCGCGTTGACCTTGGCCGGCACCTCGGCACGCAGCACGCGCCCGTCCACCTGCTCGATAAAGATCTCCACGCGGTCGCCGCCCGGGTTGGCGGTAAGCACCGTGGCAAGACGCGCCATATTGCCCTGGCTAAAGCGGCTGTTGGGCACCATGACCTCAAACACTTTGGGCTTGTTGCTCTCCTCGTTAAGCTCCAGCGGCACAATCTCCTGCGCGATAATCTGGTCGCCGCGGTCCGAGCGCTCGAGCTTGCCCTTAATGCGCACAAACGCATCGGACAGCTGCGCACCGGTCTCGGGATCGACCTCGCCGTACAGGTACCCCTCGGCCTCTTTATAGGTCTTGGGGAACACGACGACGGTGGCCTCGCCTTCCATGTCCTCGAGCTGCACGATACCCATGGGGTCGCCGTTTTTGGTCACGCGCTTGGACACGCTCGAGACCATACCGGCCCACCACAGCGCCTTGCCCTCGGGAATCTCCTGGTTGATGGTACCGCCCGTGGGGTTTTGCACCTCGTAGCCGGTGTCGATCTGCGAGAACGAGAAGTCGCGCGCTTTGCTAAGTGCATACTCAAACGGGCGCAGCGGGTGGTCCGAGACATAGATGCCCAGAACCTCCTTCTCCTGGCTCAGCTTAAGGTGGCGGTCCCACTCCTGGCCGTCCGGATCGGGTACGCTCACCTCAAAGCCCGAGCCCTCAACGTCGCCAAACATGTCGAAGAACGACGTCTGGCCACTCGCGCGATCTTTCTGGCGCTTTACCGCGGCATCGATGATGTTCTCGGGGTTGTTCTTGTCCACAAAGTGCATCATCTGGCGACGCGGATACCCCGTGGAGTCAAAGGCGCCTGCCTTGATGAGCGATTCGATCACGCGACGGTTGGCCTGGCTGGAGTCCACGCGCTCGACAAAGTCGTGCAGCGTCTTAAACGGGCCGCCCGCCTCGCGCTCGGCGATAATCGCCTGGGCCACGCCAGTGCCCACGCCGCGGATGCCGGCCAGACCAAAGCGCACGCCCTCCTTGGTAGCCGTGAACTCGGTACCCGACTCGTTGACATCTGGCGACAGCACGGGGATGCCGTCGTGACGGCACGCCGAGACGTAGTGAACGATCTTGTCGGTCTTGCCCGTATAGGACGTCAGAACGGCCGCCATGTACTCGTGCGGATAGTGCGCCTTGAGCCACGCCGTCTGCATAACCAGGATGGCGTAGCCGGCGGAGTGCGACTTGTTAAAGGCGTAGGACGCGAACTCGAGAACATCGTCCCAAATCTTCTGGGCGACCTCGCGCGTGTAGTTGTTCTTGATAGCGCCGTTCATCCAGTGGTCGTAGGTGGTCTCGTCCGAGCCATCCTCCCAGTGGAGCACCGTCGACGTGAGCAGCTTGATCTTTTTCTTAGCCACGGGCTTACGGATACGCGAGTCCGATTCGCCCTTGGAGAAGCCGCACATCTCGACGGAGATGAGCATAACCTGCTCCTGGTAGACCATGGTGCCGTAGGTTTCGCCCAGGATGTCGTCCAGACGGTCATCGTAGGAGACGGCCGGCTCTTTGCCGTTCATACGGTTGATGTAAGACGAAACCATGCCGGCGCCCAGCGGGCCCGGGCGGTACAGAGCGATCAATGCCACGACGTGCTTGTACTCGGTGGGCTTCATGTTCTTGATCGTGGCCGTCATGCCGGCGGACTCGACCTGGAAGACGCCGGCGGTGTGACCGGAGCCCATGAGCTTAAAAATCTCGGGATCGTCAAAGGGAATCTCTTCCTCTTTGATGTCGATGCCGAAGTTCTTTTTGATGTTTGCCTTGGCCTTAGAGATAACCGTCAGCGTGCGCAGGCCCAGGAAGTCCATCTTGAGCAGGCCCATGTCGGCAACGGTATGGCCCTCGTACTGGGTAATCTCGACGCCGCCCTTGGTGTCGAGCTTGGTGGGCACGTGCTCGTTGACGGGGTCGCGGCAGATCAGAACGGCACACGCGTGCACGCCCTCGCCACGGGTGAGGCCCTCGATCGAGAGCGCCGTGTCGATGATGCGGCGGGCGTCGTCGTCCTTTTTATAGGCCTCGGCAAAGTCGGGGTTAAACAGATCCTCTTTGCCGGGTTGCTTTTCGAGCACCTGCTTGAGCTTGACCTTGGGGTCGCTCGAGACCATCTTAGACAGGCGCTGGCCCATGTAGACCGGGTAGTCCAGAACGCGCGCGGCATCGTTGATGGCTTGCTTGGCCTTAATGGTCGAGTAGGTGATGACGTGGGTGACCTTCTCGGGGCCGTAGAGCTGGCGAACGTGCTCCACGACCTCGAGGCGCCGCTCATCGTCGAAGTCCATATCGATATCGGGCATCTCGGTACGCTGCGGGGACAGGAACCTCTCGAACATCAGGCCGTTCTCGAGCGGGTCGAACGCGGTGATGTTCATGGCGTAGGCGACGATAGCGCCGGCGGCCGAGCCACGGCCGGGGCCGACGCCGATGCCGTTGTCCTTGGCCCATTGCACGTACTCGGCAACGATGAGAAAGTAGGCGGCAAAGCCCTTGTCGCAAATGACCTTGTATTCGTACTCAAAGCGCTCTTTGATGTTGACGCCACCGATTTCGCGTGTGGCCCAGTCATCGCCATAGTGTTGGCGCAGGCCCTTCTCGCACTCGCGGCGGAACTGGCTCTCGTGCGTCTCGCCGGGGTCGAGCAGCGGGAAGCGCGGCAGGATGATGGAATCCCAGTCCAGCTCCACGTAGCACTTGTCGGCGATCTCGAGCGTGTTGTCGCAGGCCTCGGGGCAATACGGGAACATCGCCCGCATCTCCTCCTCGGTCTTCATGTAAAACTCCGAGCCAGTCATGCGCATGCGGTTGGGGTCGTCGACCTTGGCGTTCATGCCGATGCACATGATGACGTCCTGTACGGGCGCGTCCTCGCGGCGCAGGTAGTGGAAGTCGTTGGTGGCGATGACCTTGACGCCCACCTGCTTGGCGATGTCGATGAGCGTGCGGTCCATCTGTTCGTCGGTCAGGCCGTTGTCGGTGGTGATGCCGTGTTCCTGGATCTCGATGTAAAAGTCACCAGGGTCGAAGGTGTCGCGGAAGGTCTCGGCCCACTTGATGGCGCCCTCCATGTCACCGCGGTCGATGTATTTGGGAATGATGCCCGCGATGCAGGCGCTCGTGCAGATCATACCCTTGGCATGGCGACGCAGGTTGTCGAGCGTCACGCGCGGCTTGTAGTAAAATCCCTGCACAGCGGCCTCGGAGACCGTCTGCATCAGGTTGACGTAGCCCTCCTGGTCCTTGGCCAGAAGAATCATGTGGTAGAGCTCGGGCTTATGGTCGCGGGCGAGCGTCTCGTCCGGCGTAAAGTAGACCTCGCAGCCAAAGATGGGTTTGATGACCAGGGGCGGCTTGAGCTCGTCGATGTTGCCCTTCTCGTCCCACATGGC
>UQUX01000083.1 GCA_900544425.1 uncultured Collinsella sp.
GCGCGGCAGCCACGTATCTAGCAGCTCATCGCACGCCGCCTCAAGCTCCTCGGCGCGCGCCCGGTCTTTCATAGATGTGGTGTTGGCAAAGAGCGTCAGGCTCGCGCCTTGCATGGCGGCGCGGCAGAACACGGCGCCGCATGCCACGTCGGACAGCAACTGGCGCGAACCCTTGTCGGCCATGTCCTCGAGCAGCGCCAGTGCGCGCCCGCAGGCATCCATGATCCGGTACGGCGGCATGGCCGCCACGCGCAACGCGTCCTGAATCGCCGCGGGTCGAGCCGGGTCATCACGAGGAATACCGTATGCCGCAGACACCTGGCCGTATGCACGAACATCCTCGGCAACCAGACCCACTAGTTCCTGCGCCAACTCGTCTGCCTGGGCAAATGCACGCGTCAGATCGTCCGCCCGATCGCTAAGCGCGGGATTGGTCGCCCCGTAGCGAGCGACCATCCCGCAAAGCGAGGCGCCCAGCGCGCCCACAAAGGCGCTCGCGCTACCGCCGCCGGGAACCGGCTCGCGCGCGGCCAGCGCCTCGGCAAACCCACGGCAGGTCTTGTCCATCATCTCTTGGCTCATACGTATGCACCTTCAAGTCATATAGATCGGTCGGGCGGCAACTGCCGACCAACCGCATCAAACACGTAATGATGCTAAGTCTAGCCCATAAGCACATGAGCGTCAGCACACCTGGCCATCGCGGATTTCTATGACGAACGATAGGCGTCGGCGCCGCAAACATGGGACACATGGCCCACCTTTCGAGACTCCCGGGCAGCACAAGCTGGGGCATATCTATAAGTAAGGAACCCGTTGGGGAACGGCCGCGCAACGGCCACAAGCGATGAACGGAGGCATGAGCCGCACAGTACACAGAGACATCCGCCGCCAGCGCAATCAGTACCCCAACAGCATGCGGCGCCGTGATGTCATCGGCAGACAAGGAGGACGCCACCATGAAGAAAAAGACCCTATCGATCCTTTCCCTGTGCATCGCCCTCTTTGCCGCACTCGCCCTTGTCGGCTGCGGCGGGAGCGGATCGGGCGGGGGCAGCAGCGCATCCAAGAGCGAGGGCAAGGAAAAAGCTCCCGTCGCCAAGAAGACCGACTTTATCTGGTTTAAGATCGAGATGCCCGAGAGCGTTGGCGTAAGCGACTCCGCCGGCAAGAACGCCGACAGGGTCCAGCTCACCTTCCCCGAAGACGAGAACGGTTCGGCCGATCGCTTTATCCCCGTTTGGAAAAAAGCGCTGACGGCAGAGGAATCCCACGCCGACCAGGCAGAAAAGAAAGGTGATACGTTCCAGTGGAAGGATGGCGGGTCCGTCGAGTATAACGGCAGGACGTGGCTCGTCGGAACGTACGCGGACAACAGCGGCGTCTCAACCCTCCTCTTTACCGACGTTGAGCCGGGAAGCGTCTACGTCCTCATCTCGAACTTCGATCTGCATAAGAAAGAAGCCGAGGCGCTCCTCAACTCCATCGAGTTTCCCGATGACATGGCGAAGGCAGTTGCCGAGGCACGCGAAGTCGAGATTTCGAGCATCGAGATCAAGCATTAGGGGATCGCACGCAGCATCGCATGCGCAGTCATTAAATGATCGGACGCCCAGCCAGGGGAGGATCGGATCGGCCGGCCCTCCCCTCTTTTGCGCCCGGACATATTGCCACTTGCCGGCGCAAATCCGGCCCTCAGAATGGGACACATGGCCCACCCTTACGAGCCGCTCGCGCGTACAGTAAAGGCAGGTAATCCATGGACGGTTACAGATCGAGGAGGACACGACCATGAAAAAGAAGGCCTTTGCGATTCTCACCCTCTGCATCAGTCTCTTTGCCGCAGTTGCCTTGGTGGGTTGCGGTGGCAGCGGCGGCGCTACCGGCAGCGGCGGTGGCGGTGGAGCGGAAAAGCCAGCCGTGGATATGAGGACCGACTTCATTTGGTTTAAGGTCGAAGTCCCCGAGGGCGTCGAAATCACGGACGTCGCAGGCGATACCGCCGACAGGGCCCAGTTTAAGTTCACCGAGAGCGAGCATGCCAGCGACCGCTTCATCCCCGTCTTCGATCCTGACAAGAAGGCCGATGAACTGTTTGACTACGAGGCAAAGTGGAAGGCCAACTCCGGATGGACCGAGAGCGATCCCGTTAAGTACAACGGCAAGACCTGGCGCAGCGCCTACTTTACGCACTCGGGCGGCGTGACGACCGAGTACTTCACCGACGTTGACGGCGGCAGCGCGTACGTGCGCATCGACAACGTCGAGGAACACAAGGACGCCGTCGAGACCATGATGGAGTCTCTGGAATTTGCCGACGACATCGCCAAGGCCAAGACCGAGGCCATGGACGTCAAGCTCGACGATATCGAGATCAAGCGTTAAGCGACTGGCGAGCGCAGCGGGAAACACGGGCGCAGTGCTAACAAGCGGCGGTACCCCAGCGCTTCGTACCCAGGGAGGGCCGGTAAACCGACCCTCCCTTTCTTATGCCGGTAGCCAACGAACGCGAGGATGCCGGACGCCGGAACCGCTCCAAATGTAGCAACAGTACGAAAACGACAAACACCCCAACACGTCCGCCCGCCGATTTATTGCGCCGCGCAGACAATTAAACCAGCATCTTTAAACATCTGAGCAGTATAGTGACCAAAACTATCGCATAACCGCACTCTACGAATGGAGAAGTTATGACCGAACACCACGCCATCAGCCGCCGAGCATTTACGTTGGGCCTTGGACTCGCGGCGTTGTCGCCACTTGCAAGCCTGCCCGAAACCGCGGCATTGGGCATTTGCCCACGAGCGGCATTTGCAGACGACGCTGCCACAGCGTCGGTCAGCCTCGACAATTTCGTCATTCGCCTTCGCCCCGCGGGCTATTTTCGCACCGCGAGCGTCAACGAAGACGGCAACGTCATCGGCAACGTCTGCCATCTGTTTAATGACGGCACGTCCAGCAAGCTCATCCTTGAGAACGTAACGACCAAGAATGACGATACAAACTGGTATGCTATCCGCACCTTGCTCAATTTCGAAGAGCATAAAAAGACGGGCTACAGCATTTGGTCGGTCGATGGCGACTCGGACAAAGACGGAAAGGTCATCCACGTATGGAGTGGCGAGCATGACGGCAAGCCCAGTCGCTCTTTTGCGTTCGAGCGTCAATCAAACGGAACCTATATCATCCGAGACCGCACGGTCGAGAAAGAAACCGAGAAAAAAGACATTAAGTACCTGGCAATAGAATCGAACGGCGAAGACCAGGACAACAATAAGATCTGCCATAAGAGTAAGAGTAAGAGCATTCCGTGGGAGCTCGAACTTATCGGTTACGATATGAAAAAGAACGATGCCACGGTTAGCAGCCTCGACTGGATCACGTACAGCAGCTACGTCGATGGGCCATGTTGGATGAAATACGTCGAGGACAACAAGTTCCTCGACGAGCTGAGCATCCCGGGCACGCACGATTCGGGCACCTGCAGCGTGGACAACGACACTGAGCCCCAATCCTCGCAAGTAAAATGCCAGCAGGATTACATTCCCACGCAGCTGCTCGAAGGCATTCGCTATTTTGATATCCGTCTCGGAAAGGGCAACAACCCTGGCATCGACCATGGGATGTACTACCTGCTCAAAAAAGACGCGTACTTTTTGCATCTTTCCGATGTCATAGGCTACTTCAAAACGTTTTTGAACGAAAACCCGACAGAAGCGCTCATCATGCTTGTATCACGAGGCAACGACGAGGCTACCGACGAAAGTGTTACGACGGCTTTCGCCAAGGTTTTGGACGACAACCCCAAACTGTTCTATACGTCGAGCCGCGTTCCCACACTGGGCGAGGTGCGCGGAAAGATCGTCCTGCTACGTCGATTTGGACTCGACGGCGACAGCGTAAGCGGCCACACGTGGGGACTCGACCTCACCGAATGGGATAACAAAATCGCAGCGCACACCGACAGCAGTTCCATGTGCCTCGTCCAAGACGCGCGGGGCTTTGAAGCCGCGGGGGAAACAGGCGACAAAGAGCCCTATTGCACCAAGGTATACGCCCAGGACAAGTACAAACTCACGGGAACCGACAAGCTCAGCTGGGTCGATAATGCGCTGAAGGAAACGACCGGGCGCACGCGCAACGAGGTAGATGTCGAGGACGATAACGGGGCCAAGGAGAAAGTCCTGGAGCGTTGCTGGTCTATCAACTACACCAGCTGCACGGGCTTGTCGCACGGAGGCAATCCTTTTACCTCGGCACGAGTAGTCAACGAGCATCTGTATAAGAGCCCGTACATCAATCCCAGCGGCATCGAGGATACAAAGTCAGATTACCTCAAGCACATTGGCATCATCGCATCCGACTTTGTTGATGCGGCGCTGGCCCGGAGCATCTACCAGCGCAATTACGATACGGAGCACAAGCAGACGGCTTCGTACTATCTCCCGTACTATCTCCCGACCCGCATGCGCATGACGTACGGCGACTCGCTGAGCGATGCCTCATTCCAGGACGGCAAGACCGTTGGCGAGGGTCATTTCCGCCTCGTCGACAGCAGCAACGTACTCAACGTGGCAGCTTCGGGCCATGCGTTTGCCATCGAATATGTGGATGTCGACGCCTTGGGCAACGAGACCGTTACGGAGCTGCGGGGCTCCGTGCCCATCGATATCGATCCACGCGCGCTGACGCCCCATTTTGAGGGACTCGAAGGCCTTAAGGCCGGCGAAGACGTGCGCGCCAAGATTGCGGCATCACTCGAGGGCAAGCTCGAAACCGATGCCTGCACGGCCCAGCTCGAGTTTGTGCACGACGCGAACGGCGCTCCGGGAACGGCGATGGCCGAGGGCGAGGCATTTACCGCGGGAACGTACTGGGTGCGCGTGAACGGTCTCTTGGGCGACGCGGCGCAGAGCTACACGCTCGCCAGCGATGGAGCCGCAAGCTTTACCGTAGCGGCCTCGGGCAGTGCAGGCGGCACCGGTAGCGGCACGGGTTCCAACGCAGACGGCGCCGACAAGAACGGCGGCGGCAACAAGAGCAAGGGCTCGACCGGAAAACTCGCCGACACGGGCGACGGCTCTGGCGTTGCCGCCGGGCTCGCTGCCGCCGCCGTGGCGACAACGGTCGCCGGCGCGGCGATGCTTGCCAATGACCGCGAAAACGTTGGGGACGACAGCGAATAGGCAAGCCCGCCTTTTAGACACATCGACTCAATTGGGGGGGGGCGCAGAATACCGTTCTGCGCCCCGATTTTTACCTTAGCCCGAACACCGTTATCGGCTACATCACCATGTTCAGCGCATTCACGAACTCCTGAGCTTGGGAGCGGCTGCTCAGACTAAAGACACAGGCAGTCAACAGCCTGTTACGTAGGAAAACGTCGCGGCCCTTGATCCTGCTGACCCCCGTAATGTCCTTAAGATAAACAATCTCGGTGTGCTTGCCACCAAAAGTGCCCTTCTTGAGCACCTCGATGCGGTTAGGGTAGATCTTGACGTCTTTAAACCTACCCGAACCTTTGTCCTGGAACAGCAGCGTGTTGTTGTCCATACGCGTCACTCCCGCGGGGTTCGCTAAAACTGCCTCTATGGTCACATTTTAACCACCGCAAGGCTCCCATGCGAAGGTGCCAGACAACATAGCAATTCGTGTCCGCGCGAGGCTTTAAACTAAATGCGTTAAAGATGCATTCCACAAGAGGAAAGTGGGGCGACAGTGATGGGTGAACTAGTAAACCGTGGAGAATCGGCAATCGTGCCCGAAGGTTTTTACAAGCAGGTCTCCTCGATTCTCAACGCCGCTCGCGACAAGGCCTATACCGCCGTTAACTTTGCGATGGTTGAGGCATATTGGGAGATCGGCAAGAGTATTGTTGATGAACAGGGCGGAGAGGGGCGCGCAGCATATGGAGAGGCATTGATTGCAGGCCTCTCCAGAAGGCTTACCGCGGATTTCGGAAGAGGCTTTGGCATCGCAAACCTTCGCAATATGCGTCAGTTCTTTCTTGCGTTTCCAATTCGCGACGCACTGCGTAGCGAATTGAGCTGGACTCATTACCGCAGGTTGATGCGCATTTCCGACCCTGACGCTCGCACCTGGTACATGAACGAATGCGCCGATTCTCGTTGGAGCACGCGTCAGCTCGAACGCCAGATCAATACCATGTTCCGCGAGCGCCTACTTGCCAGCAAGGACAAGGAGGCCGTCACCCAGGAAATCCAAAAGAGCGCCCCGGCTCGTCGCCCCGAGGATATCATCCGCGACCCATATGTACTGGAGTTTTTAGGTTTCTCGGACGATACTGCGTTTCGCGAGAGCGATCTAGAGCAGGCGCTCATCACGCATCTTCAGAAGTTCCTGCTGGAGCTTGGCCGTGGTTTCGCTTTCGAGGCGCGCCAAAAGCGCATCACCTTTGATGGACGCCATTTCTATATTGACCTTGTGTTTTACAACTATCTGATGCGCTGCTTCGTGCTCATCGACCTTAAGACCGATGACCTTACGCATCAGGACCTAGGCCAGATGCAAATGTATGTGAACTACTACACGCGCGAACTCATGAACGAAGGCGACAATCCGCCCATAGGCATCGTGCTCTGCGCGGACAAAAGCGATTCGATCGTCGAGTACACGCTGCCCGAAGACAACGACCAAGTGTTTGCCGCCAAATACCTGCCGTATCTTCCAAGCAAGGAAGAGCTGGCGCGCGAGCTGAGTGCCGAGTACCGCGCCATCAATGAAGCGTCTAATGGCGAAGCGCAAGGGTAGCAGCACGTTGCGACCGATGCCCCCGACGGCGTTTCATATCCCCCGACATAAGAGGAGCGCTCCATGACAGACAGACCGAAAACGACACTGCGCGACTGCATCTATGGACTTGCCGTCGGCGACGCGTTGGGCGTTCCCTACGAGTTCAGGCCCCGTGGCACGTTCAAATGCACGGACATGATCGGCTACGGCACGCATGGGCAGCCCGCCGGCACCTGGAGCGACGACACGTCCATGACGCTTGCTACCTGTGACTCGATTAGGGAGCTCGGGCATATCGACACCGCGGACATGCGCGACAAGTTCATCGGCTGGATTGCCCGTGGCGAGTATACAATCGACGGCGTTTTCGATTACGGCGGCACGACCGCCCGCGCCTTGCACACCGGCAAAGGAGGCTCCGGCGAGCGCGACAACGGCAACGGCTCGCTCATGCGTATCGCTCCCCTGGCGTTCACCGATGCGACGAACAACGAGATCCGCGAGGTCTCCGCAATTTCGCACGCCCACAGAACGTCGACCGACGCATGCATCATATTTGTCGAGCTGATGAGGGATGTGATGAACGACGCGCTCCCCTCGTGGGCACTCCATCTGAAAGGCATGCCTGAGCAGGAGATCAAGTCAGGTGGCTTCGTGCGCGACACGCTTAAGGCAGCCACCTGGTGCTTCGTCAACACTAACAGCTACGATGATTGCGTGCTTGCCGCCGTCAACCTAGGCGACGACACCGACACCACCGCAGCCGTCGCCGGCGCGCTCGCGGGCACGGCGTACGGTATCGACGCCATCCCACGAGAGTGGATTGACATCCTGCGCGGCAAGGAGCTGATTGAGAGCTGCTTGTTTTAGGGCGCCATTCAAGAAATAAGGCAGGAGGCATCATGGAGAGGAAGACTGCACACATAGATGAGTTCCAAATGGACGAGCACGAGATTCCGCTACTCCCAGCAGGGCTGAAGGAGGAAGGAGACCTCTATGTCCTCCCCGACGGGCGTTATCTTCCCTGCGGAGTCTACAAGACCGCGGACGGCGACTTGCTCCTTTATGAGCCATCCGAACTTAGTTTCTTCGGGCAGATGACTACCCAATTCAAAGAGCGCTAGAGGTTTGATTGCCCGTTAGATCGACACTGTTCCAAACCAGGGGATGGGTGGAGAAGGGGGCCATAGAAAAGGGCCGGTTGCAGCCGGCCCTTTAGACGATAATACCTGCGTTGCCCGCGCTTCCGAAGTATGACTAGCTGAGGAGCGGGTTCCGCGGCACAATCTGATTCTACCCAGCGGGG
>UQUX01000084.1 GCA_900544425.1 uncultured Collinsella sp.
GGATTTCAACTTTTGGTACGGTGACTTTCATGCGCTGACGGGGCTTGACCTCAACATTGCCAAAAACGCCATCACCTCCTTCATTGGCCCTTCGGGCTGCGGCAAATCGACGTTTCTGCGCTGCATCAACCGCATGAATGACCTGATCGAGGGTACGCGCGTCGAGGGCACCATGACGCTCGACGGCAATGATATCTATGCCGAGGGCGTCGACCCGGTCGATCTCCGTCGCCGCGTGGGCATGATCTTTCAGCAGCCCAATCCGTTTCCCAAATCCATCTACGAGAATGTCGCTTTTGGCCCTCGTCTGCAGGGCGTGACTAGCAAAAGTGACCTCGATGACATCGTGGAAGAATCGCTCAAGCGCGCCAACCTCTGGAAAGAGGTATCCAATCAGCTCAACAAGGATGGTTTGGCGCTCTCGGGCGGTCAGCAGCAGCGTCTGTGCATCGCGCGCGTGCTTGCGGTGCAACCCGATGTCCTCCTGATGGACGAGCCCTGCTCCGCCATCGACCCCACGTCTGTCTCTAAGGTCGAGGATCTGATGGCCGAGCTGGCGCCCGAGATGACGATCATCATCGTCACGCATTCAATGCAGCAGGCAGCTCGTATTAGCGACTACACCGCATTTTTCTTGCAGGAAGTTGCCGGCGAGCCCGCCACGCTCATCGAGTATGGTCAAACCGACGCGATCTTCACCAGTCCGGTGGACTCGCGGACGGAAGACTATATCACCGGCCGCTTTGGCTGATCGGTGCGACTAGTCCCAAGCCGATCGGATCTGGTCCGGTGCGTATTCACTGTGCGGGCGGCATGACCGCACCCAACTGATTGGAGTGAACCATGCGTAAACTGTTTTCCCGTCAGCTCATCGAGGCCCGCCACGAGATGCTGAGCATCTACGAGGCCGTCGATCTGGCCCTCCACGATGCCGTTAAGGCCTATGTGACCGACGACCGCAAGCTCGCCACCAAGACCAAGAAGCGCACGCTTTCGATTGACGCGCGCTGCGCTAACTTGGAGGCCGTGTGCTACAACCTGATCGCCACGCAGTCACCGGTCGCCTCCGACTTCCGCCTGCTTCAGACGATCATCTACGTCGACTTTAACCTGCAGCGCATGACCGATAAGGTCCGTCAGATCTGCCGCGCCACGCGTCATATGATCAAGGCCGACATCTCGCTGCCCAAGGAGCTTGTCGGCACGGTCGAGGCCGAGGCTGAGGCCGTCTACCAGGTGCTGGGCTCTTCGCTTTCCGCGCTCGTCACGAATGATATGTCCATCATCTGCAACTTGGCCGTCGAGGACGAGCCAGTGCACGCCGCCTACGAGAAGTTTTTCCGCACCTTTAACCGTATGGATACGGGCGACTTTATGGACGACGACAGCAACTATGACGACCTGCGCCGCGCCATCATGGTATCGCGCTATCTCGATCGCATCGCCTCGATTTCCATCGATGCCGCCTGCCGTCTGACCTTCCTGTTGACCGGACAGCGTATGACTGCCGGTGATATCGCCTGCACTGATGAGGATGAGCTCGAGAGCATGCGTGTGCCTTCGGGCGAGGGTGTTATCATGAGGCCCGCCGTCGACGCGCGCTACGTTGCCAAGGTGCCCGTTAGCGAGGTCAGCGAGGGTCTTCGCTACCTGCTCGATCATCTTGAGGACGAGGACGACACCGAGGACGACGAGGAGTAAGTAACCCCGTTCGTCTAAAAATTGTAAATACCTAAGTGAGCGCGGCCTTGCACATGCGGGGCCGCGCTCTTGCGTTAGCATGGGACTACTTGTTTGGCTGTCAGCGGAGGCGATTGGCAATGGATAACTATTTGGACTTGATGCGCGCTCGCCGCGAGCAGATTCTGGAGCGTTTTTATGCGGCACTCGATCGCGCGGGCCGTCCCCACGATGCTGCGCGACTGATTGCCGTCTCCAAGACTGTTGGCGTCGATGAGACCGTTGCCGCTATTCAGGCGGGGTATCGCCATTTTGCCGAGAACCGCCCGCAGGAGCTCGTCCGCAAGCTTGCGGGCCTCGCGGAGCATCCGGAGCTACCCGAGGTGCGCTTCGATATGATCGGCAACCTGCAGACCAACAAGATCAATGCGGTTCTGGGCTCGGCCGAGCTGATTCATTCGGTAAGCTCGCTGCATTTGGCTCAGGCCATCTCGAGCCGTGCGGTCCGCAAGATTGAGGCGGGCGAGCTCTCCGGCCCCCAGCGCGTGCTGATCGAGGTCAATGTGAGCGGCGAGGAGTCCAAGGGCGGCTTTTCGCCCGACGAGGTCCGAGACGCCGCAGGTGAGCTTGCGGAGCTTGAGGGAATTTGTGTGCAGGGCCTTATGACTATGGCGCCCCGGGGGAATAAGAATGTGGCGCGCCGCACTTTTGCCGGACTTCGCGAACTAAGGGATGAGCTTGAGGCGACGCACTCCGACCTGAGCCTGCCCGAACTTTCCTGCGGCATGAGCGAGGACTTTGAGCCTGCCCTTGAGGAAGGCTCTACGCTCGTTCGCCTGGGCAGGGTAGTATTTAGCCCGGAGTTTGCAGTAAAATAAGGCTCTGAAGTGCGCACTGATTATCGGAGCGCCTGCACTAAACCGCGAGAGGACACAACCATGGGCTTCCTTGACGAGATTAAAAATAAGATGCACCTGGGCGGCCAGCAGGGTTACGACCAGGGTTATGGTCAGGACGACGACTACGGCTACGATGATGGCTATGACGACGGCTACCAGAACAACGGTTACAGCGGTGCCTCGGGCGAGGGCTTCTACACCCAGGATGAGCCGAGCAACGGCCTGTTGGGTCAGACGCGCCGCGGCGAGGCCGAGTCGGTGGCCGTATACACGCGCTCCGGCCAGCTGGTCGGTGACGATTCTCGCCACGCTACGACCTACAACCCGCCATCGCGCTCGCAGGAGACGGTTGCGGGCGGTTATCGTCCCGGTGCCTACGACACGCCGTCGAGCTACGCCGAGAGCACGCGTGCCCGCGCTGCTGCCCCCGCACCTGCTCCCTCACCGAGCGATGCCTCGGCGTATGCGAGCAACATCATCAACGCTACGCCGCAGCTGCCGGCCTATGTCCTGCGCCCCGAGAGCTATGACGACGTGGAGACCGTCGTGCGCCGCGTGCGCACCAAGCAGCCTGTCGCGCTGATTTTTGTGGGCGTTCGTACCGAGGTCGCCAAGCGCGTCCTGGACTTCTCTTATGGCTTTGCCTGCGGCCTGGGTGCCACCGTTAAAGAGGTGGGCGATCGCGTGTTTATGGTGCTGCCCGCCGGTTGCGAGGTCAAGGATTCGGACCTCAAAGACAAGACGAGGAGATTCTCATCAACATCTACACCATTGTCCAGCTGGTCAATACGCTGTTCAACTTTTACTCCACGCTCATCGTGGTCTACTGCCTTATGACGTGGATTCCCATGAAGCAGGGTGGATTGCTACAGGATATCGCCGCTGTTCTCGATAGCGTGTGCGGCCCGTGGCTCAATTTGTTCCGCCGGTTTATCCCGCCCATGGGCGGCGTCGATTTTTCACCGGTCGTTGCGATTATTGCGTTGCAGTTGGTGCAGAAGCTGGTTCTGCAACTTCTTATAGGTATACTCATATAAAACTGGCTTAGTAACTCACGTCGGGCGCACGGCGCCAAGGCGAAGATAAAGGAGAACTTGTTATGGCTATTACCCCTGCTGACATTCAGGCTCAGACCTTCTCTGAGGCCAAGCGCGGCTACGATCCCGCCGAGGTCGACGTCTTCCTGGAGACCCTGTCCTCTGAGGTCGACGCCATGCTCGCCAAGATCGTCGATCTTAAGGGTCGTCTGACTGCTACCGAGCAGCAGCTTGCCGATACGCAGGCCCAGCTTGCTCAGGCTCAGGATGCTGCCGCACAGGCCGTTCCCGCAGCCCCCGTGGCCGCTCCTGCACCCGACTTCTCCGCTCAGGAGCGTCAGATTTCCGCTGCCCTGATTGCTGCCCAGCAGACCGCCGAGGGCATTGTCAACGACGCCAACGAGAACGCTGACCGTATCCGCAACGAGGCCGACGCCAAGGCCCGCGAGGTCATCCGTCAGGCCCTGACCGAGAAGCAGGCCGAGCTTGAGGAGATCGACCGTCTTAAGGCTTCCCGTGAGGAGTTTAAGGCCGAGTACCTCAAGCTCATCCAGCACTTCATGGACGATGCTCAGAACTCCTTCCCGTCCGATCTCATGGCTTCCACGCCGGTCGGTTCCGCCGCTTCTCCGGCTGTGACCGTTCCTGCTGCCGAGCCGCTGCCCGTCGCCGAGCCGGTTATCCCCGTTGCCGATCCCTTCGCACCGATCGACAACTTCGCCGCCGACGACCTGGACTAATATCCAGCTATCATTTAGCGCCTAGAAAGGGCCCGCAGCTTGCGGGTCCTTTTTTGTGGCTGCATGCAGTCTGCAAAACAAAACGCCGAGTCCTGCGTTTGAGGGCACAGGACTCGGCGAACGGGTGAGCGGTCAAAGGTAGATTTTAAGGCATGTCCTAAAATCTACTTGAGGAGGAAGTCGGGGAGGGGAATGGTGCGGGCCTCGCGATGCTCGGGATCGGCGATATGGTCGGCAGGATAGCCGCAGACGAGCATGTGATAGGGATAGATGCCCTCGGGCAGGCTGAACTGCTCACAGGCCACCTCGGGCTTAAAATGGCACACCCAGCACGTACCCAGGCCCTGCTCCTCGGCCTCCATCATCATCTGATCGCAGACGATCGAGGTGTCGATGGCACTGGAGTTCATCTGGTCATAAGGGCGCACCCAGGCGTCATCGGTAACGCTGCAGATAAGGAAGATAAGCGGAGCCCCAAAGATAGACCCATCACGAGCAAAGCGCGGCTGACAAGCAGCGGCCTTTTCCAGAAGCTCAGGCGTATCCAACACCATCACACGGGTTGGATGATTATTACAAGCAGAAGGAGCAATGCGCCCCGCCTCAACAATGGCATCCACCACCGACCGCCCAACAGAACGGTCCTCAAACTCGCGACAAGAATAACGACCCCGAGCCAAATCCAAATAACTCACAACCAAGCCCTCCAACAATTAAAAATCAAACAAACCCAAAGTAACCCAAAGAGTACCCAAAGCAGCAATCAGCCAAACGCTCATCAAGGGCCAAAGTGTCCGAACGGGTACCAAAGGTCCCTTCAGCCAAACCCCCGTTGCGCTAAAACTATCAGCCAAAGTTCCCAATGGTGGTACATAAGGGAGCGGGCCCGACCACTAATAACCTTTTGAACGACTCTGCTTGCAGCCGGAGTGAAAAAGGTTATTAGTGATCGGGCCCGCGACCGGTGGGACACGTACCCCCAATTAACTGTTCTTCATGACAATCGAATCCACGACATCGGCCACATTCTCACAGCAGTCAGCGCAGTACTCCAGGAAGGCGTAAACGTCACGCCAGGCGATGACCTCGAGCGGGTCCTTGCCGTTGACGTGCAGGTTGCGCATGGCGTTGATGTAGAGCTCGTCGGCCTCGGACTCGATCGTGTTGATCTGGATGACGAGTTCGCGCAGGGTCTTGGACTTGCGGTAGTTGGGCAGCTCGACCATCAGGTCCTTCATGGCGCGGCAGGCGTCGGTCACCTTGTGGGCGATCACGATGGCATCGGGATGGATGCTCTGGATGTTGGTGAAGTAGACGCGCTGCACGACGCCCTCGATACGGTCGAGCACCGTGTCAAGCGAGCAGCTCATCAGGTCCAGGTCCTCGCGCTCAAGCGGGGTGATAAAGGCCGTGAGCAGAGCGTCCTCAAGCTCATGGTGCTTCTTATCGGCCGCATGCTCAATCGTGTGCATCTTGTTGAGCATATCGTGAATCTTTGCGGGATCGAAGTTCTCGAAAATCTTGGTGAGCAGCTCTGCGGCCTGGACGGCTAGGTCGGCGCAAGCAACGTAGTTGTCGAAGTAGAACGAATCGGGTTTCTTTGCCATGAGTGGGTCCTTTCGAGGCGAAGTCGGGTGGGCGAGGTATTACGGTCCGGATGGACGCTCGGTTTGACTAGATGAACATCATGAACAGCTTGGCCATGACAAAGCTGATGAGTCCGCAGGCGGGGAAGGTGAAGAACCAGGTGAACATCATGTCCTTGACCACGCCGAAGTTGATGGCCGAAAGGCGCTTGACGGCACCGACGCCCATGATGGCGCAGGTCTTGATGTGGGTGGAGGACACGGGGATACCGGTAAGGGTGGCAAGCAGCAGATTCGCGGCGCCCGCGAGGTCGGCGGAGAATCCCTGATACTTCTCGAGCTTGACCATGCTCTGGCCGACGGACTTGATGATGCGCTCGCCGCCCACGCTGGTGCCGATGCCCATGGTGGCCGAGCACAGCAGCATAATCCAGATGGGGATGCCGGCATCGCCGACGCTCGTCTGGCCGCTGGCGAAGGCCACGCCTAAAAAGAGCACGCCGATGAACTTCTGTCCATCCTGCGCGCCATGCATAAAGCTCATGGCCGCGGCACTCGCGATCTGAGCGTATTTAAAGAAGACATTGGCACGTCGCCTATTGGCGGCGGCAAACAGAATCGAGACGAGTTTGCACAGGATCCAGCCCATGACAAAGCCCAGGCCGATGGAGAGCGCCAGGCCGTAGATGACCTTCATCCACTCGTGGACGTTGACGCTGTTCGCGCCGCCGAGGGCGATAGCGGCACCGGTCAGGCCGGCGATAAGGCTGTGGCTTTGCGAGGTGGGGATACCAAAACGCGATGCCGTGGCACCGTAGACGACGATGGAGAACAGCGCCGCGCACAGACAGGCAAGCGCCATGGTGCTGTTTCCGCCAAAGTCGACGATATGTGAGATGGTGTTGGCGACGCTCGCGTTAAAGTGCGTCATGATGAGCACGCCCAAGAAGTTGAATGCGGCGCTCATGAGAATGGCGGCGCGGGCGGGCATGCAACGCGTGGTGACGCAGGTCGCGATGGCGTTGGGCGCGTCGGTCCATCCGTTGACGAAGATGGCGCCGAGCGCGAGAATCACGGTGACGGCAAGGACTGGGTTCGACACAATTTGGCCGAGGAAGGTTGAGAACGTTACGTCCATATATGGGCTTTCTCGAAGTTTGCAGACACGTTACAAAAACATGATAAATCGTATCACCTCCTGTGGGTTTCTTTACCGAGTTCTGATGGGAGAAGTGAATTTTTTGGCACTAAAATTGAATATTAGCCCTGTTGACCGCGGGTATTCTTTTTGCTAACACGCCATGAGGACACGCGTGCGCGCCCCAACACCCCAAAACCACAGTCTGTTCGCTTTACAACATACAAACATGCGTTCGATAATAGAGGGCATGGAATATCGACAGACAGACGGCAAAACTCGGCGCGTGCACAAGCAGTATGTGGACGTCGTGGCTCGCATCCTCGCGGGCGGACAGGTCGTGCCGGTCACCGTCTGCTGGGTCGACGGCCGTTGTTTTACGATCGACGAAATTATCTCGACCATTGGGTTTGGCCTGATGGTCCACGGCATCCGTACGGCAACATATAAGGTGCGTTTTGGCAGGCACGCGACCGAGTTGTATCTGGAGGACCAGACGCGCGAGCGGGCGGACGGCTCGCAGGCGCACGTGATGCGTTGGTGGGTCTGGGCCTTTGATCGTACGCTTGAGGGCGAGCGCCGTAGGTAAGGACGTACAGCATTCGGGTACAATGGCAGAAATCTTGTCACCTACGGCGCTGTTGTGCGCTTTTGAAAGGACGAAGTATGAACGATATCCAG
>UQUX01000085.1 GCA_900544425.1 uncultured Collinsella sp.
TCTTTTTCGTCACCTTGCTCGCTTAGGGGCGTTTTCGCTGACGTGAGCTCAACCTGCGGCGCAATGTCAGCAACCAAGCCGAAAACAAAAAAGGCCGAAGTCCCAAAAGGCTTCGGCCTTTGTTTTTTGCAACGTCCAAGAGCAGTTTATCGATTCTCAATACTTCCGATGTTCTTGAGCTCGATGGAGATGAGGCCGTTGGGCTCGTTGACAAACTCGATGTACTCAGAGTTCGAACCCATCTCGGCCGGGAAGCTGATCTCGATGCCCGTGTCGGTACGGATCTTGTGGTTGCGCACCGCCGCGCGTTCGACCTGCTTGCGCTCCACGGGCACACGCTCAGGCACCTTCTCCTCAGTCAGTGCCGCGCGCACGCTCTCCTTGATAACTGGTTCGTCCTCAAAGACCTCATCGACGATATCCCAAGGCGGCAGTTCCTCGTCATCCTCAACTTTCTCGGCAACAGCAGCCTTAACCTTGGCGAGTGCTACAGCCGTGTTGGCACCGTGCTCCTCGGCGACTTCCTCGACCACACGCGTCACGGTGTCGATGACCTCCTTGCCCGATACCCCCGTGTCGCACTGCAGCAGGCCATCGGGAATGAGCATGCGATCCTCGCCGGCAATCTTGCGCTTCTTATCCACATAGCCGATCTCCATGGTGCTTGCACGCACGATTGCATAGCTCGGCACCTTTTGCGAGGGATTCGGCAGAATGGCGTAATGGCGCGCAATGTCGTTGCGCACCTCGCCCTCTTCGCGACCCACTTCGTGCATAAAGGCCTGCTTGGAGCCCAGCAGCATCACGGCAAACCAGCGGGCATCCTCATCGTCGTCAAAATCGGCCACCAGCACGTCGGTGGACTCGGCTTTCTCGGCTTTGGTGAGCTCGGAGGAGATAAACTCCGCAATCTGCTGCGACAGGTCCACAAACTCGCGCTCGCCAAAGAAATAGCCCTTGAGCTCGCCGCCAAACGCAGAGTTCTCGGCAAACGTGGCGCGTTTGTTGTCGGCCGAGGTACGCGCGCGGCGCAGATGTGTGGTCACGAAGTTGCGCACGGTGCGGCTCTCGATATCGAGCTCGCGCTGGCTCATAACGTTGACGGCAGAGTCAAAGTCCAGGATATGCAGAATCGCGTGATTGATTTTCATATACGGCATTCCGTTCTAGATCGATTTCGGCACGAACCAGTATAGCGGTCGATCCCGCCCCAGGCGCATCGAAGATTGGTGCATCGGGGACAGGTTGCTTTGCACCAATGGTTAGCGCAGGAGCTCGGACTGCCAAGCCTCGAGCTGTTCTGCCAAGCTCTTGCCGGCAGCGGGCATGTCGATCTGGGGACGTTTGGGCAGAAGCGCACACTTAAGAATCGCAACGATAGTCTGCGAGACAAAGCGTCGCGTATCCTTGTCAAAGCCTTGCGCAGCCTGGAGCATCACGGGCAGGCTCTCGCGCAGATTCCCAGCGATATCCGCAAACCGCTCAGCACCCGTAGCCTCAAGCACGGAGAACAACGCATCTACAAAACGCTCGCGCTCGTTAGGCGACACCGCAAGCAGCATCTCGCGAATGGAGCCATCAACGTATCGAGCACCGGCGGACAGGCGCTCACAGTACACGAAGTCGCGACCATCAACCACCCAGCTAAAGGGATTATGCTGAAGCAGGCTGAACTCGGTGCTCTCAACGATGGCATAGTCCTCCTGTGTCTCGAACATCATGCCAAAGATCGACGACCGAGGTAGCGTCTTGTCGATTCGACCGGATAGATCGGCGAAGGCGTTGCCGCTCAGAAACTCCTCGACGAAGCCCGGACCATCATGGGAATACGCCCGTTCGATTCGCTCACGGGCGACATCGGGGCACATCGCCGCACCGTACACCGCAAGGTTTCCACCCTTGGAATGACCTCCGCACAAAAGCGGCCCGTCAATCGCATCCGCCGCCTCGTCTACATAACGCGCCGCGGATTCCTGGGCCGGCACAGGACACCGGAACGCCATGTTAAAGTCCTCTTTCCAGCCCACAATCGTGCTGTCGGTCCCCCGGAAGGCAAGATAGCTAAACCCCGCCGGAAATCGGAACGTCATGGCCGCAAACTGCTCCGTTGTCTCGGCATCACTCACGCTACGATAGCCGCAAACACGAACGCCACGGTAGCGAGGGCTTGCTGCCACAGCCTCCAACAGGGCACGACTCCCCTCCGGATCCCACAGGTCGCCAATCATGTCTTGGTAGCACTCGGCGCGCAGCAGCTCGCGTACGTCTAGGCCCTGCCAGTTCGTCAGCTCCGCCATATCACCCGGCAAACGCAAATAGGACAACCACGCAAAGACCAAGCTATCCACCGCGCAGAACGGCCGTTCCTCAAACGGATCAAACGCTGTCTGGGCATAGGTCAAAAAATTAGGCGAATCCGACATGGCCCTCCCATCAACTATGGTGCATTGGGGTCAGGTTACTTTGCACCAAAAAGGCGCCCGGGCCGTGTGGACCCGGACGCCTTCATTGTAGCTTTTCGCTCTAGCGAGCTTGATTTAGCAGGAGAAGTCGACGCTGTCGATGATGTCCTTGAGGGCCTTGGCGGAGGCGGTGAGCTCATGCTGCTCGTCATCGTTCAGCGGCACGGGGACGCGGCAGACGACGCCGTCGCGGCCAACGACCGTCGGCATGGAGATAGCCAGATCGGACAGGCCATACTCGCCCACCATGAGCGAGGAAACGGGCAGAACGGTCTGCTCATCGCGCATGACAGCGGTGCAGATGCGCTTGACGGCCATGGCGACGCCGTAGTAGGTGGCGTGCTTCTTCTCGATGATGGTGTAGGCGGAGTTCTTGACGTCCTCGGCGATACGCTTCTCGGCAGCCTCGTGCTCCAGATGACCGTGAAGCTCGCAGAAGGTGTTCAGCGGAACGCCAGCAACCTGAGCGCTGGACCAAGCGACAAACTCGGAGTCGCCGTGCTCACCCATGACGTAGGCCTGAACGTCGCGCGGGTCAACCTCGACGTGGGCGCCAAGCATCTGTTGCAGACGGCCGGTGTCGAGTACGGTGCCGGAGCCGATGACATGGCCCTCGGGCAAGCCGGACATCTTGATGGCGGCATAAGTCAGAACATCGACCGGGTTGGAGACGATGAGCAGAATGCCGTCGAAGCCAGACTTCTTAATCTCGGGGATAATGGACTTAAAAATGTTGACGTTCTTGTTGACCAGGTCCAGGCGGGTCTCACCGGGCTTCTGGGCAGCGCCAGCGGTGACGACGATCATGGCGGCGTCGGCGACATCGGAATAATCGCCGGCGTAGATCTTCATCGGCTCGGCAAACGTCATGCCGTGCGCGATATCCAGGGCCTCACCCTCGGCGCGGTTCTTGTCCACGTCGATGAGAACCATCTCGGAGAACAGACCGCTCTGCATCAACGCGAACGCCGAAGACGAACCGACGAAACCGCAGCCGACAATAGCGACCTTCTTCTCGTTAACCATTAGAAACTCCCATCTCTCTCCACAAACAAGCCGCCCGGGAACGACCCGAGCGGCTTGCCGTAATCCCAATACATCCAATCGGGACTTTGATTATGCTCCTATTCGCAGCCAAATATCGACCGCTTACCGAAATTATTTGCAGAATTCGTAAAATAACTGCACGAAATCGGTTTCGAGCTATTGACGAGCCGAAACAACTTTCTAATACAGGCCCGCCTCGCGAATGGCCTCGACAGCCAAAGCGATCTGGTCGGGCGGCAAGACCAGCGCCATGCGCACGTGCCCCTCGCCCGAAGGACCAAAGCTCGCGCCCGGCGTCACCACAACGCCGGCCTTCTCCATAAGCTCCTCGCAAAACGCCATGGAATCGGTGCGACCACCGGGAAGCTTGGCCCACACGAACATAGAGCCATGCGCGTTGGGACGCTCCCAGCCCAGGCCCTCAAGACCGTCGCACAGGGCATCGCGGCGCTCCTGGTACTTCAGACGCTGCGCCTCGACCTCATCGCGCGGACCGTTCAGACAGGCGATAGCAGCCTTCTGGATCGGGAAGAACATACCAAAGTCGATTTGGCTGCGCAGCTTGGCAAAGGCCGAGACCACGTCCTCGCGGCCGACCAAAAAGCCGATACGCGCACCGGTGACGTTAAACGACTTGGAGAGCGAGAAGAACTCAACGCCCACCTCGAGCGCACCGGGATACTGCAAGAAGCTTCCGCCCGGCTCGCCGTCGAACACGATGTCGGAGTACGCGTTGTCGTGAACAATCAGTAGATCGTGCTCACGCGCGAAGGCGATAATCTCCTCGTAGACCTCGGGCGTACCCACCGAGCCGACCGGGTTCGCGGGCAACGAAACGATCATGTACTTGGCGCGATCGGCCACCTCGGGATCGATGCCCGCCACATAGGGCAGGTAATTGTGCTCGGCAACCAGCGGATAGTACTCGAGCTTGGCATCGGCAATCTTCGCACCCGCCTCAAAGACCGGGTAGCACGGATCGGGAACTAGAATGGTGTCACCCGGATCGAGCAGAGCCAGGCCCAAATGACCCACGCCCTCCTGCGTGCCGTTGCACGACTGCACCATGGACGGCGTAATGCCCGAAACGCCAAAGCGACGCTCGTAGTAATCGCACACGGCTTGCTTAAGCTCAGGCAGGTCGCGCAGGGCGTACTTCCACATCTCGGGATCTTGGGCCGCCTGCGTGAGCGCCTCGACCACGTGGTCGTACGGCTTAAAGTCGGGCGTGCCCACGCTCATGTTGTAAATGGTCTTGCCCTGAGCCTTCAGCGCGAGAAGCTTGTTGTTGAGCGAGGCGAAGACCTCCGCGCCAAAGCGGTCGAGACGCTGCGATGCCTGCATGGTGCCACCTTTCGATATGAAAAACGCGGCGCTCTGACAAGAGCGCCGCGCGATACGGGCCATCAGATTGCAAAAGTGTAACGCTTGCAACCCCCGTATTGGTTCAATTTAGCCAACCTTAGTCAACTGCATCGAGCGCGTCGATCTGCGCAAGCCACAGATGCGAGCTGGCGTCACTCGGCATACGCCAATCACCGCGCGGGCTGAGTGTCACCGAGCCCACCTTGGGACCATCAGGCAGACAGCTGCGCTTAAACTGCTGGGCAAAGAAGCGACGGTAGAACGTACGCAACCACGTGTGAACGGTCTTGGCGTCGTAGACGCCCTCAAAGCTCTTGAGCGCCATGCGGTAGATCTTGCCCGGCTCAAAGCCAAAACGCAGCAGGTAATAGAGGAAGTAATCGTGCAGCTCGTACGGCCCCACCAAATCCTCGGTCTTCTGCGCAATCTCGCCATCGCCCGTGGGCGGCAGAAGCTCGGGGGACACTGGCGTATCGAGGATATCGAGCAGGACCTCGGCAATGCGCCCACCAAAGACATCGGCCGCATAGCGCACCAGATGGCGCACAAGCGTCTTGGGCACGCTCGCGTTGACGGCGTACATGCTCATGTGGTCGCCGTTATAGGTAGCCCAGCCGAGCGCCAGCTCCGACAGATCGCCCGTGCCGATGACAAAACCGCCAGCCTGGTTGGCCAGATCCATCAAAATCTGCGTACGCTCGCGCGCCTGGCTGTTCTCGTAGGTCACGTCCTGCACGGCCGGATCGTGCTCAATGTCCTTGAAGTGCTGTTCCACAGCCGCGTGGATCGAAACCTCGCGGAAGCTCACACCCAGGTCGCGGGCAAGCGACTCGGCATTCGACTTGGTGCGATGCGTCGTGCCAAAGCCGGGCATGGACACGGCTGTGATACCGGTGCGCGGCAGCCCCAGTGCATCGAAGGCGCGAACCGTCACGAGCAGCGCCAGCGTGGAGTCCAGGCCGCCTGAAAGACCGATGACTGCGGCCGTGGTACCCGTATGGGCAAGGCGGGTCTTGAGGCCGGCGGTCTGCAGGTCGAGGATGGTCTCGCAACGCTCGGCCAGGTCGCCATGGTCGGCCGGCACAAAGGGCGCGCGGGGGAAGACACGGTCGATGTCGAACGCATCGCGCAGGACAGGTTCATCTGCCGGCACGCCCTCAAACGAAAATTCAACGGTCGTGGCCTCCGGCGCATCGTCCGTGCGCGTCCACGTCGTCGAGCGACGGCGCTCGGCAACCAGGCGGTCAAGGTCAACGTCGGCGACGGCCATGTCGCAGGTAAGCAGCTTGGTCGCGGCGAGCTTGGAGCCGTTTTCGTAGACGAGGTTCTCCCCCGCAAAGACCATGTCGGTCGTGGACTCGCCCTCGCTCGCGTCTGCATAGGCATAGGCACAGTACAGGCGCGCACTCTGATTGGAGATGAGGCTGCGGCGGTAATCTGCCTTACCGATAATCTCGTCCGAGGCCGACGGATTGAGAATCACCGTCGCACCGGCAAGCGCCATCTCGGTCGAAGGGGGCGCCGGCACCCACAGGTCCTCACAGACCTCAACGCCCAGCACCAGGTCCTCGGCGCCCTCATCACAGCAGCGGTAGACAAGCCCCGAACCCAGCGGAACCGGACCCTGACCGGCAAACTCGACCCACACAGGATCCGCAGGCGCCGGAGCAAACCAACGGCGCTCATAGAACTCGCCATAGTTGGGCAGATACTTCTTGGCCGTAAGACCCAAAAGCTCACCCGCACAGCACACGGCGGCGCAGTTGTAGATGTTCTCGGCCACCGCCACGGGAAGACCGATGGTAAAGACAATCGGCAGCTCACGAGTCTCATCGAGGATATGCACCAGAGCAGCCTCGCAGGCATGCAGCAGCGTGCGGTTATGGAACAGGTCGGCCGCGGTATAGCCGGTCAGGTTAAGCTCGGGCAACACCAGCGCGCGAACGCCGCGCTCGGCAGCCTCGCGAACAGCCGTCAGTGCAACCTCGGCATTGCCCTCGACATCGGCCACGCGAATCTTGGGCGAAGCCGCCGCCACACGCAAAAAGCCATCAGACTGAGAAAGGTGAAGATTCATAAGAATGCTCCCGTGCGTAAACGCCATTCACAACAATTAGCAAGCCCTATTGTAGTTCAACCGCCGGGTGTAACCGCATCCCACCAACTTGGTGAGCTATTGATAAGTTGATGGTATCTGTTAAATGTCACGTACGATTCACATCTGATGGGTACCCTGATGGCTGCATGAAACGAAGCAGATTTACACCGGGAGGGCCCCGTATGACAACCAAGTACACCGACGCGCCGCGCACGCGCGTCATGACACCAGCCGCGCTCAACAACGGCGTTCACGAAAACCATTCCATCGGACAGACCATAGCCATCGCGCCCAAAAAGGGCCTGTTCGATGACATTTCCATTCCCCAGATCATCGCCGGCGCCGCAGCAGCCGCCACAAGCGTCGCGCTTGCTTCCAAGATCGGTATCGCCGGATCGGTGATCGGTGCCGCCGTGAGCTCGGTCATCACCGTTGTGTCCTCGCAGGTCTACCGCCACTTTATCTCTGCCAGCGCCAAAGCCCTCAAAGGTACGCACGCCGACGTCGACTACCCCGCCGGCGCCTATGAGCCCGTTGAATTTAATGCCGAGGAGCACCTGGGCGGCGCCGCGACTACGCAGGAGATGCGCCAGATTGCGGGGCGCGCGACCACGGCGCGCGTTGCCCCCGACAGCTTGCGCGCCAAGGCGGCGGCAGAGCGCAGCCAGACGCAAAAGAAGGTCATCGTCTTCTCGATCGCCATCGCCATCGTCGCGGTCATTGCCTGTGCCGGCGCCATCCTTATCACCACCGCCGGTGAGGG
>UQUX01000086.1 GCA_900544425.1 uncultured Collinsella sp.
ATAACGGCACCGTTGTGGAGTTCGTCAAGTCCCGTGCTGCCGAGGTCGGTCACTGCCGCGTCTATCCGTCGGGCGCCATGACCCGCGGTCTTAAGGGCGAGGCCATGTCCGAGATGGGCGATATGGTCGCCCACGGCGCCGTCGCCTTCACCGACGACGGTCGTGGCGTGCAGGGCGCGGGCATGCTCCGTCGCTGCATGGACTACGGCAAGATGTTCGGCAAGGTCTTTATGAGCCACTGCCAGGACGAGGACCTGGTCGGCCACGGCCAGATCAACGAGGGCAAGGTCTCGACCCGTCTGGCTCTCGAGGGCTGGCCGGCTGCCGGCGAGGAGCTCCAGATCGCCCGCGACATCGAGATCGCCAAGCTGACCGGTGCCAAGCTGCACATCCAGCACATCTCCACCGCCCATGGCCTGGAGATCGTGCGTGCCGGTAAGGCCGCTGGCGTTCAGGTTACCTGCGAGGCCACCCCGCACCACATGTTCCTGACCGAGAACGACCTGGACGAGACCTACAACACCTCGCTCAAGGTCAATCCGCCGCTGCGTACCGAGGAGGATGCCGAGGCCATCCGTCAGGGTGTCATCGACGGCACCGTCGACGTTATCGTCACCGATCACGCTCCTCACACCCCGTGGGAGAAGGCCCGCGAGTTCGAGCTTGCGCCCTTTGGTATGATCGGCCTCGAGACCTCGCTGTCGCTTGTGCTCACCGAGCTGGTTAACACGGGCAAGATGAGCATGGGCCGCATGGTCGAGCTCATGGCCATCAAGCCGCGTGAGATCCTGGGTCTCGACCAGGTTCAGGTCAAGGCGGGCTCCGTTGCCGACCTGACCGTGTTCGACCCCTCCGCAACCTGGACGGTTGGCGAGGACGGTTACGAGTCGCGCGCCGAGAACTCCGGTTTTGCCGGCCGCACGCTCACCGGTCGTGCCACCGATGTGTTTGTCGGCGGTAAGCAGACGCTTGCCGACGGCTGCATCTGCTAGCATAGCCTTATCGCTTTTGTGCGCGGCGCCCTTGCGGTGCCGCGCTTTCTATTCGTTTGGACCATGCAACCGCATGGGGGATTGGAGCGTCTATGCCCACACCTTCCACTGCACGCATGCACGACTTCGAGGTCGTCTCGAACCGGGAGATTGCCGACGGCATCTTCTCGCTCGTCATCTCGGCCCCCAAGCTTGCAAGTGCGCTCAAGCCCGGTCAGTTTGTGAACATCGCCGTACCCGGCGATGCGTCCTCGCTGCTTCGCGTGCCCCTGAGCTACTACCGCGCCGACGCCGAGGCCGGCACCGTCGAGCTGTGGTATGCCGTCGTGGGCGACGATACCCGTCGTTTGTCCCAGATGGGCCCTGGCTCCACCTCTAACCTGTTGGGCCCCGGCGGCCGTGGCTGGATGGTACCCGAGGGCACCAGGAAGGCGCTGCTCGTGGCGGGCGGCATCGGTGTTCCGCCCGTGCTGTGCCTTGCCGACAAGCTTGCCGAGCAGGGTGTGGCCGTCGACGTGTGCCTGGGCTTTGGCACCGCGTCCAAGGCCGTGGGCATCGATGAGTTCCGTGCCCTGTGCGACACGGTCAACGTTTGCACCGACGACGGTTCGCTCGGCACGCACGGTTTTTGCACCGATCCTGCCGCCGAGCTGCTCGGCGAGGGCGGCTACGGCTACGTCGCCAGCTGCGGTCCCGCCGTCATGATGAAGAAAGTCGCCGCCGCTGCCGCTGAGGCCGGTGCGTACTGCGAGGTGTCGCTTGAGCGCATGATGAGCTGTGGCTTTGGTGCCTGCAACACCTGCAATGTCGAGACGGTCGACGGTATGAAGGGTGCTTGCATGTGCGGCCCCGTGTTCGATGCTTCCAAGGTGGTGGTCTTCTAGTGGGTACCGTGAACATGGCCGTCGATTTCGGCGGCGTCAAGATGCAGAACCCCATCAACACCGCAGCCGGTACCTTTGGCTACGGTTGGCAGTTCCAGAACTTCTTTGATGTTTCCCAGCTGGGCGCCATCACCACCAAGGGTTGCGCTGCCGAGCCCTGGCCCGGCAATCCCGCGCCCCGCATGGCTGAGATTCCCGGCGGTATGATCAACTCCGTGGGCCTTCAGAACCCCGGCGTGGCTGCCTTTGCCCGTGAGTCCGGTCCGTGGCTCGAGCAGCTCTCCAAGGACGGTTGCCAGGTCATCTGCCAGGTTGCCGGCCACTCCGTTGACGAGTTTGTCCGCGCACTCGAGATGTATGTCGAGCTGTGCCCCTGGGCTGCCGGCTACGAGATTAACGTCAGCTGCCCCAATATTGCCGCCGGCGGTGCTGCCATGGGCTCCTCGCCCGAGGGCGCCTCTGCCGTTATGGCTGCCTGCCGTAAGGTGACCGATAAGCCGCTGTTCGTGAAGATGGCGCCGGTCAACGTCGCCGAGATCGCCAAGGCCCTCGAGGCTGCCGGCGCCGACGGCCTTTCGGTCATCAACTCCATTCAGGGCATGGCCATCGACGTCCATACCCGCAAGTCCCGCGTGGCCAAGCCCAAGGGCGGCCTTTCGGGCCCGCTGTGCCACCACATCGCCGTTCGCATGGTCTGGGAGGTCGCTCAGGCCGTCGATATCCCCATCAACGGTGTCGGCGGTGTCATGACGGGCGAAGATGCGGCCGAGTTTATCCTGGCTGGCGCCACCTGCGTGTCGGTTGGCATGGCCAACTTCGTCGATCCGTGCGCTTCGCTCAAGATCGCGCATGAGCTCGAGGCCTGGGCCGAGTCCCAGGGCGTAAAGGACATCAACGAGCTGGTAGGTGCTTTCGAATGCTAGAGACCGATGCCCGCGACCGCGTAATCGTCGCCCTCGACTGCGATCGTGAGCGTGCGCTCGAGCTCGCCCACGAGCTTTCGGGCCATGCCGCCTGGCTTAAGGTTGGTATGACGCTCTATTACGCTGAGGGCCCCGAGATCGTCAAGACCTTTAAGGACCTGGGCTTTAAGGTCTTCCTTGACCTTAAGTTCCATGATATTCCGCATCAGGTTCGCGGTGCCGCCCGTTCGGCCTCGCTTGCCGGTGCCGACCTGCTCTCGGTTCACGGCTTGGGTTCGGGCGCCATGCTCGCTGCCTGCCGCGAGGGTGCCGAGGAGGCGCGCGAGGACCGCGCCAAGCTCGTCGCCATCACCGTGCTCACGAGCATGAATCAGGATGCCTTGAGCGAGATCGGCGTCGAGTCGCCCGTGGCCGAGGAGGCCGCCCGCCTGGCAAAGCTCGCTCAGGCCAACGGCATCGATGGCATTGTGTGCTCGCCGATGGAGGCTCACGACATGCGTGAGCTGCTGGGCCCTGATGCCCTGATCGTGACTCCGGGTGTGCGTCCGGTGGGTGCCGCCCTTGGTGACCAGTCCCGCGTGGCGACGCCTTCCCAGGCTATCGAGCGCGGTGCGAGCCACATTGTGGTGGGCCGTCCCATCACCGGCGCCGACGATCCGGTTGCCGCCTTTGACGCCATCGTCGCCGAGCTGGTCGAAAACGTCGCCTAAAAGATTCCCCTAAGTCACCACTTTTGGGTCTCATTAGCACAAAATAGCCCCTGTGCCTGCGTAAACTTTCCCATCCTTTGTGTGGAATCGCAGGTCAGGGGCTTAACTTTGGGCGCAGTATATTGCACTTTTTGCGGGTATCGTCTAACCTATGGAGCCGCGATTGGGCATTTTGTACGTTCTACGTGCTAAAATGCCAATTATTGAATCAGATATAACCCAACTATTTGGAGGTACGAATGGCACTCCCTCAGCTTACCGATGAGCAGCGTAAGCAGGCTCTTGAGAAGGCTGCTGCCGCACGTCACGCCCGCGCTGAGCTTCGCGAGCAGATCAAGAAGGGCGAGAAGTCCCTCGAGTCCGTGCTCAACTCCGATGACCCCATCGCTTCCCGCATGAAGGTTTCCACCCTCATCGAGTCTCTCCCTGGTTATGGCAAGGCCAAGGCCGCCAAGATCATGGAGGAGCTCGGTATCTCCGCTACCCGTCGCGTCCAGGGCCTCGGCGTCCGTCAGCGCGAGCAGCTCCTCGAGCAGCTGACCAAATAAGTGAGCGCTCAGGATTCCAAGCTCTTTGTGATTTCTGGACCGTCAGGCGCAGGGAAGGGTACGCTCGTCACTCGTGTGCGCGAGCGCCGCTCGAACCTGGGCCTGACGGTTTCGGCTACCACGCGAGCACCACGCAAAGGTGAGGTCGACGGCGTCAACTACTTTTTTCTGACGCGCGAGGAGTTCGACCGCCGCGTGGCAAACGGCGAGTTTGTTGAGTGGGCCGAGGTCCACGGTAACTGCTACGGCACGTTGGTGAGCGAGGTCACATCCAAGCTCGCCTCGGGCGCGTCTCTGATTTTGGAGATCGATGTCCAGGGCGCCCTGCAGGTGAAGGAGCGTTTCCCCGAGGCCGTGCTGATCTTTATCAAGCCGCCTTCGCTTGAGGTGCTCCGCGAGCGTCTAGTCGGTCGCGGTACCGAGACGCCCGAGACGATTGAGCTGCGTATGGCAAACGCCGCCGATGAGCTTGCCCTTGCCGACCGCTACGACGACGTCGTGGTTAATGACGATCTCGACCGCGCGACCGATGAGCTCGTTCGCGTTCTCGATATGCATGAAAGGATCTGAGGTCCGTGTCCGTTGTAAAGCCTTGCATTGACGATCTTCTGGAGAAGACCGATCACAACCGCTTCCTGCTTGCTTCGCTTGCCTCCAAGCGCGCCTGCGATATTAACAGCATGCTGCGTGGCCAGCACAACCGCGTGCTTGCCGTCCAGGATGTCGATGACATCACCATCGGGCTTTCCGGTGCCGATACCATTTCGATGGCTATGGACGAGATTGTCGACGGCGACATCTCTTACGACGAGGCCCGTTACGAGAAGGCACTCGGCCACAAGGTTGCTGAAGCCTAAATGGCGGCTCGCGTCTGCCTGGTCCACTATCACGAGGTTGGACTGAAGGGTAAGAACCGCGCACATTTTGAGCATATCCTCATGGATAACATCAAGGCGGCCTTGGCCGCCTTTTCCGTGAATGCCGTGTCTCGAATTTCCGGTTATATCCTCGTGACCTTTAACGAGCATCAGGCCGACGAGGCGGCGCGTGTCATTCGCACCGTTCCCGGCGTTGCCCGTGTGTCTTTGGCGTATCACACCAATCGCGACCCTCAGGAGTACTGTGCCGCCGCCGTGAAGGCGCTGCGCGAGTTTGGTTCCTTCGATTCGTTTAAGGTGCACGCCAAGCGCTCCAATACCGACTATGAGCTCACCTCGATTGACATCAACCGTCAGGTGGGCGAGGTGTTGTGTGAGGCCTTCCCCGATAAAAAGGTTCAAATGCACGACCCCGATGCGATGGTGCACGTACTGGTGGTCCAGGGTAGCGTTTATGTGTACGCGCGCTCCGAGCGCGGCGTGGGCGGTCTGCCGGTGGGTTCTGCCGGCAAGGTCGTGACGCTGCTGTCGTCGGGTATCGATTCTCCGGTGGCGACCTGGATGCTCGCGCGTCGCGGCGCGGTGTGCGTGCCGGTACATTTCTCTGGTCGTCCGCAGACGCCCGATACGAGCGAGTATTTGGTGCAGGACATCATCCGTGCGCTTGAGCCGGGTGTCCAGATCGGCCGCCTGTACGTGGTGCCGTTTGGCGACTGCCAGCGTGAGATTTCGGTCACCTGTCCCAGCAATCTGCGCGTGATCATGTATCGCCGCATTATGTATTCGGTTGCCGAGCGCATTGCACACATCGAGGGCGCCAAGGCCATCGTTACAGGCGAATCGCTTGGGCAGGTTGCCTCCCAAACGCTTGAGAACATCATGGCCGTCAACGAGGCCGTGAAGATCCCCGTGTTCCGCCCTCTCATCGGTTCGGACAAGCAGGAGATCATCGCGCGCGCCGAGGAGATCGGTACGTTCGATATCTCGACTGAGGCCGCTCCCGACTGCTGCACGCTATTTATGCCGCGCCGTCCCGAGACGCACGCTAAACTCGATGCCGTGCATGAGGCCTGGGAGTTGTTCGATCACGAGGAGATGATCGAGCGCCTGCTCAAGCAGACCGAGTACATCGACTTCGAGAGCAACACGTATAAGGCCCCCAAGACCTTAAAACGCAAACATTCGGAGCTTGCTCCGCGTGAGATTTACCAAGATCACGAGTAAATTTGTGCATAGACCGACGATGCGCCTGCATCGTCGGTCTTTTGCTATCTGGGCATTTTGCGGCTAAGTGTTCATTTGCTGACGTGTGCCTGAATAAATGGACAGATTTGTGCAAGGTTTTGGTCGGTTTTTGGTTTGACCGCTAAAACCGGTTTTGGAGCGTAGCTGTTGCGGAGTTCCTTTCCTGACACGATGGTGTTGGGAGGTTTTGCTATGGCGCAGCGCGAACAACACGAACGGGTCAAAAAGATGGACCGCTTGGCGGACAAGCTGTTCGGTCATAAGGCGGTGGTCGTGGCGATACTGGTCGTCATTGCGATGGCGAGCGGCTTGGCGATGGCGAACCTTGGCGGCGGTGCCGGCGGCGTGTCGTTTGAGCGCACTGACGGTTCAGACTCGTTGGTGGAGCCGGGATCCGGCGATGCCTCGAGCGGAAAGACATCCGAAGGCTCTTCGTCTAAGGCGTCTGCCGCGGCAGAAGTCTATGTCGATGTTGATGGCGCTGTTGTGTCGCCCGGTGTATACAGGCTCAAGGACGGCGCGCGGGTGGCTCAGGCGATTGATGCCGCCGGCGGGCTGGCGCCCGAGGCAGACGTTACGGGGCTCAATCGGGCATCCAAGGTCGTCGATGGACAAAAAATCCACGTTCCAACGGAAGGGGAGCAGCAGGCGCCCATTGCGGAAGCCGGTGTTGATGGTGGGGCTTTCGCATCATCGGGCGTGAGTGGCGCAACAGGCCTAGTAAATATCAATACGGCAAGCGCGGCAGAACTGCAGACGCTCTCGGGCATCGGTCCCTCCATGGCACAGTCGATTATCGATGAGCGGACAAAGAACGGTGCTTTTGCCTCGGTTGACGATCTGATGCGTGTTTCGGGAATCGGCGAGAAGAAGCTTGCCAAAATCAAAGATTGCATCTGCGTATGAGTGCGACCGAGCGCGAGCATGTGATGCCTCCGCGGCCCCTGATGCCGTGGACGATGGCCCTGTGTGCCGGCATGTGCATGAGCTGCGCCTCGGTGCTCAACGTGGCCGCTGATGCGCTGCTGAGGGAGCAGGCGCCGGCGGTCGGGCTGCTATGGGCCATTCCCGTTGCGACGACGGTATTCGTTGTGCTGGCTCAATCTTGTGCGCGGCTTGCCCCTTTGAAGCGGTGGTTGTATGCCGCGTCCGTCGGTCTCGTGGCGGGAGCGGTCGTCTCGGCGTGGTGGGCTGTGGGTGCGCTCAGCGCCTCGAAGGCGCTCGACGGTCGAGCGGCAAGCGGCCTCGAGTTTATCGTGCAGGGCGATCCATCCATAAACGACGACGTGTATTCCTATACCTGCGAGGCACGCGCGGACGGTAAGAACTTGGCAACGGTTCGCCTATCGTGCGACCGCGAGCTCAAGGTCGGGGCGTACGTGCGTGTTATCGGTCGCGTTTCACGTTTTGAGAACGATGCGTATGGACGATCGCGCGTGCTCCGAGGCGAGGTGCGCAAGGTTAAA
>UQUX01000087.1 GCA_900544425.1 uncultured Collinsella sp.
GAGCCAGTCCCCTGGCTCGCCCGCTTTCAATCATGTAAATCGCCGTATCTACTCTGCAGACGAAGATCCACCATCAACGATTGCCTGCTCGGACTCAGGAATCCCATCGGCACCCGTACTCTGTTCTTGCTCCACCTCTTCGCTGATTGCGGAGGCGGGGGTCGAGCCCTTTGCACCCACGATGTAGGCGGCCCCAAATCCTAACGCAATGGCAATCAAGGTCAAAATCACGTAGACAGGCCAATGGCGCTTAATATACGAAAACACGTTGACTCCTTAGAGCTCCGTCTACGAACGGCGGATAACCTCGGTCACGACCTCGGATACCGTGGCAATGTTCGTCGGGTTAACATTGTGGGGCAGGTCGTCCTCGGTACGAGCGCAAGCCAGACGCGTGCCGTCCACGCCGGCGATGGTGAGGGCTCGGCGGCTCGCCTCGAGCGCGGCATAGGCATCGGTCTTGGCATAGGGCATCTCGAGCGCGCCACAATCGACATGGAACGACTTGCACACCTTGCTGACCAGGTTCATGATGCGGCGATCGCCCTTGAGCAGCTGCTGCTCGCCCTCGACCGTCACCACCGAAAGCCTACCGGCGCCGACGGATTCAAGATTGATGAAGAATACGCCGCGGAGCTTGTCGCGATGCGAAGCCAAGAAGGCCTTCATGCCGGCGCCATCACAATCCGAGGCGCCCGTTGCCACAAACCAGATATCGTGACCGAGCAGCTCATCATCGCCCATAGAGGCGACAGCCGAGAGCATATCTTCGGAAGAAGCGCCGTCGGAAGACGTAGCGCCGCCCTTCCAGCCATCGTTATCGTCCTCGAAATTATCCCACGAACCGATGCCGCGACCGGACTTCTTGGCATCGTAATCGTCTTCGACGCCCAGCCAGTCACTCATGCTGTCCTGCTCGTTTTTCTTTTTACGACCGAACAGGCCACCCAGGCCGCGCTTGCGAGACTTGGGTGCCGCCGGGGCGGGAGCCGAAATGGTCTCGATCGGCTGCGCGCCCGATGCAACGGGCATAGGAGGCGCAACGGGTGCCGATGTGGGTTCGGGACCCTGGGCAGTAGCAAAGGGGTCGTTGACCTGGGCAGAGGGATCGGGAAGGTCGAACAGCGACGTGCGAGACGCAACGTTTGCCTGCTTCATGGACGGCAGCGACGGATCGGGGACCGAAGCCAGCGGAGACGAGGAAGGTGCAGGCGACGGTGCCGACGCCGGATCGGGAACATTCATCTGCGGACGCGGCGATGCTTGGGAGGAAATCTGGGCCATAAGGGAATCGACCGTTTCGTCCTGGGTGGGAGCGACATTGGCAACCGTGGCACCGGAACCACTCGGGGTCGGCATGGTGAAAATCTGCGTGGAGTAAGGCCGCGACTCATCCGTTTCGAGAGTCTCGGAAACCGCAGGCACTTCCTCCTGCTCGGCCTCGGTCGAATCAGCTTGCTCGGCTGCCGCGTATTGCTCTTCGCCAGAGTTGGCCTCGACGGGCTCGTCCTCGGCAGCATCAATGGGCTCGTCATCGTCTGCCGCGTCGCCCTGCTCATCGGAAACAGGAAGGGGCTCGGCAATCGCGGTGCCTTGCTTTTCAAACGTTATCGTGGAATCGAACTGCGCGGCATCAAACGACATGGTGCTATCGACGTGCTGCTGAGCCTCGAAAGACGTCGTCGCCTCAACAACATCCGCGGACGCCGGTTGCTGGGACTCAAAGGACGTTGTAGCTTCGGCGGCGTCGACGGACGCGGACTGCATAGCCTCGTTCTGCTCGAACTCTTGCGCCGCGTGTTCACGTGCCGCCTCGGCTGCCTGCTGCTGAGCGATAGCCTCCTGCTCGGCAGCCTCGCGTGCGGCAGCGCGCTTCTCCTCGAAATCGTCGACAAATTTCTTGCCCTTTGCAAGCGCACCCTTAAAGAAGTTGGAAGCGCTGGCGCCAATCGACGAGAACGCGGATGCAATGTCGGCATGGGGCGTTGCCGCGGGAATCTCGGCCGAGAAATCAGTATCGCTCTCGTAAGACACGCGCCTCGGCTGTTCAACGTAATCGTCGTCAGACTCGTCCGCAACGTCTTGCGCCGGCGCGGCGGGAGCCAAAACGTCCAGTCCTGCCGCGGGATCGATCGCGGACACCGCCTCGGGCTCGGCAACGGCAGCGGCAACCGCGGCAGACTCATCATCCACGATGACAGCGGGCGCAGGTGCAGTCACGACGGGGGCAGGCTCGGGCTCAAACGTCGGCTCCTCGCCCTCCTCGTAATCGAGCGTGCAGGACTCGGGAAGCATTCCGAGCGCACGGATGGCATCCGAACCAAAGCGGATGTTGCCGGCGGCATTGCGATAGAGCTTGGGCTCGGGCTCGGCCGCGACAGGCTCCTCCACCGGCTCGGCAGCGGAAACCTCGTCATTGAACTCTTCGGCCTGGACAGCCTGATTCTGATCCTCGGGCGCGATGGCGCCGATCAGCGTCTCGTCGGCAGACGCACCCTCAAAGCCCTCGATCTGCTCGTCGAAAGCCTCACCCTGTTCGGGCTCGGTTTGAGCGTCGGGAGCAATCGGCTGACCGAACTCGTCCTCGGCGCAGGTAGGCTCTTCATACTCGATGGTGTTGCCGTAGTCGTTTTGCTGCTGGGCCGCGGCATATTCCGCCGCTGCGCGCGCCATTTCCTCGGCACGACGCTTCTGCTCCCCAAAATAGGTATCGAACGGAACATCGTCGGGAAACTCGTTTTCACCCTGGAAGGGAGCAACGTTGTCCATAACGCCGAGCATAGCGGCGACAGAAGATTTGTTGCACACCGCGCCGGACGTATAGGGAAGAATGTGGCGGTTAGAGATGATGTTTGCCGCGTTGGCAAGTGCAACGAGGGAAGCGAGGATCGCGACAATCCACAGCAGAACCTTGAGCGCGCCGGAGAGGGGCAGGATACGCAGGATGGCAACGGCAGCAGGGGCAACCGTGGCAACGGGCAACAGCTTGGCAATGAGCGCACGATACGAAGCATAGGGCTCGCGGGCGAGCAGCTCAGCACGGGGAGAGTCGTAGTGTGCGACAACGACCACCGGGCGGTTGCGCGGAGACGCGAGCGGGCCCGAGGCCTTGTGGTAGGCGATGACATTTTGGCTCACGCCCGTCTTGCCCAGACGCGAAACCACGGGGTGGCCCGTGCGCTCGAGCACGTAAAGAACGGCACCGACAATGGCCAGCAAGGTGCCAACCAAGCCGATACCGCCGCCGATACCCATCAGCAGGGCGCCGGCAAACGCAAGAATACCGGTAACGGCAAACGCCAATCTACTGGGCGCCGGGGCATTGAACTCCTGAACCTCGGGATCAAAGCCGTGGTTGCGGAAGATCTGAGCGATATCCTCGGCAGCCAAGCGCTCTTCTTCGCTGCATGCCGGCGTAATGCCGGTGTTCTGCAGCAGGTGGTTAATATAGTTCTGGGTGTTCGCCATGTGCGCTCCACATCCATAATCCGACAAATAGGCCCAATGCATGCACATTAGAACCGTATATAGTCGAAAGTATACCCCGAGCGAGCGCAAACGACCGAATTCGGGCCATCTTAACGCCCCGAGCGGACAAGGATATAGCCTAATCTCCATATCGGACTAAAATCATGGCAGCAAACCACCTTCTCATGCGAGGACTCTATGACGGCAAGCGACGCGACCGCGACAATTAAAAAGGGGAATTCGGAGCCCAGTTTCGATAAAACGGCTCAGCGCATCCTCAATCTTTTCTTTGTGCTCAATAGCTCCCCCGAACCGCTGACGACCGAGCAGATCGTCTTGGATTCTGACCTGGGATATGGCTCGGGCAACATCGACTCGGATAAGCGCAAGTTTCGGCGCGATCGTGACAAACTGCTCGAGCGTGGCATCTTAATCAAGGAGGTTCGCCCCGCCGGCGCGCAGGAGACCGAGGAAAGCTCGTGGACAATCGACCGCGAGCACACCTTTGCAGCAGGCGGCCTCATCACCGCAGACGACGCCGATATCCTGCTCAACGCCATCGACCAGACACTAGCGGCCGGCTCATCCACTTTTGCCGCACCGCTTGCCGATATTCGATCAAAGATTGCCTACCTCACCGGTAGGACGACGGTGGACGAAGCACCGATCCGCCGCTCTCCCACCGTCGATGCGGTATGGAGCGCCTTTGCCGAGCGATGCGCGCTGCGATTTTTATATCAGAACGGACGCGGCGAGCAGAAAGAACGTACCGTCTGCGTCTACGGCATGTTCGAGCGCGAGGGCGTGGCGTACTTCTGCGGCCTCGACAACGTCACCGACGACATCAGGACATTCCGCTGCGACCGTATCGTACGCGCTTGGCGTCCTTCGAAGGCCTACGTCATCCCCGCGAACTTCAATCTCAACGACTATCTGTTCTTTGAATTCGATTTTGCCGACCGACCGCCCGTTGCAGCCACGTTCTCGTTCGCCCCTCAGACGCAGATCGATATGATCAACGGCCTCACGCGCGGGCGAGGTGAGCTCGCACACACCGATGTGGGATGGACCTGGACCGTTGACGTGCGCGATCTTGAAGCCGCCGCCTCATTTTGCATGGCCCACGCCATGGACGGCATGAGGCCCATGGCCCCCAAATCGCTCAAGCAGGCGTGGAACCACCTCATCGAAAGGACGGTGCACGAGTATGCCCGTGCGTAAACTCACCAGCGAGCAGAGACTCTCGCGCGCCATCGACATCATGGAGGCCCTCTACGCCGCCGGCGAGAGCGGCATGACACGAACCGAGATTTGCAGTCGCTTTGACATCACAGGGGTATCGCTCGACGAGATTCTCGAGATCGTCTCGACGCTCGCGGACCGAGAATCGGGCGCGCGCATCATCTGCGAATGCCGCGGCGAGCGTGTGGTCCTCACCGGTGACGCCGGGCGTGTGCTACCGCTGCGCTTGAGTGCCGCCGAGGGCGCTGTGCTCAACCATGAACTTGAATCGTTGGGGATCGAGCCGCATACGGCAGCTCGGATTCGACATGCCCTTCTACCCGAAGAGCTCGGCTATAACCAGCGCGTCTTTGACACCGTCAACCACGGGTCGCACTGGCAGCAGCTGAGCTGCGCCATTCAGGACGGCGTTCGCTGCCGCATCTCGTATCGCTCGATGGACGATGCACGGCCACGTGAGCGTCTGGTCGACCCCTTGCGCATTACGGCAAACGGCGACCAAACATACCTGATTGCCTGGGACATCGCGGTCGATGAGCAGCGCACCTATCGCATGGATAAAATCGAGGGACTCGCCTTGACGGAAGACTCCGTCGTGCCTCATGCACCGGACGTCACATCCCTCCACGATTCCCTTGCTCGGACGCAGCGTAGCGCAAAGCTCTTGATGCCATTCGATATGGCGGAGTATCTGGACTGGGCCGGCATCACCCTAATCGAGCGCAGCGGGGCAGACATGGCAACGGTAACCGTGCATTACGGCTCCGAGCGTTGGCTACTGAGCCAGATAATCGCAGCGGGCGGAGCCATCCGCATCTTGGATGACCCCGCCCTGTCAAAGCGTCTGTGCGATATGGCAAAAACCCTCGTCTGTCCGCTTTAGCGCCGCCGCTCGTGGCGTGCACGCCACAGTTGCAGATAGTGCCCAATCTGCGCCGATTCGATGCGCTGGTAGGAGCTCGTGGGCAGCGACGTTAAGAACTTCTTTCCGTAGCCCTTCGTCACCAGGCGCGGGTCGGCCAGAATCAGCACGCCGCAATCGGTCGACGAGCGGATAAGGCGGCCGGCCGCCTGCTTGACCTCGAGCACCGCCTCGGGCAGCGAATAGCGCGCCCAAGCGCGGTCTTCGCGCAGGTTGCGCTCGCACGAGAGCGGGTCCGTGGGACTCGAGAACGGCAGCTTGGGAATGATGACGCAGCGCAGCGTCTCGCCGCTGGCGTCGAATCCCTCCCAGAAGGCCTTAAGGGCAAAAAGCGACGAGGTCGGCTCGTTGATAAACCGGTCGCGCAGGCGACGAGGAGATGAGTTGCGCTGCTGGCAGTTGAGCTCCAGACCCGCACGGGCCATCTTAGGCTCAACGCGGGCGTACAGGTCTTCCATGTCGCGCCGATTGGTGAACAGTGTGAGCACCGATCCGCCCATGGCAAGATGGGCGTCGACCAGCACGCGCTCGAGCGCTGTAAGATAGCTCTCACGATCGCGCGGATCGGGGATATCGCCCGCAACGACTACAGCCATGTTCGAATCGAAGTCGTAGCTCGAGTCCAAGTGCAGCGACGAGGATGTTGAAGCACCGATGCGATCGAGACCGACCGCGTGGTTAAAGTGTTCAAAGCTTTTGGACACCGTCATGGTCGCCGAGGCAAAGATAGCCGTGTGAACCTCGGGCAGCCACTCGGTTGCCAAGGCCTCGCCAATGTCGATGCGCTCTGCGGTCATTGACTCTCCGCCGGCACGCAGCCTGCGATTGACCTGCAGCGAATACACGTAGTGTTCATCGGTGCCGTCAATGATGAGTTTGAGGTTCTCGGCCAGCTCGTGCAGGCGGCGCGAAATATCACCCAGGTCGACAACAACCTCGGGCTTGTCGGCGGCGACGGCTTGCACCAGCGCGTCGACGCTCTTGTCAGCTTGTTCCAATGCGTCGATGGCAGTGTAGGCCGACTGTAAGAAATCATGCCAGTCGTCAGATTCGCGCAGCTCGGGGCCAATCCATAGATTGGCATTGTCATAACCCCCACGGGCACGGCGGCCGAGCTCGCGAACGCCATCGAACACGTCGGCGATTGCCATGCTCGCGCGCGCAACCGTCGACGTCGCCTTGGCAGTAAGGCCCAAATAGAGCGTAGAGCCCTCGGAGGTTGCCAAATCACGGGAGACCTGGCTTAGCGCACCGGTGCTCGAGCCACCCAGGCGCTCAAACAGAACGCGTGATTCGTCCGCCGACACCACGCGCGCCCACTGACGGCGCGCCTCGCGCTCGATAGAATGAGCCTCGTCGATTACCCAATGACGAATCGGAGGCAAAATCCTGCCCTCGGCCGCAACATTGCGGAACAGCAGGGAATGGTTGGTGACCACCACATCGGCATGCGCCGCACGACGGCGAGCGCCGTGGACCAAACATTTATCAGGGAAAAACGGGCAGAGGCGGCGAGCACACTCGCGCGAGGCCGTCGTAAAGTCGGGGCGGTTGACGCTGCGCCACCGAATGCCAAGCGAGTCGAGGTCGCCATCGGCTGATTGGCAGACGTACGCCATAATGACCGCGACCGCCGTGAGCGTGTCCGCCGGATCGCGCTTGGTGGTAATCTCGACCTGGCCTCGGCTCATGCGCTCAAGCTTGCGCAGGCACGGATAGTGGTCATAGCCCTTGAGAGCGCAAAATGACAGACCACCGTCCAGTTGCTCGGCAAGTTTTGGCAGCTCATGGTACATGAGCTGGTCTGCAAGATTGTTCGATTTGGTCGCAATACCAACCGTGATGTTGTTACGGCGTGCCGCCTCGGCAAAAGGCACCAGAT
>UQUX01000088.1 GCA_900544425.1 uncultured Collinsella sp.
TGCCGCCGAAGTTGAAAGGCAGATTGCCGCTCTGGCGGGTTTGCAGCGTCGACCGGTCCGCCGTTCGTTAGAACGGCGGAACCCAAGGGCGCAGCGTCGGCCCGTTACGCGGTTTGGTAAAACCGCGTAACTACAAATCCCCGCCGGCACCCAGCAGCTTGCGCATGACCTGTTCGGGGTTAACCGAGCCGTCGCGCGGGGCCAGGGCGGTGATCTTCTTCTGCATCTTGTACTCGTGCAGCTCGTCCTCGAGCTGGCGCACGCGGGCGCGGAGCTTTTCGTTCTCGCGCTCGCGCTCCTCGGCACGCTCCTTCATATCGAGGATGCGCACCACGCCGGCAAGGTTGATGCCCTCGTCGGTCAGCTGGTTGATGAGCTCCAGGCGCTCGATATCGGCACGCGAATACAGACGCGTGTTGCCGCCCGAGCGCTGGGGATTCACCAAGCCTTTGGACTCGTAGACGCGCAGAGTCTGCGGGTGCATGCCGGTCAGCTCGGCCGCCACGCTGATCATGTACAGCGGTTTGTTCCTATTGTCCTCGGCCATGCTACCTGACCCCTTTCCGTCTCGTTATCGTCCATCATAAGCCCGTGGGCGCGGGCGTGCGCCGCGACCGCCCTAGTACGTCGCCTTGTAACGGTTGACCTTCTCGCGATAGTCGCGTGTGTCGGTCTCGCGCAGCTTGGTCATGGCATCGCGCTCGTCATCGGACAGGTTCGTGGGGACCTGTACCTTGATTTCGACGAGCAGCGCGCCTGTGCGGCCACGGTGCTTAACGTCGGGCGCACCCATCTCCTTAAAGCGGAACTTCTTGCCCGTCTGGGTGCCAGCGGGCACCTTCAGACGAACCGTCGCGCCGCCGGGCGTGGGCACATCAACCGTGCAGCCGAGCGCCGCCTCGTAGACCGAGACCGGTACCTCCATGGTCACGTCGGCACCTTTACGCTTAAACAGCGGGTGCTCCTCCACATGCGTGGTCACGACCAGGTCGCCGCGCTCGCCGCCGGCAACGCCATACTCGCCGCGACGCTTGTAGCGTAGCTTGCCGCCGTCGACCGCGCCCGCGGGCACCGAGACCGTAATGGTCTGCTGCTCGCCTGTCGAGGGAATGCGATAGGTGACCTTGTGCGTCACGCCGCGAAACGCGTCCTCGGCCGTCACATCGACGGTCAGCGACAGGTCGCCGCCCTTGCGAGCACGGCTGCGACCCGCGCCGGCACCGGCAGCGCCCGCAGCCCCGGCAAAGCCCGAGCCCCAATCGCTGCCCCAGGCGCCGTTGCCGCTAAAGATGCTGTCGAAGATGTCGCCCCAGCCGCTGGCACCCGCGCCGGCACCGTAGCCGCCGCCATACGCGCCGCCCGCGCCCGGCATGCCGCCAAACATGAGCATCTGGTCGTACTCTTTGCGCTTCTTCTCGTCCGAAAGCGTCTCGTAGGCCTCGCTGATCTCCTTGAACTTGGCCTCGTCACCGCCGGCATCGGGGTGATATTTTTGCGCGAGCTTGCGAAACGCGCTCTTGATCTCTTTGTCGGAGGCGCTCTTGGATACGCCCAGGATGTCATAGAAGGTTTTGCCTGCAGCCATCGTAGCTCCTCTCCTGTTTCATCCGTCGCCCAGCGGGCGGCGGTTCATGCTTTCATATGGCACTAGGCCAGAAAGGGCCCCGGGTGTTGCCCCGGGGCCCTTCTCAATTACTCCTCGGTGCTCTCGGCCGTATCGGCCGCAGCATCCTCGGGCGCCGCTTCGGGCTCCGGTGCGGGGCGCTTCTCGCCACCGTAGGTCACCGTCACCATCGCGGAACGCAGAATGCGGTCCGCCATGCGGTAGCCCTTCTGGTACACGTCGTTGACGGTCTCGTCGTACTGCGATGCGTCCTCGACGCGGCCCACGGCCTGGTGCTCGAGCGGATCGAACGCCTCGCCCTTGGGGTCGATGGGCTCAACGCCCTCGTGCGCAAACACATCGAGCAGCTTGGCATGCACCGCGTCGACGCCGTCGACGAACTGCTTAAAGTCGTCGGCAAGCTCCTGGCTGCGGGCATGGTCGATCGCACGCTCGATATCGTCGACCACCGGCAGCAGCGCGGTGACGAGCTTCTCGGTCGCGCGCTCGCGCTCGGCGATACGCTCATTGGCGGTGCGGCGACGGAAGTTCTCCCAGTCGGCCTGCAGACGGGCGGTGCGCTCGGTGGCGTCCTTTGCCTTGTCCTCGGCGGCCTTCTGGGCCTCTGCCGCAGCATCGAGCTCGTTGCGCACGTCGGCAAGCTCTTTCTGAGCCTGCTCGAACTTGAGCTTAAAGTCGTTGTCGGCGGCTTCCTCACCGGCGCGGATAGCAGCTTCCACCATCTCGTCCTCGGTCATCGTCGCCTCCTTGTTGGAATCCTCTACCTGGTTCTCGACAGCCTCGGCGGCCGCGGCCTCGTTGGCCTCGGTATCGTCGACGGCCTCTACGGGAATCTTCACGTCCTTCTCCTCAGAGTCAACGGGGGCGGCGCCAGCGGCAGCCGCCTCCGTGCGAGCTTTACGGGCGGACATGATTACTTGTCCTCGTCGTCCACAACCTCGTAGTCGGCGTCGACGACGTCATCGTCGGCAGGCTGGGCGCCGGCGGCACCGTCGGTCTGCTGCTGAGCGTCGGCGTAGACAACCTGAGCCAGCTCGTAGGCCACGGACTGCAGGGACTCGCCAGCGGCCTTGATGGCCTCGACGTCAGAGCCCTCGAGCGCCTTCTTGGCGTCGGCGATAGCGGCCTCGGCCTTGGACTTCACGTCGGCGGAAACCTTGTCACCGAGCTCATTGAGGGTCTGCTCGGTGGAGTAGCACAGGCTGTCGGTCTGGTTGCGAACCTCGACCTCTTCCTTCTGCTTCTTGTCCTCCTCGGCATGAGCCTCGGCGTCCTTGACCATGCGATCGACTTCGTCGTCGGAAAGCGCGGTGGAGCCGGAGATGGTGATCTGCTGCTCCTTGCCGGTACCCTTGTCCTTAGCGGAGACCTTGACGATGCCGTTGGCGTCGATGTCGAAGGTGACCTCGATCTGCGGCACGCCGCGGCGGGCAGCCGGGATGCCGGTCAGCTGGAACTTACCGAGCGACTTGTTGTCGCGGGCAAGCTCGCGCTCGCCCTGGAGCACGTTGATCTCGACGCTGGTCTGGTTGTCGGCAGCGGTGGAGTAAACCTCGGTCTTGGAGGTCGGGATCGTGGTGTTGCGGTCAATCATCTTGGTCATGATGCCGCCCATGGTCTCGACGCCCAGCGACAGCGGGGTAACGTCGAGCAGCAGGATGCCCTCGACGTCGCCGGTGAGCACGCCGCCCTGGACGGCAGCGCCGTCGGCAACGACCTCGTCGGGGTTCACGGACATGTTGGGCTGCTTGCCGGTCATCGTCTTGACGAGCTCCTGGACGGCGGGCATACGGGTGGAGCCGCCGACGAGGATGACCTCGGTCAGGTCGGAGAGCTTAAGCTTGGCGTCGCGCAGGGCGTTGGTGACAGGCTGCTTGCAGCGCTCGAGCAGGTCGCGGGTGATCTTCTCGAACTCGGCGCGGGTCAGCGTGTAGTTGAGGTGCAGCGGGCCAGACTGATTCATGGTAATGAACGGCAGGTTGATGGTGGTCTGCTGGGCGGCGGAAAGCTCCTTCTTGGCGTTCTCGGCGGCCTCCTTCAGACGCTGCAGGGCCATGGGGTCCTGACGCAGGTCGACACCGTTCTCCTGCTGGAACTTATCGGCCATCCAGTCGATGACGCGCTGATCCCAGTCGTCGCCGCCCAGGTGGTTGTCGCCCGAGGTGGACAGAACCTCAAACACGCCGTCAGCGAGGTCGAGGATGGAGACGTCGAAGGTACCGCCGCCCAGGTCGAAGACCAGGATGCGCTGGTCGGTGCCCTGCTTGTCCAAGCCATAGGCCAGAGCAGCAGCGGTCGGCTCGTTGACGATACGCTTGACGTTGAGGCCGGCGATCTTACCGGCGTCCTTGGTGGCCTGACGCTGGGCGTCGTTGAAGTAGGCCGGGACAGTGATGACGGCGTCGGTGACGGTCTCGCCCAGATACTTCTCGGCGTCGGCCTTCATCTTTGCGAGCGTCATGGCGCTCACCTGCTCAGCGGTGTAATCCTTGCCCTCGATGTCGACGACGGCACGGCCACCCTGGCCCTCCTTGACCTCATACGGCACGGTCTTGATCTCAGAGGTGCACTCGGAGTACTTGCGGCCCATGAAGCGCTTGATGGAGAACACAGTGTTCTTGGGGTTGGTGACAGCCTGGTTCTTAGCGGCCTTACCCACGACGCGGTCGCCGTCGGCACGGAAGCCCACGACGGACGGGGTGGTGCGGTCGCCCTCGGCGTTCACGATAATGGTCGGAGAACCGCCCTCGAGAACGGCCATTGCGGAGTTAGTAGTACCAAGGTCGATACCAAGAATCTTGCCCATTAGAAATTCCCTCTCTCTTGTGCGTTTGCACCGACTCGGCGGTCTGCCGAGCGGTGTTTCGGCTTGTCTTTCAGGATGTAGTGTATCCCCTTATGGGCCGGAATATACAAAATCTAAGTCAATTCATATAAGATTTCTTATTGCCAAGAGTTTAGGTTCTTAAATGCGCAGGTAGATGCGCTGTTTGAGTTCTAGACAAATCTATCGAGATCTATGTAGAGATGGCTGAGGCTTGGGTCCGAGGGTGCCTGGGGCTGCCTTGCGGAAAGCTCGTCCCGTTTTGAGCGTGGATTCCGGGCCGCGGTTTCCGTCTGAAGGCTCAACCGGAAACCGTATCCCGTTTTGAGAGCTGATACCGGGTCGCAGTTTCCGCTAGCGGGCCCAACCGGAAACTACGACCCGTTTTTCGGCCAAATAACGGGATGCCCTTTCCGCAGGCGCGCTCAATAGCTCAATATTTCAAGTCACCTTTAGCTAACATTTGCGCAGCTCAACGGCCCCACCTGCGCGTTTTTTAGTAAACCTTGGCATACTCGGCGAACGGTATGAAGATGCCGGTCAGAGGGTATTGCAAACGGTCGCTCCCGTGGTATGTTTTTGCCCGAATCAAACCGGCGCGCATCGCCTGTAGCGTCGGTCAACAGAGAGGAAACTACCATGGCTCATCCCGTAATTGATGCCGACGAGTGCATCGCTTGTGGCGTTTGCGTCGACTCCTGCCCCGCTGGCGTTCTGGAGCTCCAGGACGTCGCTACCGTCGCTGACGAGGACTCCTGCGTCGCCTGTGGCGCTTGCCAGGACGCTTGCCCCGCTGGCGCGATCACTGAGATCGTCGAGGAGTAACAACTCCCCACTTGCACACTCAAAAGTACACCGTGCACAAAAAAGGAGGCTTCCGCATCGCCGCGGAGGCCTCCTTTTTGTTTGTGCGGATAACTAATTTGGCACCGCTGCAGGTTGCCGCTTAGGGGCGTTTGCAGCATCGGCTACGATAGGTCGTCTTCGTAGGGCATGAGGTCAGCCAAGTAGCCTTTCTCCTTGAGCATGGCCTCGATCTCGTCGAGGGTCTGCTCGTCTTCCGCCGCGATGCGATGGAAGTGGTAGCCGCTCGTCACCGTTAGTAGTGGAAAGCTCTTGCCGCTCTCGATATCGTGCAGGTAGCGCTCAACATCGCGACGATTGCGGATGTCCAGGTCGGCCGTAATCTTACCGTACACGCGGTGATTGACGATCACGTTGAGCACGGCGCCTCCGGCGTCGACGATACTCGTGAGCTCATTGCCCGCCTGCTCTACGCTGTGGCGAACCTTGACCAAGCGCGTGGGCACAGCGGGGCTGCTGGGGGCCTCCTGCAGCACATAACCACGGTTGGTCGCCACGATATCGTGCCCATCGGCGCGCAGCAGGGCGATGTCCTGCACCACGACCTGGCGGCTCACACCCACCTCACGAGCAAGTGCGCTGCCCGATACGGGCCCCTTGGCCCCCTCGAGCACGGCCATGATGGCACGGCGACGCTCGCGGGCGTCCATTATTTACCGTCCAGCAGACGCAGGTGCTTAAGCGAGAGGTCGAGAATCGGCGCAGAGTGCGTTAACGCCCCCGAGCTTATAAAGTCAACGCCCAGGTCGGCGAGCGCGCGGATATTGCTGGCGTCCACGTTGCCCGAGCACTCGGTCTTGGCGCGACCGGCGATAAGCTCAATCGCGGCAGCCATGTCGTCGTGGGTCATGTTGTCGAACATGATGATATCGGCGCCGGCCTCCACGGCCTCGCGTACCATGTCCAGGTTCTCGCACTCAATCTCGACCGTCGCGGTAAACGATGCATGGGCGCGCGCCATCTCGATCGCACGCGTCACGCCACCGGCGGCATCGATGTGGTTGTCCTTGAGCATGACGGCCGTCGACAGGTTGTAACGGTGGTTGCTGCCGCCGCCGATCTCGACTGCCGCCTTTTCAAACACACGCATGCCCGGTGTGGTCTTGCGCGTGTCGACAAGCACGGTCTTAGTGCCCTCGAGCGCAGCCGCCATCCGATGCGTGTAAGTAGCGATGCCGCTCATGCGCTGCAGGTAGTTGAGCGCCACGCGCTCGCCCGAAAGCAACACGCGCGCGTCGCCGCGCACCTGGCCCACGTGATCGCCGGCATGCACCTCGTCGCCATCCGAGACATCGAACAACACGGAGCTCTGCGGATCCAGCAGCTCAAAGGTGCGGGCGAATACGTCCAGGCCGGCGATAATGCCGTCGGCCTTGGCGATAAGCTCCACCGTGGCGGGACGCGCCGTGGGGCACACGCTCGCCGTGCTCACGTCCTCAAACGTAATGTCCTCGCGCAGAGCCTGCAGAATCAGATCATCGACGACGAGCTTCATGGTAATGGGATTCATGGTCTACTCCTCCACGGCCTGCGTGCCGGCGGCACGGGCCAATTCATCGATTGCCAGGGTGTCGACGCTCAGGGCGCGATGACGGCCATCGAGCGCGGGATCGCCCGCCTGCTCCACGGCCAGCGACTCGCCGGTGCGCATGTACCACGCGGCGCGACGACCCCAGACCAACGCCTCGAGCAGGCTGTTTGATGCAAGGCGGTTCTTGCCGTGCACGCCGTTGCAAGCCGTCTCGCCCGCGGCGTAGAGCTCGGGCATCGAGGTGCGGCCGTCCCTGTCTACCCACACGCCGCCCATAAAGTAGTGCTGCGTGGGCGTAACGGGAATGGGCTCGTCCAGGATGTCGCGACCGTCCTCAAGGCAGCGCGCGCGAATGTTGGCAAAATGCCCGGTCACCACGTCGCGCTCGACGGGGGCAAAGCTCAGCCACTCGTGCTCGGTGCCGTCCTGCTTCATCTGCTCGCGGATGGCGGCGGCGACCACATCGCGCGGCTGGAGCTCGTCGGTAAAGCGCTCGCCGGCGGCGTTGAGCAAAATCGCGCCCTCGCCGCGGCAGCTCTCGCTGATCAGGAAGGTGCGGCCCGGCTGCGGCGAGAACAGGCCCGTGGGATGGATCTGCACGTAGTCCAGGTGCTCCATCTTAATGCCATGCTCCTGAGCGA
>UQUX01000089.1 GCA_900544425.1 uncultured Collinsella sp.
AGCGATGTAGCAGGCGTCGCCCGTGAGCTGCGGGTAGTTGGTCGAGTGGTCGTACACGCCGCCAATGCCACCCGTCGCCCACAGCGTGTGGCGGGCATGGATCTTAAACGGCTTACCGGCATGCACGCCCTCAGCGGCATTTGCCAGCTCGTCGGCGGGGCGAACCGAGTTGTCCTCGTCCACGGCTACGGCGACGACGCCGGTGCACACCGTGGCGCCATCGCGCTCGGCGGTCAGGATGTCGGTCATGGCCACGTGCTCCAAAATCTGCACGTTGTCCAGCTTGCGAACGGCCTGGAGCAGCTTGGTCGTGATCTCCTTGCCCGTAATGTCGGCATGGAAGGCAATGCGCGGACGGCTGTGCGCGCCCTCGCGGGTAAAATTGAGGCTGCCGTCGGCCTTGCGCTCAAAATCCACGCCCATCGCTAGCAGGTCGTTGATGACCGAGCGACTCGAGCGAATCATGATGTCGACGCTCTCGCGGCGGTTCTCGTAGTGGCCGGCGTGCATGGTGTCCTCAAAGAAGGCATCGTAGTCCGAGCCTTCGGGCAGCACGCAGATGCCGCCCTGCGCGAGCATCGAATCGCACTCATCGACCGCGCCCTTGGAGAGCATGATCACGCGCGTGCTCGTCGGCAGATTGAGGGCCGCGTACAGACCCGCTACGCCGCAGCCGGCAATGACGACGTCGCACTCCATATCGGGGTATTGCTTGGTTTCCACAGGAATCCTCTCCCTTGTAATGTGGCATAAGGGACTGCCCCTCATGTCACATTGTTCTAGCGCGCTGCGTACTCGAGCATACGGTCGAGCGTGAGCTTGGCCTGGTCTGCCGCCTCGTCCGAGACGCCGATCTGCACCTCGCCCTCGCCCGTCTCCAGGCAGCGCACGAGCTTTTCGAGCGTGATGAGGTCCATGTTGACGCAGGTGGGCTGCACCGCGGGGAAGTAGAACTTCTTGCCGGTGCCCTGGCAGCGGCGCTCGAGCTCGTAGAGCACGCCGCGAACCGTCACGATAATGAACTCGCTCGCGTCGGACTCCTCGGCATACTTGATGATGCCGGCGGTGGAGCCGATGTAGTCGGCCTCGGCCAGGACGTCGGCCTTGCACTCGGGGTGCGCCAGCACGAGCGCGTCGGGGTGGGCCTCCGTCGCGTCGACGATCTGCTCGACGGTGATGATGTGATGGCGCGGGCAGTAGCCGTTGTTGAGGATGACGTGCTTTTGCGGCACCTGCTCGGCTACGAAGCGGCCCAAGTTTTGGTCGGGAATGAACAGGATATGCTGCTGCGGCAGCTCGGACACAATCTTAACGGCGTTGGAGCTGGTGACGCACACGTCGCTCCAGCTCTTGATCTCGACCGTGGAGTTGACGTAGCAGACCACGGCAAGGTCGTCACCGTACTCGGCGCGCGCTGCATCGACTGTCTCGCGCTTGACCATGTGCGCCATGGGGCAGTCCGCGCCCGGCTCGGGCAGCAGCACGGTCTTAGTGGGATTGAGCAGTTTGGCGCTCTCGCCCATAAACTCCACGCCGCACAGCACGATAGTCTGCTGCGGCAGGCTCTTGGCGAGCTTTGCCAGGTAGAAGCTGTCGCCGACGTAATCAGCCACGGCCTGCACCTCGGGCGCCACGTAATAGTGCGCCAGGATCACCGCGTCACGTTGGGTTTTTAGCTGCTGAATGGCCTCGACGAGCTCTGCGGGCACCAGTGCCGCGCGCTCCGTTGCCGTCGTTGCCGATGCTAGGCCGGCCGCGATATCGCGTGCAAGCTCCGACGCATCCATGTTCGCGCTCTGTGCCATCAAGGCCCCTCTCTTTTGGCGAATCTTGGGGCTTTAGTATGACACCTAGGTTTACAGCTGACAAGACAGCTGTAAACCTAGGTGTAAAGTTGAAATAAAGATTCAATCTTGGGTCGGGTCCATTTTCGAACTGGCAAGCTGAGGATAGCTGAGCTCTCGATGGCGCAGGAGGCATCTTTCGCCACCGCAACACCGCTTGGCGCGAGCTGCACGCCGTGGGGCGCAAACGGTCCGCACCCCCGCAAGCGGCGCGTGCCCGATGTGGCAAAATCGAACTACTTAAGGGGGCCGAATGCTCAAGATTATTGCCTGCGACGATGATGTCGCTTTTCTAGATAGACTGCACCGGATGATCGACCGTTGGTCGACCGAGACGGGCACGGCGGTCGATGTTGCGCTCGTCACGCGCGGCGAGGACCTGCTGGCCCGCCATGCCGCATCGCGCGCCGACATCATTCTGCTCGACATGATCATGCCGCTCGTCAACGGCATGGACACCGCACGCGAACTGCGCCAGGCCGACACCGCCGTGCGCCTGGTGTTCCTCACCTCGTCGCCCGAGTTCGCGCTGGAATCCTACGAGGTCCGCGCCTTCGACTATCTGCTCAAGCCCGTGACTTACGAACGCCTGGCGCAGTTACTTAACGAGCTTTCGAGCATGCGCCCGGCGGCAACCGACGAGCTCGTGATCAAAACTTCCTTTGGCTACCACGCCCTGCGCCTGTCCGACATCGAATATGCCGAGGCGCGCAACAAGCACGTGGTCTTCCACCTGCGCGACGGACGCGACATCGAGGCACTCGAGTCGTTCCGCAGCGTCGAGGACCGTTTGGCGCAAAATGCCACCTTCTTTAAATGCCACCGCAGCTACCAGGTCAACCTGCGCAACATCGATCACTTTGACCGCACGGACATCGTCATGCGCTCGGGCGCGTGCATCCCGCTTTCGCGCAGTTGCAAGCAGGGATTCCAAGACGCCTACTTTGCGGTGCGCTTTGAGGCTGGGAGACACTGATGGTCTCCTCGGTCGAAATGGTCCTTTGGGCAATCCACCACGCCACAACGCTACTCTTTGGCGTCTTTGCCTCGGCGGCGCTGTGCGGTATCGAGATCAACCGGCGTCATGCGCTTGAACTGGTGCTGGTCGGTGCCGTAACCGGATGCGCATTTGGCCTCGCCAATGCCGTCGGCGGAGAGCTTTTCGCCCGCCAGGTATATCCGCTCGTCGTGCATCTGCCGCTCATCATCTATTTGTGCGCGCGCTACCGCCTGAGCCCGCTGCTTGCCGTGTTCGGCATTACGAGTGCCTATCTGAGCTGCCAGTTCAGCAATTGGATGGGCATCGCCGCATTTGCCGCAACCGATTCTCAGATCGCGTACTATCTGGCGCGCATCGCGACCACACTCGCCGTCTTTGCCGTCCTGCTGCATTGGGCCGGCGACATCGGTCCGCGCTTGGCGATTAAAAGCACCACCGAGCTGGGCATCCTTTTAATCCTGCCGCTCGTCTATTACGTCTTTGACTATGCCACCAACGTCTACACCACGCTGTTCCACTCGGGCTCGGTGGTAACGGTTGAGTTTTTGGCATTTGCGCTCTGTGCCTTCTATCTTATGTTTCTTGCCGTTTATCTGCGCGAATACGAAGAAAAGGAAACCGCCGAGCGAGAGCGCTGGATGCTCGAAACCCGCGACAGCGCCGCCATCAAAGAGCTCGAGGCTTGGCGTCAATCTGGGCGCGAGCTGTCGATTCTGCGCCACGACATGCGCCACTTCCTACGCGGCCTGGCCGCTTTAATTGAGGAGGGCCACACCGACGAGGCGCTCGATCGCATCGACGAACTCTGCGAAGCCGGCGACCGCACCGCCGTACGCCGCTTCTGCGCCAACGAGACCGTAAACATCGCGCTTTCGTCATTTAACTCGGATATCAGCAAGCGCGGCATTTCCGCCGACTTGCGCGCCGCCGTGCCCCAGAGCGTGCATGTGGCCGATGTCGACCTGTTCAGCGTGCTTTCGAATGCCCTGGAAAACGCCATTGCCGCGGCGAGCACCGCCCCCGAGGGCAAGCGCTTTGTCGATCTTGATCTGCGGTTTGAGGACGGGCAGCTGCTGCTTTCGGTTTCCAACACATTTGGACGGGCGCCGCACATGGTCGACGGCATGCCCGTGGCTCAGCGCGCCGGTCACGGCTTTGGCACCAAGAGCATTAAGCTCGCCGTGGAGCGCATGAACGGCAACTGCCAGTTCCGCATTAACGGCGATCGGTTTGAGCTGCGCGTTGTGATGTAAGGGCGCGGACGCGACGGATTTGCGTTCCGCGGGTGCGGCTCGCCCGCTCGGGGTCTTTTGTCGATGCGGGCTCGCTACAGCGGAGCGGCCGCCGGGGTCAGTTGCTTGATGTAGGCCCACATGCGCTGCTTGGCCGCTTTGTCGGTCAGCGCCGCCTCAAAGCCATCGAGCGCGAGCACGCGGCGGCCCTGCACATGGGCGACCAGGCCGGGCTTGAGCATGGCGGTGTCGAAGTCATCGATCGCCACGAGCATATCGGCGTAGGTCTCGCGCATGGCGTCAGCCGCGTTGTTGTCGAGCAGCAGCACCGCCTCGGGGTCCAAAGCCTCAAGCGCCTCACGGAACAGCTCGCACGGCAGAGTCTCGCCCACCGCGACCGTCCCATCACCCACGCCGGCGACGCTTGCCAGCACGCAAAAATCCTCGGGCGCGTAGCCGATGGCCCCAAGCGCCTTGCGCAACGCCGCGCCATCCGGGCCGGCGGCAAGCTCGCCACCCGAACGCTCGGCCTCGTCCAAATCGCCTTTGACCAGCACGATCGGCGAGCACGCGTTGCCCGCGATACGCACGCCGCGACCCGCGAGCGATGCGAGCTCCTGCTCGGCCGCCTGGGCGATGGCTTCTTTTTTCTGGCTTTGTGACGTGGACATGCGCTCTCCAATCGTTTGCGTGCCCACCATTATATAAAAGAGCTGCCCGCGAGTGGTTGCTTTGCGGGCGGCTGGGTATAAGCACGGTCGTACTGAGTTTTACGCGGCCGAGCCGCGTCGCATTATGGAGGTCACCATGGCTGACATTAATCAGATTACCCCCGAGAACTTCGATTCCATCGTTAACGACAGTCTGCCCGTGCTGGTCGATTTTTGGGCACCGTGGTGCGGGCCCTGTCGATCCCTCTCGCCCATCGTTGACGAGGTTGCCGATGAGCTGGCGGGCAAGCTCGCCGTTGCCAAGTGCAACGTCGACGACAACCAGGACCTGGCCATGAAGTATGGCGTCATGAGCATCCCCATGCTGATTGTGTTTAAGAACGGCGAGGAGATTGACCGCTCAGTTGGCGCTCTGCCCAAGGCGAGGCTGCAGGCGCTGCTGGAAAAGCATCTGTAATACGCTTGTTACTTACCCGCCGTCTATGAGCGCTTTTGCACCGCTCGCCGGACTTCTGGATGCACCGAGTGCAACCACGGATAGTATGGTAGTCACAAACAGCCCCCAGTGAACGGGTGCGGGTCGCACAGACTCGTACCCGTTTTCTTATGCGGCTGCGCGCAGAGCGGGCGTAGTAAAATCTGAACCACAGAACTGCCCCATACAAAAGGAGATTTCCCATGCATGATGTTGGAATGAACATGAGCCAGCTTGCCATGAGCGTCAAGCAGGTCGACGACACCATCGAGCTCGCTCACGAATGGAGCCATCAGTTGCTGCATGCGACCGAGAATTTTGACATGGAGCGCATCGGCGCCAAGCTCGAGGCCGCCATGGCCGCGCTGCACGAGGCGCATGACGCGCTCGAGGGCTACGAGGAAGCCATCGAGGCCGACCACAACTCCGTCGGCTCCGTGAAGCTGGTGTAAAGTGGCCGAACACGAGCACGGCTGCGGGTACGAGCACGAGCATCCGCACGGGGCGGACGGTGACGCGGGCTGCCACTGTAGTGGCTCCGGCTCCGAGCTGGTCCGTTTTTCGGTTACCGCACCCGACGACCTGCTGCGCCGTTTTGACGAGCAGATCGCGCGCCGCGGCGACGTGGCCAACCGCTCCGAGGCCGTGCGCGACCTGATTCGCGCCTCGATCGCCAAGGAGCAGATGCGCACGCCCGATGAGCATGTTATCGGGTCGCTCACCATGATTTACGACCACCATACCGGCGACCTGACGCGCCGTCTGGACGAAGTGCAGCACGACTACACCGACGAGATCGTATCGACCATGCACGTGCATCTGGATCACCACAACTGCTTGGAAATCCTGGCGCTCAAGGGTCGTGGCGAGCGCGTCTACGAACTAGCCGACCGCCTGCTGGGCCTGCGCGGCGTTAAGCACGGCGAGCTCACCTGCGCCGCCACCAAGCAGAGCCTGGGGCTATAGCGGGATTTCCCGCAGCGCACCTGCCAAAAAGGGACAGGTTTGTTTTGGCAGGTTTAGAAGTTTTACCTACCAAAATAAACCTGTCCCTTTTTGGTCGGTTTTGATGAGGGGTGTCGCATGCGGCATGCGCATATTCATGTGACGGGCATTGTGCAGGGCGTTGGCATGCGACCGTTTGTGTATCGCGAGGCCATGGCACATGGCATTTGTGGATGGGTGCTCAATGCGGGCGACGGCGTGCATATCGAGGCGCACGCTCCGGCCGATGCGCTCGATGCTTTTGTTGCCGCGCTTTCTGAGCATGCGCCTGCGGCAGCCCGCGTAGAGCATGTCGAGGTTGTGGACTTGGCAGCCAACGGTTGGGATGCCGCCAACGAACAGGGCTTTCGCATCGTAGCATCGCAGGACCAGACCGCACACACGACGCTCGTCTCGCCCGACATCGCTACCTGTGACGATTGCCTGCGCGAGTTGTTCGATCCCGCCGACCGACGCTATCACTACCCCTTTATCAACTGCACTAACTGCGGCCCACGCTTTACCATCATCCGGTCGCTGCCTTATGACCGAGCGGCTACCTCGATGGACCGTTTCCCCATGTGCCCCGCCTGCGCCGCAGAGTATGCCGATCCACTCGACCGTCGCTTTCACGCACAGCCCGATGCCTGCTTTGATTGCGGGCCGCATATTACGTGGCGCGAGGCTGTGAACGGCGATGCGTGCGGGAATTCGTCCGCGACACCGGCCGTCGGCACCACACGCGAGGTCAGCGACGCCATTATCGAGCGCTGCGTTGAGCTGCTGGCCAGCGGTGGCATCGTCGCCATCAAGGGCCTGGGCGGATTCCACTTGGCATGCGACGCCTCCAACGAGCAGGCGGTAGCCGAGCTTCGCCGCCGCAAACGCCGCAGCAACAAGCCGCTTGCCGTTATGGTGCGCAGTCTTGCCGATGCCGGGCGCCTGTGCTATATCGACGATGCTGAACGCGATCTGCTCGCCGGCAGTATCCGCCCCATCGTGCTGCTGCGCCGGCGGGCTGTTTGCGGGAACGACGGCGATTCTTCCGACGCCCTCGTACTCGCACCGTCCGTCGCGCGCGACCTGCCCGAGCTTGGCGTTATGCTCCCCTACACCC
>UQUX01000090.1 GCA_900544425.1 uncultured Collinsella sp.
AGATGCCGCCAGTGCAGCCGCACGCGCCATAGGACACCACGATCTTGGGGTCGGGTGCGGCCTCAAAGGCGCGCAGGGCCGGCATGCGCATTGCACGCGTCACGGCGCCGGTGTACAGCAGCACATCGGCGTGACGGGGCGAGGGCACGACCTTGATGCCAAAGCGCTCGACGTCGAAGACGGGCGTAATGGAACCGAAGATCTCGATCTCGCAGCCGTTGCAGCCGCCGCAGTCGACACGGTAGACGTACACCGAGCGCTTGATCTTCTTAAGAAGGGTCGCCTTGGCCTTCTCAATGCTCTCGTCGAGCTCGATCTTGGTCGGGCGGTACTGAAGCCGCTCGGGCAAAAGCGTGGGTTCGGCCATGGTTACTCCTCCTTCGTATCAAAATCCATGATGATGTCCTCGACCGGCGCCGGACCGGCGGGAATCTCGGGCGCATCGGGGTTGAGCTCGCGGTCGATATACTCCGGGTTCACGCCGTGGCCGCCCAGATACTCCATGCCGGGGCCCTGGGGCTCGCCGGACGCAAGCGTCTCGTTGGCAGCCATGCCGCCAGCGTTGCCGGTCTTGACAGCCGAGGCGGCGCGCAGGGCGTCGAGCTCGCGCTTGCACTCCTGGCACATACCGACGGTACGGGCAGCCTGGATGGCCTCCATGCCGCCGGTCTTTTGCAGCAGGCGCTTGGCGTAGTCGATCTCCTTGTGCGGGGCAAACGGCTTGCCGCAACGCGAGCAGTGCTCGAGCGTATAGACACTCTTGCTGGTGAGGTCGTCCTTGCTCATGACAGCCAGCTCAAACTCCTCGGTGAGCTTGATCGCCTCCATGGGGCAGGCTTCCTCACAGCGGCCGCAAAAGATGCAGCGACCGTAGTCGATCGACCAGGTGATGGTATCGGCCGAAAGGTCGGTGTCCATGCGAATGGCATCGGCCGGGCACGCCACGCCGCAGGCTCCGCAGGCGATGCAGAGCTCGGCATTGTGCTCGGGCTTGCCGCGCATGTCCTTGTTTGTGGGGAACGGCGCAAACGGGTACTTGACCGTCGCGTCGCCGGCCTTGGCGTTAACCTTCCAAAGCTTCAGCATATTAGAGCGCCTCCTCATCGAGCGGGGCGGCCATGGTGCCCTCGCCCGCAAGCGGCGACTTGTCGCGCCAGACGTTCTCGAACTGCTCCTTGTCAAGCACGTGGTCGCGCTTGGCGGCGACATCGGTCACCGTCACGCGGTCGGTGCAGGAGTAGCACGGGTCGAGCGAGCCGACGATCAGCGCAGCGTCGCCCACGGTGTTGCCGCGGAACATGTAGCGCAGGACCGGCCAGTTGCTGTACGTGGCGGCCTTGGCGCGCCAGCGGTAGCACTTCTGGTTATTGCCGAGCATGGCCCAGTGCACGTCCTCGCCGCGCGGCGCCTCGGTGGCGCCGATGGCGTACTTGTGCGGGGTGTACTCCCAATCCGTGGTGAGGATGGGGCCCGACGGGCAATTCTCGAGCATGGTCTCGATCATGTCGATCGAATCGTAGACCTCCTGGATGCGAACGGCGGTACGGCCGAAGGCATCGCAGGTGTCGGCCGTAGCGGCGTGCATCTTCTGAACATCCGGATCGGCGTAGCCGTCGAAGGGATGGTCAAAGCGCACGTCGCGGGCATAGCCCGAGCCACGCATGAGCGGGCCGACCGGCGAGAAGTCGCGTGCGATCTTGCGGTCCAAGATGCCGATACCGCTCGTACGCTCAATGAAGTTGGGCGTGGAGAGCAGCATGTCGACGAGCTCCTGAACCTCGGAGCGCAGCTGGTGAATGGTCGTGAGCGTGGAGAGCTTCTGCTCGGCCAAAATGTCGCGACGCACGCCGCCGATCACGTTGAGGCCGTAGGTCTTGCGGTGACCGGAGAGCTTCTCGGCCAGGTCCATGGACTTCTCGCGGACGCGGAAGAACTGCTGGAAGCCGGAGTCGAAGCCCGTGTAGTGCGATGCCAGGCCAATGTTGAGCAGATGCGAGTGCAGACGCTCGACCTCGAGCATGATGGCACGGATGTACTGGGCGCGCGGCGGGACATGAATGCCCTGGGCGCGCTCGACGGCCTCGGCATAGGCCACCGAGTGGGCGCAGCCGCAGATGCCGCAGATGCGGTCGGCGAGGAACGTCACGGCGTCATAGTTCAGGCGCGTCTCGGCGACCTTCTCCATGCCGCGGTGCACGTAGAACAGACGGTAGTCGGCGTCGACGATCGTCTCGCCCTCGACGAACAGACGGAAGTGGCCGGGCTCGTCGGAGGTAATGTGCAGCGGGCCCATGGGGACGAGCGTGGTCTCCTTGCCCTTGGTGTCGGCCAAGAACTCGTAGTTTTCCATGTCGCTCGCGGGAGCGGGACGGAAGCGGTAGTCCATGGAGTCCTTGCGCAGCGGGTACAGGCCGCTGGGCCAATCGTCGGGCAGCACCAGGCGGCGACGATCGGGCAGACCCTCGGGGATCAGGCCGAACATGTCGCGAAGCTCGCGCTCGCCCCACACGCAGGCGGGGACGAACGGCGTCACGGACGGGAACGTCATCTTGGCGGGATCAACCTCGGTGCGCACGGTCACCCAGCCGGGATCCTCCCCCTCCATGGAGATGACGTAGTACACGGCGTAACGGCCGCACAGACTGCGCTCATCGTTACCGATGATCACGGGAATCCAGCCGTAGCGCTCGTAGTACAGGTAGTGGACGGCCTCGGGCAGCTTGTCCTGCTTGACGGTAATCGTCAGCTGGTCCTCGCACTGCCACTCGACCTTCTCGATGCAGCCCGGAACGGCGCGGCGCAGGGCCTCGACATGGCTCTCGCAGCGACGGGCATACACCTTGTTCTCAGTTTCAATCATTCGTTACTCCACCTCGCTCTGAGCGGTCTCGGTACCGAACACAGCGCGGTACATCGGCGTCGCGTGAAGTTCCTCGGTGCTCTGCTCGAGCACGATGCCGGTCGCGGTCTCCACACCGTGCACGAGGGGCAGCGGGGTGGCGATGCCAAACCACAAGATCATGACAGCCAGGATGATTTCAGGGATAAGCATGAGCACCGGGGCCTCATGCTTATCCATGCCCTGGGGCGCATGACCGAATACCGACTTGAGTGCGATGCGGGTGAGCGCGGATATGGCCACGGTAAGACCGAGGGCGACCACGACGACCAGCCACATGGGACCGGCGGTAACACCGGCGACAAAAGTCAGGAACTCGGAGATAAACATGCCAAAGGGCGGGAAGGCACCAAGACCGAGCAGCGCCAGGATGGCGAGCGCGGCGGTTGCGGGGGCAACCTCGACGACGCCCTGGATCTTGGCCAGGCTACGCGTGCCAAAGGCGTGCTGGATGTTGCCGGACACGCAGAAGGCAAGCGTCTTGGTAAAGCCGTGGAACACGCAGTGCAGCAGGGCTGCGGCGATACCCAGCGGGCCACCGATACCCAGGCACAGGGCGATAACGCCCACGTTCTCCACAGACGAGTACGCAAAGCGGCGCTTGAGGTCGTCCTGGCGAAACATCGAAAGTGCCGCCACCAAAATGGACAGCGTGCCGACGATCAGCAGCAAAAGCTGCGGATACTCGGCGCCCACGGCCTGGATAGTAAAGCCGTAGAAGCGCATGATCACAAGCATGGCGCACTTAAGCAGCACGCCCGAGAGCAGGGCCGAGACAGGGCTCGGGGCCTGGGAGTGGGCATCGGGCAGCCAAGTGTGCATGGGGAACAGGCCGGCCTTGGTGCCAAAGCCGATCACGACAAATGCAAAGGCGAGGCGCATGAGCGTCGGGTCGAACTGGTCGGCATACGGCAGCACGCACGACAGGAATGCGGCCTCGTGGGCGTTGGGAATCACGTCGGCGGCGTTGGCGTAGATCAGCAGCGTACCGAACAGGCCAAAGGCCACGCCGGCGGTGCAGACCATCGCATACTTCCAAGAAGCCTCGAGGGCCGTCTTGTTCTTGTAGATACCCACGAGGAACACGGTGGAAAGCGTGGTTGCCTCCACGGCAGCCCACGTGAGGATCATGTTGTTGGACAGGCACGCGAGCAGCATGGTGAACACGAACAGGCTAAACAGCGCAAAATACTGCTTGGCGCGCTCGGCGGGCATGGAGCCCTCCTCGATATCGGCCTTTACATAGGGCAGCGAGAACAGCCCGGTAAGAAAACCGATAAAGCCGATGAGCAGCACAAAGATGGCACCCAGCGAATCGAGGTGGAACCACAGGCCAAGAGCGCTCGCGGTTTCGCCGCTCATAAGGACGTCACCGGCCGTCATAATCGACAGCACCAGGACGGCTGCGACGGAGACCAGGTTGAGACCGGCAAACACGTTATAGGACGTGTTCTTGGGCAAAAACGCCATGACCAGCGAGAACACCAAAGGAGTCGCGAGCAGGGCGAGAATCAACGTTTCCATGGACTACCCCCTCAGCTCGGACAGGTCGCGCGCATCGAGCGAGTGGGAGTCGTCCCAAATGCGACGCACGACGATGGACATGATGATGACGGCAAAGATGGCGTCGGTGGCGATACCGATCTCGATGATCTCGGGAGCGGTGGGGGCCAAAAGCGCGAGCGTCACGTGGCTGCCGTTTTCCATAAGGCAGTATCCAAAGATCTGCTTCATGATGTTGCGCTGCGAGATGATGCAGGTAAGGCCCACAAAGAAGTGAGCGAAGCTAATGGCGAGCGCAGGCGTTGCGACCTCGGCCGTGGGCAGGCTGATCTGCGTCACGACGGCAAAGCAGATCGCGACCTCGACGGCGATGATGCAAATGGCCCACGCGGGCTTAAGGCCGGCCTTGAGCGATGCATCGCTCGGCTCGCCCATCTTCTTATATGCGCGGTTGAGGATATAAGGAACCAGGACGACCTTGGTGATAAAGGCGGATCCGGCCCACATAAGCAGCTCCTGCGCACCGGTAGTGGCACCGAGCGTAGCGAGCAGTCCCACGAGCACCAGCGACTGCACCGCATACCAGCGGATGGCGTGCTTGATGTTCTTGGAGACGACCACCATGGTGGACGTGACGATCAGAAGGCCGCCAAGGATGTTGACGATCGAATAACCCATGTCGTTCTACCTCCTAACCGATCCAGCTGGCCGAAAGCGGGCCGCTGACGATGACCATGATGATGAGCACGATGAACACGAACGCCATCGCGCGGGGAAGCGGGGCTCCCGCAGCGACCTCTTCGCTCGGCTCGCCGGGCAGGCAATAGCCCATCCACTTGAGGAACCAGGCAAAGGTGGCGACGGTCTCGGCGACCATGATGCACACGAGCACCAGGATCGCAACGTTGCCGGCACCCACGGAGAAGCCGCCGGCGATGATCTGGAACTTCGAGAAGAACGTGTTCATGGGCGGCACGCCGGCAATAGCGAGTGCCGCGACACCGAAGCCCACGCCCGAGATCGGGTACTTCTTTACGATGCCGCGAAGCTTGGGCAGCATACGCGTGCCGAGCGTAAAGGAGAACGAACCGGCGATCAGGAAGAACAGCGTCTTGGCGAAAGCGTGGTTAAAGATGTGGCAGACGGCGCCATCGAAGGCCAGCTGGCTGCCAAAGACCGAAAGGCCCAGACCAAAGAACACATAGGAGAGCTGGGCGATCGTGGAGAAGGCCAGCAGACGCTTCATGTCCTTTTGCGGCAGGTACATAAGGAAGCCAAAGAGCATGGTGACCATGGCGTCGATAATGGCGACCCAACCCACGATCTCGGGGATCTCGCCGGCAGAGACGAGTGCACGCGCGAACACGCACACGCCGACCTTAACCATCGAGGCGCCATGCAGGTAGGCCGAAACAGGCGTCGGCGCCTCCATGGCCGAAGGCAGCCACATGTACATGGGGACCTGTGCGGACTTGGCCCAGGCCGCAAACAGCACGAGCAAAAGGACGATAGCCTTGAGCTTGGCGTCGAGGCCGGCAATCGCGGTAATGGCGAAGGTACCGGTATGGGCAAACACGATGGCGGCGCCCAGATACAGGCCGAGCGCACCGATATGCGTAATGATCAGAGCCTTCATGCCGGCCTTCTTGGCCGTAGGCGTCATGTAGTAGCTAATGAGGCCCCAAGAGCACGCACCCGTGATCTCAAAGAACACGAGCTGGCCCAAAAGGGTCGAGCTGTACACGAGACCGGCCATGGCGCCGATGAAGGTCGCGAGGTACGCGTAGAAGCGACGACGCGGTGCGTCGGGATGCTCACGGTTATTCTCGCTCATATAGGGAATCGAATAGATCACGACAAGCAGGCCGATACCCACAAAGGCGGGCGCGAGCAGCGTGCTCATGCGATCGAAGGTGAATCCCATGACGAGGGTCTGCCCAAACGAGATCAGGGGGACCTGCGTGTCGGGCATGCCGGCGCCAGCGAAATTCGCGGCGAGGGCGATGGTGCAGACCGTCGAGACGGCGGCACCCAAAACGCTGAACCACTTGGCGTACGGACGGGGGAACAGGGCGACGAGCACCGAGGCCACCATCGGGGCCGCGATAGCGACCAAGCCGAGAAGGGACAGACTGACTGCAAATGACATTGTTTCTCCCTTCTCCTACACGCCGACGACCACGAAGACAAACGCCAGAACGGCGATGCCCACGACGGCCCAGGTCTGATTGCCGAGCACCTTAAAACGCGAGCGCGAGCAAGAGTTCTCGATCACGCCGCACACGACAAAGTCGATCAGGCACTTCACCAGGAAGATGACCGCGCCCAGAACGGCGGCGGCGCCCACGGTCGCGGGCTCGCCCCAGGGGACAAAGATCGCGCAGAACCAAGCGAGGACCAGGACCTGCTTCATGGACATGGCGAGCTTGGCCATGGCGAGCGACGGGCCGGAAAGCTCGGCGAGCGGACCTTCCTGAAGCTCCTGCTCGGCCTCGGCCTGGTCAAACGGCAGCTTGCCGAGTTCCATGTAGCAGGCGATCGCAAAGGCGATGCCGGCGAGGATCACGGCGACCGGCGCGTCGACGGCGCCCGTCATGATGTGCTGACCCATAGTGGCGATGTCGGTGGAGCCGCACACCAGGGCGGCGGCGAACAGCGCCAGCAGCATGGACGGCTCGATGAGCACGCTCATGAGCAGCTCGCGGACGCCGCCGATACCGGCGTAGGCGTTGGACGAATCCACGCCGCAGAGGGCGAAGAAGAAGCGGGCGAGCGCCAGGCTGTACATGATGGTGATGGCGTCACCAAAGACCGGGATGGGGCTTTGCGCCGTAAAGAGCGGCAGG
>UQUX01000091.1 GCA_900544425.1 uncultured Collinsella sp.
ACGGGGATAAAGGAGCCGTCACTCAGCTTGAGCATCAGTTCGTTCTCGGAGCCATCAGTTTCAAATGGCAGACGATGTTCCGTCGCACGTTCAAAAGCGGACGAGTACAGGAAGTCTTTAACATCTCCACCGATGACGTCGGCGCGTTCCTCGCACATCAAACCAAGTAAGCGATTATTCACATGCAGAATGGTTCCGTCGAACTCACAGATGATGACAGCATCGCTCGTGATCTCGACTAGTTGGGCAACGTCTGCCCACTCGTTGCGTTCAAGCGTTTCCATCGTGGACCCCACCGTCTATCGGTAACAAAAAAGCCTCCGAAGAGGCTTCTCAAATGCGATGGTGTCGGAGGCGGGACTTGAACCCGCATGACCAAAAAGCGGTCACTAGCACCTCAAGCTAGCGCGTCTGCCAATTCCGCCACTCCGACATGCTATGTTGTTGATTCACGGTTCGTTTTGTTGGACCCGCGCGTTCAACGAGGAAGATAATAACCTATGATTCGAGAACTGTGCAAGCACTTTTTTCAAAAAAGTTTACGAATTTGTTAATGCGCAGGTAGATCCGTATGTCCGGTCCCGAATCGGTGTTGCCTCCCGGCGCGTCCTCGGGCATGACCGATATTTTGCTGCGCACTTCGTGCTGCAAAATATCGCTCCCCCTGCGGAATGCGCCGGGAGGCAACACCGATTCGGGACCTACGTCCACGTACTCCAGACACCGTTCTCAAACATGTTATGGGGCTGATGCAAATTTGGTGGCTCGGCTTTGCCGAGCCCTTATATGGGGAGGTCGGAGCTAAAGCTCCGGCCTCACTCAATTTCTTATTAGATTAAGTGAGCGATCAAGGAATCGCACCCCTCTGCAGCGGTAACACAGGGCCCGCGCTGGACTTAGTTTTCAGAACATTCCGCAGACCAGGAAACCCCCTTATCCGCGGCTCCGAAGGAGCAGGATAAGGGGGTTTCCATGGTCGAGGACGTTCTGAAAACTAAGTCCAGCGCGGGCCGAGACGATAACAACCGGCTACAGGTCGATGTGCGATTCCTTGATCGGGAACGGCTCCGCGAAGTGGCACGCGCAGCAGTGACCCGGTGCGACTTCCTTAAACTCGGGAAGCTTCTCAGAGCAGATGCCCTGCGCGATCGGGCAGCGAGTGTGGAAACGGCAGCCGGTCGGCGGATCCAGCGGTGACGGCGGATCGCCGGCGAGGATGATGCGCTTACGGGTCTTTTGGATATCCGGATCGGGAACCGGCACGGCAGACAGCAGCGACTGCGTGTACGGATGGTGAGGCTCGCTATAGAGCGTCTTCCAGTCCGAAACCTCAACCATCTTACCCAGATACATAACGGCAACGCGATCGGAAATGTGCTGCACGACGGACAGGTCGTGAGCGATAAACAGATACGCGGTACCGAACTTGTCCTGCAGTTCCTTGAGCAGGTTCAGAACCTGGGCCTGAATGGACACATCCAGAGCGGAAACCGGCTCGTCGCAGATAATCAGCTTAGGCTTCAGCGCAAATGCACGGGCAATGCCGACACGCTGACGCTGACCGCCGGAGAACTCATGAGGATAGCGGTTAATGTGCTCGGGGTTCAGTCCGACAACGTCGAGAAGCTCGCGGACGCGCTCAATGCGCTCCTCCTTGGTGCCCACGCCGTGAATGGTCATGGGCTCGGAGACGATCTCGCCGATGGTCATGCGGGGATTCAGCGAAGCATAGGGATCCTGGAAGATAAACTGCATCTCGCGACGCATGTCCTTGATCTCATGCTTGCTCATCTCGGCAACATCTTTACCCTGGAAGAACACTTTGCCTGCCGTCGGCTTGGTCAGGCGCATGATGGTACGGCCCGTGGTGGACTTACCGCAACCAGACTCGCCGACCAGGCCAAAGGTCTCACCCGGATAAATCTCGAACGAAATGTCATTCACAGCAGAGACGACACGCTTGGAGAAGCGCTTGGCGAACATGCCGGACTCAGCGGGAAACTCCTTAGAGAGGTGCTCGACCTTCAGCAGCGGAGTGCGCTCGTTGGTATCTGCCATTACGCCTCGCCTCCCTTCTTGGAATCCTTGCGCGTACGGGACGTCTCGGGAGCGTTCTTGAGGAACTCGGGGTCACCGGAGTAGTGGCACGCAGAGTAATGACCAGACTCGGTGACAACGCGCTCGGGGCGCTGCTTGCGGCACTTGTCCGTCGCATAGGGACAACGAGGCGAGAAGACGCAGCCCTCAGGCAGGTTCATGAGCGAAGGCGGGTTGCCGTGAATCGGCGTAAGCGGCTTCTTCTCTTCGATGGCCTGCTCCGGGATGGAGCGGATAAGGCCCCAGGTGTAGGGGTGGCGGCTCTCGTAGAAGATTTCCTCAGCAGTACCGAACTCGACGGGACGGCCTGCGTACATAACCATGATCTTATCGGCCATATCGGCAACGACGCCCAGGTCATGGGTAATCATGATAATGGCGTTGCCGTTCTTCTCCTGCATCTCCTGCATGAGCTCGATAATCTGAGCCTGAATGGTAACGTCCAGAGCCGTCGTGGGCTCGTCGGCAATCAGGATATCGGGATCGCAGGCAAGAGCCATAGCGATCATGACACGCTGACGCATACCGCCCGAGAACTGGTGCGGATACTCATTGACGCGCTTCTCGGGCTCGGGGATACCCACGAGGTCCAAAAGCTCGGTGGCACGCTTGAGCGCCTCCTGCTTGGAGTAGCCACGGTGCAGACGAAGGCCCTCGCCCACCTGCTTGCCGATCTTATAGACCGGGTTCAAGGAGGTCATAGGATCCTGGAAGATCATCGCGATATCGTTACCGCGAATGTGCTGCATCTCTTCCTCAGTCATTTCGAGGATAGAACGACCGCGATAGCGAACGTCGCCGCCCTCGATCTTTCCCGGAGGCATCGAGATAAGACCCATGATGGTCATGGCGGTCACGGACTTACCGGAGCCGGACTCACCGACGACGCCCAAGGTCTCGCCGCGATCGAGCGTGTAGGAGACACCGTCGACAGCGCGAACAACGCCATCCTCGGTGTGGAAATACATCTTAAGGTCATCGACCTCGAGCAGATGCTGGCCCTCGGGAACAGGCTGGTCCTTCAGGTCCACATAGTTCTTGTTCTTCTTCATCCTTATGCGTCCTTCATCTTGACGTCGAGGGCGTCGCGCAGACCGTCACCCAGCAGGGTGAAGGCGAGCACCGTCGAGAGAATTGCCAGACCGGGCATGATCATCATCCAGGGAGCAGTCAGAAGATACTGCTGACCGTCCTGAATCATGGAGCCCCACGAAGGCGTAGGCGGAATAACGCCCATGCCGAGGAAGGACAGAGCGGACTCGGTCAGAATGGCGCCACCAATGTTCATGGTCGCGTAGACCACGATGGAAGCGACGGAGTTCGGGAAGATGTGACGTACGACGATACGAGCATCAGATGCACCCATCGCGCGCGCAGCATCAACATAGTCGTTTTCCTTGACGGTCAAGATCGCAGAGCGGAAGACGCGCGCAATCGAAGGCCAGCCGAGAATACCGATGGCGATAAAGACGTTCTGAAGACCACGGCCGATAACGGCGATCATGGCGACAACGAACAGCACGTACGGGAACGCCAGGAAGATGTCCGCACAGCGCATGATGATCGTATCCCAGATGCCGCCGTAGAAACCGGCCAGAGCACCCATGACCAGACCGATCAGCGTGGAGATCGCGGTGGCCATAATTCCGACAGACAGCGAAACGCGCGCACCGTAGATAACGCGGACGAGAATGTCACGACCAAGGGCGTCGGTGCCAAACGGGTGCTCGGCACACGGAGCCAGCAGCGACGTCTCGGCCATGGTGGTCGAGTCGGAAGCCGTCGGAGAACCGAGCCAGGGCTTAGCCCACAGATCTGCGGTCAGGGCAACCACAACGACGATGATGATCCAACAGACACCGATAACGGCGAGCTTGTTCTTACGAAGACGCTTAAAAGCGTCGCCCCACAGCGTGCGGGACTTGGCGGGAGCAGATGCGGCCTTGGTGGCGGTAGCCTGCTCCTGAGACTGAGAATCAGTTTCCTGCATGAGACGTACCTCCCTTAGGCCTTATCCGACGGACCGCCAAGGCGGATGCGCGGGTCGAGGAATGCATAGCTAATGTCGACGAGCAGGTTGATCACCATGACGACGACAACGATGAGCGTAACGCCGCCCATAACGATGGGCCAGTCACGCATGCTAATGGCGCGATAGACCTCATAGCCGATACCGGGCCAGTTAAAGACCGTCTCGGTCAGGATGGCGCCCGAAAGCATGCCGCCAAAGTCGACACCAATATAGGTAACGACGGGGATGAGTGCATTCTTAAGCGCATGTTTGACGATGATCGCGCGATTGGAGAGACCCTTGGCCTTTGCCGTACGGATGTAATCCTGGTTCATGACGTCAAGCAGCTGCGAGCGCATAATGCGGGCGGCGTAAGCGGTCGAAACCGAAGCCAGCGTAATGGTCGGAAGCACATAGTGCATCCAATCCTGATACTGAGAGCTGGAACCGCCGGCACCCGAGATCGGCATGGAGATTGCACCGCCCGTGGCGTCCTTGAGGATGACGCCAAAGAACAGCTGCAGCAACATACCGAGCCAGAAGGCCGGGACCGCAACGAGGATCGACGTGGTAAGCGTTACCAAAATATCCCAGAAGGAATACCGCTTTACCGCCGAAATGATACCCGCACCGATACCCATAATTGCCTCGAGCACGATGGCGCACGCGGCAAGTTTGACCGTATACGGATACTTCTGGGCAAAGATTTCCGTAACCGGCAGCTTGCGCTGATACGAATTGCCCAGATCGCCATGAAGCAGGCCGTTCATGTAATACAAGTAACGGTCCACGAGCGACGTTTGAACGGGATCGCCGTTCTCGTCAAGAATCGCGTTGCCGTCCTCGTCCGACTGGACTAGGTGATAGCGGACGCGAAGCTGAAGCTCCACCTCGGGGGACAGAGCCTTGTCTCCACCGATCAGCTTGATCGGATCTCCCGGCACGATATTCTGGAGGGCGAACAGAATCAGCGTAACGCCCAAAAACACCGGGATGAACTGAAGCACACGTTTAACGATGTACTTACCCATACCACTCCCCTATCTAGGGATTAACCTAAATGGGATGCCGATCGCCAGACCGGCATCCCAAAATTACCATCAGCCAGTTTACCCCAGGTTAGGGAGAACTGTATGTTTCCCATGAGGTCTACGTAAATACTTGACCCTCACGGAAGCTGCAAACTCTTAGGCGAGCTCAGCGGTACCCAGCTCGGCATGCTTCTGCGGATCGACATAGAGGTGCTTGATGCGATCGGAGCCGACGATGGTGTGCGTGTAGAACATCACCGGGATGACCGGGCAGTCGGCAGCGACCATTGCGTCGGCCTCCTGCATCTTAGCGACGCGCTCCTCGTCGTCAACAATAGTACGAGCCTCGTCGACCTTGGCGTCGAACTCGGGGTTGTTGTAACCAGAGCGGTTGTCGCCACCGAGGGAGTCGGAGTGGAACAGCGGATACAGGAAGTTGTCCATGATCGGGTAGTCGGCAATCCAACCCAGACGACCGAACTGATAGTTAAAGTTCTGATACTGCTCGAGCAGGGCAGACCACTCAGGGGTATCGGAGACAGCGGTAACGCCAACCTTGGCGAGGTCGCCGATGATGGACTCCATGATCTCCTTGTGACCGCCGTCCTGGTTGTAGGAAAGGGTCACGCTAATGCCACGATCCCCGTTAGCGCCAGCGGGAGCAACCTTGTCGAGGTACTCGTTAGCCTTGTCGACATCGTAGGCGCAGAACTCCCATGCGCCCTCCTTGTAGCCATCGATGCCCGGAGGAACAATGCCGTCGGCAGGGGTACGGGTACCCTTGAAGATGGTCTTGCAGATGGCCTCACGGTTGATGGCCAGGGAGATGCCCCTACGCAGGTCGGCGTTGTTGAACGGCTCGGCCGTGGTGTTGCAGGTCAGATAGTACGTGGAAGGCTCGGCGCCGAGCAGCATGCGCTCGCCGTCACCCATGGTGTAGCCGTCCTTGGACACGCCGCGATCCTTCTTGGCGGCATCGATCTGAGCAACGGGAACGTCGCAGACATCGAGGTTACCGGCCTGGAACTCCTTGTAAGCAGTCTCCATGTCCTTGATGACCTGGAAGTGGATGCTATCGATCTTGGCCTTGTCGCCATAGTAATCGTCGAACTTCTTGAGGTTGATCTCCTGACCATCCTCCCACTTGCCGTCCATCATGAACGGGCCGTTACCGACCGGTGCAAGATAGAAGCTCTTGACATCGGACTCGGCGCACTCGGGAACCGGGGCCAGAGCCGGGTGAGAGGCGACGAAGGGGAAGTCGGCGTAAGCGGAAGACAGCTTGACGACGAGGGTCTCATCGTCGGGGCAAGTAACACCGCTGAGCTCGGTAGCGTTACCGGCAAGCAGGTCGTCATAGCCCTCGACCATAGAAAGGTGATAGGAGACCTCGGAAGGGCCGTACTCGGTAGCGATGGCCGACTTGGTGTTGACCAGACGCTCCCAACCGAGCTTGAAGGACTTGGAGGTAACGTCGTCACCGTTGTGGAACTTGGCCTTCTTGATCTTGAAGGTAAACTCGGTGGCGTCGTCGTTGGCCTCGAAGGACTCGCAAGCCAGCGGAACGATCTCGCCCTTCTCGGCGTCGTAAGAGGTCAAAGCGTCAAAGAGCTGGTACTCGACCTGAGTGCCCTGGTCCTCCTGGACGTTATAGGGGTCGATGCAGACCGGGTTGTTGATGTAGAAGTTCAGCGTCGAACCGGACTCAGAACCGGAAGCGTCGCCGCCCTTCTTGCCGCATGCGGCAAGAAGGGCCATGGAGCTCGCAGCAAGGGTACCGCCGACAAAGGCGCGACGACCCATAACGGGCTGGTGGAACATAGAATCAGCCATGCCATCCTCCTTATGAGATAGGACAAAGTAAGTTCGGTCGGGCAACGTCAAGACAGCCCAATCAAACCATTCAAACGCGGTCCGCCGTTTTGGCTGGTTATACAAAGCGGACCAACGTATTGCAATACAGTAGCGCATTTTATGCACGATTTGGGGCTAATTCCGGTTAACGGTCGAGATTTTCTTTAGTTGGGCGAAGTATATGAGGATATTTTGACTCTGTTACAAATATGTAAACAAA
>UQUX01000092.1 GCA_900544425.1 uncultured Collinsella sp.
GCGCGTGAGCTTGCCCTCGTCAAACTCCGGATAGGACTCAAACAGGGAGCGTGCGACCACAGCACCCAAAATGGAATCGCCCAAGAACTCAAGGCGCTCATAGCTGGCAGAAACCGGCTGGCCCTCGACTGCCGAGGGATGCGTAAGGGCCGCGCGCAGCAGCACCTTGTCATTGAACTCATGGCCCAGAATCTCCTGGGCGCGCGTAAGTCGTTCGGATAAAGCCAAGACTTAGGCCTCCTTGGCAGCTTCGATAGCGTCGACGGCGTCGGCGACAGAGTTGAGCGAGAGCAGAGTCTCGTCATCGATCTCGAGGTTGAACTCGTCCTCGATAGCCGTAACCAGCTGCAGGCGCTCGAGCGAGTTGGCATCGAGGTCGTCAAAGGTGGTCTCATCGCTAATTTCGGCAACATCGACGCCCAGAACGTCAGCAGCGACCTCGGCGATCTTGTCGAAGATTTCGGAGCGGTCCATAGCGCTTCCTCTCATAGTGCATGAATACCAAAAGAATGGTACCGCCCGGGCGGTACCAAGACACGGTTCTGATTCTACCCCACGACGTGCGCCGCGAAGCACATAACAGCGCCCTAACTCGCTCTTATAAAACGATACCGTCCATAGAGTTGGCGACATTCTCGACCAGCCCGGCGCGCACGGCTTCGGCCGCCGCGAGCGTACCGTTTTTGACAGCCTCGACTGAGGTGGCGCCATGGCCGATCAGGACCACGCCGCGCAGGCCCAGAAGAATCGCGCCGCCCTTGGCGTCGCCAGAGAGCTTGGCCTTAATCTCGCGCATCTGCTTTTTGATGAGCAGCGCGGCAATCTTGGTGCCGAGCGAAGACATAAAGACACCCTTGAGCTCCCGCAGCAAAAACTTGGCAGCGCCCTCGGTGGCCTTGAGCGCAATATTGCCCGACATGCCATCGGCAACGATGACATCGAAGTTACCCGAGGTGATGTCCGTTCCCTCGCAGTTACCAACAAAGCCGGGAACGGCGGCTTTCATGGCCGGGAAGCAGGCCTTGGTAAAGTTGGAGCCCTTCTCGTCCTCGGTGCCGTTGGCAAGCAGGCCCACGCGGGGATGCTCGATACCCAGGACGACGCGGGCATAGGCGCTACCCATCTGAGCAAAACGCACCATATCGTCAACCTCGACATCAGGGTTGGCACCCATGTCGCACAACACCGTCAGACCGCCGGCGCGATTGGGCAGCGCATTGGTCAGACAGGGGCGCACCGGCTGCTTCTTGCCTTCGGCCTGATACCTAAACGGCGTCACGTAGGCTGTGGCAGCGGCCGTCATGGCGCCGGTGGAGCCGGCAGAGAAGAACGCATCCGCGTTGCCCTTCTTAATGGCGCGGCAAGAAAGCACGATCGACGACTTACGCTTGGTCATCACGGCGCGAATGGGATCGTCATCCATGGCGATAACGTCGGGCGCCTCAAGGGCCTCAACACGTGCGTGGGAAGCTGCAAAGGGATTGACGATTTCGGCGGGGCCAGCTGCCAAGACCTCGATATCGGGATCGGCGGCAAGCGCAGCCTCGATACCATCGAGAACGACCTGAGGTTTCTCGTCTCCGCCCACAACGTCTACACAAACGCGAACGCTACTCATATACATGCTCCTTATACAAAAATGGCCGACTCATTGAGCCGGCCATTGTGGTTCCATTTGGAACGGCATCGCATCCAGAGTATACCGTTACTCGGTAACGATAACCTCGCGGTCCTTGTAGAAACCGCAGCTGGGGCACACGTGGTGCGGAAGCTTAACAGCGCCGCAACGGGGGCACGTGGACTGAGCCGCAGCCGAGATCTTCATGTTGGCGGAACGACGGGTGTGAGTGCGGATACGACCCTGCTTTTGTTTAGGTACGGGCATAGTGACCTTCCTTATGAACTATCCAGTGTGGCGATTACGCGCAAGTAGCGATACTACCACAGTTTTACTCATCAAGCTTGAGATTCTTCAATGCTGCAAATGGATTTTCCGTGGCAGCGGCCCATTCTGCCTCTGCCTGGGCGGCGCAATCGCATTGCTCGACGTTGAGATTGCAACCGCAAGTGGGGCACAGACCGCGACAATCGGGCTTGCAAAGCACCACAAACGGCGTGTCCATAACGACCGCGTCATTGATGGGCTCGCCCAGATCGACGATGCGGTCCTCACCCAGGAGCTCGTAGCCATCCTCGTAGGCCTCGGGATCCTCGGGCTCCTCAAAGAGGTAGAACTCCTCGATCTCGCCAGCGATATCAAACGAGGCGGGCTCCAGGCAACGGTCGCACTCGCCGGTGGCGTGCGCGCGGACCATGCCCGTGAGCAAGACACCGGTACCGGCATTGGTAAAGACAACGTCGTAGTCAATGCCATCCTGCAGCTGGTACTCCTTCTCGCCCACCGTGTAGGTGGCGACATCGACCTTACCGGTCAGCGGATACGAATCTCCAGGAAACTCGAGCTGCTCGGAAAGATCGACGGTAACGCTCGGGAACTCAGCCATTACCACTGACCATTCTGTTGGGCGGCACCCTCGTTGAGCTGCTGACGGCAACGGGTAACGGTGCCGGTCAGGCTCTTGAGGTTCTCCTCCAGGTGCGTAAAGACCTGCTCTGCGTAGTCCTCAGCAGCATAACGCGTCTCGCGCTCGTACTGCTGGGCACGATCGCGGATGTCGTCGGCCTGCTGCTGCGCAAGTCGGACGATCTCCTGCTCACCGGCAATGGTGAGGGCCTGCTGCTGAGCGTCGGCGATGATGGAATCGGCCTGAGCGGCGGCGGAAGCCATAAGCTCCTCGCGCTCCTTAAGGATACGGCGGGACTTCTGCCACTCCTCGGGATAGCTCATGCGGATCTCGTCGAGGATGTTGAAGAACACGTCGGCGTCGATGACCTTGAACTGAGCGTTCTTGCCGAAAGGCGGCTTGGCTTCCTCGATCAGCCCTTCGAGCTCATCGACCAAGCTGACGATCCTATCGCCAGGAAAATTCTCGCCCGGCATCCGGTCTCCTTTCATAGGTAACATATCATCGTGCTAGTTTACCACATGCCACCAGGCAATAAAAAACGTCACGAAAAGCGATGTCTGAGCGCTTCGACCACGTTGGACGGGACAAACGTCGATACATCGCTGCCGAGCGAGGCGATCTGGCGAACGACCGAGCTCGAGATATAGCCGTACTGCGGCGCACTCATGACAAAGATGGACTCCAGCTCGCTATCCAAGCGATAATTGAGGTCGGCCTGCTGCAGCTCGTACTCAAAGTCGGTCATAGCGCGCAGGCCCTTGACCACGGCCCCCGCCCCCTGCTCGCGAGCGAAGTCGACCAAGAGGCCGGTAAAGGGCAGGACCTCGACGCCGTCAATATCACCGAGCGCCTCGCGGGCCAGCGCCACGCGCTCATCGAGCATAAACGTGGTGCCCACACCGTTTTTACCCTGCGATTCGGCCACGGCGACAATCACGCTGGGAAAGATGCGTCGGGCGCGGCGGATCACATCGATATGGCCAAACGTGATGGGATCGAAGGTGCCCGGGACGATCACGCGGTTGATGGTGTCATTCATGGGCGTCCTCCTGAAACGTCGTGGCATCGTTGTTATCAGCATCGGTGACGGCACTATCGCCCTCACCGTCATCATCGCCGACCCAACGAAGCAGGTCGACCGAGGTAATGCCGTAGCGCTTCTCACGTACAGTCTCAAAGCCTACCGGATGCGCGCCCGCATCGGCGGCGGCATGCTCAAACAGGGCAAAAGCGCCAGGTGCAAACAGACCCTGCTGAGCCAGGTTCTGCAGCAGTTCCTCGACCGGCTCGGCACCATAAGCATAGGGCGGGTCGAGCAGGACCAGATCAAAGGGGCCGCCCGGCACACGACCGCGCGAGGCACTCGCCAGCATGTCGCCCGTGACCACACGCCAACGTGAACGGTCACGGCAGAGCGACTCGATATTCTTGGTAATGAGCCGCGCGGCGTTGCGATCGATCTCAAACGTCGTGAGCGAGCGGGCCCCACGAGAGAGCATCTCTAACCCTAAGGCGCCGGAGCCGCCAAAGGCGTCCAGCACACGGACCTCGTCCAGATCGAAGTCGAATGCCGACATGACCATAGATGCGCACGCCTCGCGTACGCGATCAGTCGTGGGGCGGGTGACATCGCGACCACGGGGCTCCTCGATCTTACGACCGCGCCATTCGCCGCCGATGATTCTCATCCTCCGCTGACCTCCTTAAAAATGTGTCGATATCGCATGGCGACCGCATCGCGCAGAGGGCGCGTCGCCACGGAGTCAAGGGTGCAAGCATACCGCAAGAGCTCGACCGCGTCCAAATGGGCCCACTCGATCAGCTCCTCGTCGGCATCCAGGTCGACAAAGCGCAGGGTCACACCACCATGCTGGCGGTACCCCAGGATTTCGCCCTCGTGGCGCAAACGCAGGTCCATTTGGGCGAGCGTAAAGCCGTCCGAGGTCTTTTCGAGCGACTGGAGACGGTCTTGCGCCGCCGATGCGCCGCCGTTGCCCTTGGAGTGCGTCATAACCAGGCAGGTGCCCGACACGCTGCCGCGGCCCACGCGACCGCGCAGCTGGTGCAAGGCCGCCAAGCCAAAGCGCTCACCGTTCTCGATGACCATAACGGTGGCGTTAGGCACGTCGACGCCCACCTCGACCACCGTAGTCGAGACGAGCACGTCGATCTCGCCACGCTTGAAGGCATCGATGACCCGATCCTTCTCCCCCGCTGGCATACGGCCGTGAAGGCGCTCGATGGCAAGACCCGGCAACGCCAGACGCAGGCGGTCGAGCTCGGTTGCCGTATCGTGCAGTGGCACGGGGACCGTCACGCGGCCCTCGTCGTCGCGGGCGATACCGGGCACGTCTTCCAGCTCATCGGCCGAGTCACTCGGCTCCACGAGCGGACAAATCACGTAGGCCTGCTGACCCTTTTCATGCGCCTCGCGGATGGCGCCATAGGCGAGGTCACGGCTCGACTCGGTGAGCACGCGTGTCGTCACGCCAGCACCAGGGACGGGCCGATGGCGAATGATGCTCGTGTCCAGATCGCCGTAGACCGAAAGCGCCAGCGTACGCGGGATGGGCGTCGCCGTCATAACGAGCAGATCGGCACCCGGTCCCTTCGCGCGCAGGGCGTTGCGTTGGCCGACGCCAAACCGGTGCTGTTCATCGATGACCACGAGCGACAGATGCTTGAACGCAACGTTATCCGAAAGAACCGCGTGGGTGCCAAAGAGCACGTTAAGCTCGCCCGATTCCAGCTGTGCATGGATGCGCTCGCGCTCTGCGGCCGGCGTGGCACCCGTCAGAAGTGCCCAGGACATGCCGGCCTGGGAGAGCAGAGGGCCGGTCTTATCGGCATATTGGCGCGCCAGCACGCCCGTGGGCGCCATAACGCAGGCCTGCGTGCCGCTATCGGCAGCCACAGCCAGCGCGCAGGCGGCAACGGCGGTCTTACCGGTACCGACATCGCCCAGCAGCAGACGGTTCATCACGCGCCCGCCATCGCACATATCGCGCAGGATATCTTGGAACGCGGCCTCCTGCTCGTCGCTCAGCGAAAACGGCAGGGCTTGCTTGAGCACGGCCAGGTGCTCGCCCGCGGTGTGGGCATAGGGCACCACATCGACCAGGCCGCCGTCGTTGCGCAGGCGCAGCGCCAGCTGCAGGTAGAGGCACTCCTCGTAGGCAAGCCGTGCGCGCGCGATATCGCGCTCGGCCATACTCGATGGAAAATGGATTGAGCGCAGCGCGCGGGCATTGCTCATCAGGCGACGCTTAACGCGCAGCGGTGCCGGAATGGGATCAAAGGGATTGCCGACGACCTCGAGCGCGCCGCTTACGATGCGGCGCATCCACGCCTGGCTCACGCCATCACTCACGTAATGGACCGGCAGGATAGTGCCCGCGGCACGCCCTTCCTCGAGCTTTTCAAAGTGCGGCGAGGCCATCTGCTTAAAACCGTAGGCAAACTCAACCTTGCCCATCACGGCCAGGCGGTCGCCCTGCTTAAGCTGCTGGGCAATCCAGGGCTGGCGGAAAAAGGCGACCTGCAGCACGCCTGTCTCGTCAACGAGTGAGACCTCGGTAACCTGCATGCGCGGACGCGGCTGCTTTTGGACGATACGATCGACCGTGGCGATGATGGTGCACACGGTACCGATGGGCGCCATCTCGATGGACCAGGAGCGCGTAAAGTCGAGGTATCGATGAGGGATATGGAGAAGGAGGTCCCCCACCGTCCGAATTCCCAGACGGCGAAGGGCCTCCTCACGTTTACCCGAAACATATTTGAGTCGCGCAATATCCTCGTCGAGCGCATTGCTCTGGGCAAAGCGATCCGAGACGCGCGGCACGGAGCAGAGCTCGGACATGGGCAGATGCCTACTCGATCGAGAAGATCACGGGATAGAGCGGCTGCTCGCCACGATGGGCGTCGATCTCCAGGTCGGGCTGAGCCTCCTCGATAGCGTCGACGATCTCCTGGAAGGCTTCATCGGACAGCTCCTCGCCGGCCAGAATCGTCAGCGCGTCGCCCTCCTCTTCCTCCTGCATGCGGTTGATGCAATCGAGCGTGACCTGCTTCACGTCGGAGCCGACGACATCGATGGAGCCGGCAATGATGCCCATGACGTCACCGGAGTGAATTGGCGAACCGTCGGAGGCGCTGGAGTCGCGCACGGCGCGGGTGACCTCGCCATCGCGGACCTCGCTGATGGCGTCGACCATAGCGGCGACGGCATCCTCGAGCTCGGAATCGGGCAGGACCGCGAACAGCGCGGAGAAGGCCTGCGGAACGGTCTTGGTGGGAACGACGGCGACCTTCTTGTCGGTGCAGGCTGAGGCAGCGGCCTCAGCGGCCATGCGAATGTTGCCGTTGTTGGGCAGAATGATGACCGAGGTCGCGTTGACCTGGTCAACAGCGCCCAGCAGGTCTGCAGTCGAGGGGTTCATGGTCTGACCACCCGACACGATCACGTCGACGCCGAGGGACTTGAGGATGTCTGCCTCGCCGGACCCAGCGGCAACGGCGAC
>UQUX01000093.1 GCA_900544425.1 uncultured Collinsella sp.
CTGAGAAGGGGGAGGCCTCGCGGCCTCCCCCTTTTTTGCGTTTGCGGGCTTTTGTCTCACATAGTAGCTGTGTTTTATAACCCTCGTTTGTCGCATCTTCTGCGAACGGGCTACAATAACTTAGTCTGTGCGATATGGAGGTGAACATGGCTGAAGCTGGTATCGGCGTTGATATCGTCGAGATTTCCCGCATGAAATCAATTCTTGAAAAGACGCCGTCGTTTGCTCGGCGTGTGTTTACCGAAGAAGAGCGTGCGTATTGCGATGCATCATCGCGTCCCGCTGCTCACTATGCGAGCCGCTTTGCTTCGCGCGAGGCGGTACTTAAAGCTCTCGGCACGGGTTTTAGTCAAGGCGTGGGTCGCAAGGATGTTTCGGTTACGCGTGATAAACTCGGCAAACCGAAGGCGCTGCTTTCTGGCCGTGCTCTCGAGATCGCTCAAGAACTGGGTGTTGTTGAGGTCGCTCTTTCCATTACGCTTACAGGAGACTTGGCCGTTGCGAATGCCATCGCGATTACCGAAGATGCTCGGCCTAAGTCAAAAGAGGAAAAGGTGAGCACCAAGAAACGCGTAGCGCAGACATTTAAAGAGGCTCGCTCTGTTTTAGATGAGCTTGAGCAGCTGCAGAATTCAGCATTGACGGAGCACCTGGGTGATGCTTCGCAAGATACGCTAGGAGCATAGATGAAACCGGTTTTGAGTACCGAAGAAGTCGTTCGTCTCGAGGATATTATCGAACGCGAAGGGACTTCGAAGGCCGAGCTTATGGAGCTAGCGGGTGAGTTTGCCGCCAACGAGGTCTTGAAGCTCAATCCCGATCGGGTTCTCGTTCTGGTCGGTTTTGGTAATAATGGCGGCGACGGTTGGGTTGCCGCCGATATCCTGAGCCATAAGGGTGTGGACGTGGATATCGTTTCTCCGGTTGAGCCGGATGAGATTCCTGCTGCTCTGGCACGTCATGTTGCTCGTCGTACTGCCGGCCGCGATGTGCACGTTTGCGTCGGCCCCTCGCGTGACGAACTCGAGGTTTTGATCGATAAGGCCGATGTTGTTGTCGATGCCATTTTTGGTACCGGTTTCCACGGAAATCTGCGTGCGCCGTTCTCCATCTGGATTCCTACGGTCAATGAATGCGCCGATTGTGTCGTATCCATTGATGTTCCCTCGGGCCTGAATGCCGAGACGGGCGTTGTTGATGACGACTGCATTCGTGCCGAGCATACGGTGACGATGATTGCGCCCAAGATTGGTCTGTATAGCGCTGATGGTCCTGAGTATGCTGGCGATTTGATCTGCGGCAATCTTTACGACCGTCTTGACGAGGTCATCGATGATGTCGACCACGCCGCCGAGATTGTCGAGCCCGGTGACTTAGTTGATTACTTTGCCCCACTACCTACGAATATCGATAAGTATTCCCGTGGCTCTGTGCTTATTGTCGCCGGATCTGCGCAATATCCTGGTGCTGCCATTATGGCGGCCAAGTCTGCAGCTCGCGCGGGTGCTGGTTACGTGGCAGTCGCGGCTCCTGACGCCTGCGCCAATCTTATTCGCATGGCACTTCCTTCGATTCCCGTCTTTGCTATTCCGTCTGATTCCCGCGGCTCCTTTGGCGCCGCTGCGCGCATGACTGTGTGCGAGATTGCAAAGAAGTACAGCTGTGTACTGTGCGGTCCCGGTATGACGACGTCTGCCGGCGCTATGCAGGTGGTTTCGGGCTTGCTCGAGCTTGATGTGCCGCTTATCTTGGACGCCGATGCACTCAACTGCCTTGCTAAGATTGCCATTGACGGTATTGATAGTAATCCCGAGATGTATCGTCGCGAACAGCCGTTGGTTATGACGCCGCACTATCGTGAGCTTTCGCGTCTGGTTGCCGGTGACGAGGTGAACGACCTTGGTACCGCGATTGCGGCCGCGCAGAAGGTTGTCTGGGCTGCAGGCTCCGACAATCTGGTGGTCATTGCCAAGGGGCCGACGACGGCTATCTGTGGCGTTGAGCGTGTGCTGCTGCCGCTCTCGGGTCCGGCTTCTCTGGCAACTGCCGGTTCGGGTGATGTTCTCGCGGGTATTTTGGCCGGCACGCTTGCCACCATGCGCGACGAGATGGATCGTTGGGAGTTGCTGTATTCGTACGCCGTCGCACTTCACAGCTACGCCGGTTTTGCCGCGGCGACGGAGTATGGTGAGAAGAGCGTCATCGCGACCGATCTTATCGACTTGATCGGTCCTGCCATGGACCTGGCGGCAAAGGATGCGCTCGAAGATCTGGGAATCATGGACGAAGGGTCGGATGACTAATCATGAATAAAGCCGATTTGACGCGCTGGTCCTGGGTCGAGATCGACCGCGGGGCGCTCCGTCGCAACACGAGGGCCTATAAGAACTTGCTGAATCCACGTCAGCGCCTGTGCTGCGTGGTCAAGGCCGATGCTTATGGTCATGGAGCTGTTGAGTGCGCCAAGATCATGTATTCGGCCGGTGCCGACATGTTTGCCGTGGCGACGGTTAACGAGGGCGTTGAGCTCCGACAGGGCGGGATTACGAAACCCATCCTCATCCTAAGCGAGCCGCCTATCGAGGCCATTCCGACGTTGCTCGAGTTTGATATCATGCCCTCGGTCTATACGTCTGACTTTGCTCTTGCGTATGGCGAATGTGCCGTCGCGGCGGGCAAGGTGGGCAAGTATCATCTCGCCATCGAGACGGGTATGAATCGTATCGGCGTACACTACACACAGGTGCTCGACTTTGTCCGCGGTATTAATTTCCATCGCGGTATTCAGTGCGACGGCGTATTTACGCACTTCGCCACGGCCGATGAACCTTCGGGCTGGGATTACAAGCTGCAGTGTCAGCGCTTTACCGAGGCCGTTCAAGCCATTAAGGATGCGGGTTTTGAGTGCGGTATCGTGCACTGCGCCAACACGCCGTCCTCGATGCTCGACCCCTCGATGCATTTTGATATGATTCGCGCCGGCGTTGGCTTGTATGGCATGCAGCCGTGCGAGCTGAGTGGCCGCGTGATGCAGCTTGATCCCGTTATGAGCGTCCATGCGCGCGTGACGCGCGTGGCACACCCTGCGATGGGTGAGGGCGTGGGCTACGGTTTTACCTACCGCGTACCGCGCACGCGCGTTCAGATCTGCACGCTGCCGATCGGTTATGCCGACGGCCTATCGCGTACACTTTCCAATCGTATGGATGTGCTGTATCGCGGCGAGCGCGTGCATCAGGTTGGCAATATCTGCATGGACCAGTTTATGGTCGCCATTCAGTCCAACCCGGCACACGAGATTCCCGAGGCCGAGTATGGTGACGAGATGATTATTGTCGGCCGCGATGGCGATGCCGAGATCACTATGGACGAGATGGCCCGACTGCGCGGAACGATTAACTACGAGGTCGCCTGCGGCTTTGGCATGCGCCTCGACAAGGTCTACGTGTAGGAGTCGCCATGGGCGTCATGCACATCCCCGGCCATACCCATCAGGCACCACATGAGGTCGCACTCGAGGAAATTGAGGCCGTTCTGGGCGATTGTCACCTCTGCCAGCTCTACCAGTCGCGTCACAATATCGTGTTTGGCGTGGGAAACCCCCGCGCTCGTGTGATGTTTATTGGCGAGGCGCCGGGCCGCAATGAGGATTTGCAGGGCGAGCCCTTTGTGGGGGCGGCAGGTGAGGACCTCAACGGCATTTTGTCGCTGGCGGGGCTCAAACGCGAAGACGTCTACATTGCCAACGTGCTTAAGTGCCGCCCGCCGGGAAACCGCAATCCACGTCCCGAGGAAGTGCTGGCTTGCTCGCCGTTTTTGCGTGAGCAGATTCGAAGCATCTGGCCCGATATTATCGTGACGCTCGGCAACCCCGCGACGCACTTTGTGCTTAAGACCGAGATTGGCATTACTAAGCTGCGCGGCAGGTTCCACCAGATGGGGCATTTTGTAGTAATGCCCACGTTCCATCCGGCAGCAGCGCTACGCAATCCGGCGTGGCAGGAGCTGCTGGAGGAAGACTTTAAGATGCTGGGCGATTATCTGGAGCGACATCCCGCACCAGAGGACGCCTCGGAATAATAAGGAGCATATATGTCCCTGGAGCGCCTGGGGGTAGGTACTTACAAAACGACTTGCGCTGCCGATACGGAGTACTTTGGCGAGCTAATTGCACCGTGCCTTGAGGACGGCGATGTGCTCATCCTGACCGGTGGCCTGGGAGTGGGCAAAACTCACTTTACCAAGGGCGTCTCGCGCGGGCTGGGCGATGGGCATATGGTTACGAGCCCTACGTTTGCGCTCATGGCCGTTCACGATCAAGGCCGTATTCCGCTGTTTCACTTTGATCTATACCGCCTGGAGCATGCCTACGAGCTCGAGGATACGGGCATTTTCGATGTGCTGGGCTATGAGGGTGCTTGCCTGCTGGAATGGGGCGAACAATTCCAAGACGAGCTGACGGATGAGTATCTTTCGGTGACGCTCAAGCGTGATGAGGGCGACAGCGATGTGCGAACGATAACGCTCGAGGCGCACGGTGACCGCGCAATGGAGCTTTCCCATTTGATTGATAAGGCTGTACAAGATGAGCTTGCATAACGACAACGCGCTGGTGGTGGCGCTCGATACTTCGACCGACATGCTTGCCTGCGCGGCAAGCCGGATTGATGGGCAGACGGGCGAGACGAAGCTCGTGAGTGGCGACCACATGTGTCGCCGTCACGCCAACGTTGAGCTCGTGAATACCGTTGATGGCGTGCTGGCTCAAGCCGGTCTGGATCGCAGCGATGTTGGTTGCTACGTGGTCGGCCGCGGCCCGGGGTCGTTTACGGGTGTGCGCATCGGCATCTCCACTGCCAAGGGCCTCGCGCGCGGTGCCAATGTTCCGCTGCTGGGCGTGTCGACGCTCGACGCTTGCGCTTGGACGGCGTGGAAGGCTGGCGTGCGCGGCAAGCTTGGCATCTTGGCCGATGCTATGCGCGGTGAGGTATATCCGGCGCTGTATATGCTGGTCGATGAGGGTCCCGAGCGTCAATTTGAGCGCGAACACGTGGTCAAGGCCGCCGTGGCGCTCGATGAGTGGCGCCAAGCAGCGGACTGGGACCAGGTTCAGCTGACCGGTGACGGTCTCGTGCGCTATGGCAAGCTGCTGGGTGAGGACGAGACCGCCCGCTGCGTGGAGCGCGACCTGTGGTGGCCTTCGGGCGAGGGCTTGCTGCTCGCGCACGCTGCGGGTGACGGCGATCCGGCTCGCGTCCTGCCGATTTACACGCGCCTTTCTGATGCCGAGGAAAACGAGCGCAAGCGTCTTGGTCTTGCCGAGAGTGCGCAGAGCGAAATTACGGGCGTTGCCGATGAGCTCGCCGGTCGTCATCTGCAGTTCCGTCCCATGGGCGCGGCGGATGCCGAGGGCGCGAGCGCGCTAGAGGCTGCCTGCTTTGAAGGTGCCGGACACAAGGCGTGGACGCCGGGCATGTTCCTGTCCGAACTGGGCGAGGACGTCGCTGCGCCGCGTAGTTGGTGGGTGGCACACGACGACGGCAAGCTGCTGGGCCTTGCCGGCGGTATGGTCGTGGACGGTGATGTGCAGATTCTGGATGTCGCCGTCGACCCGGCACATCGCCGCGAGGGCATTGCCCGCAAGCTGCTGTCGCACGTGAGCTATGATGCCCAGATGCTCGGCTGCACCACGGCTTCGCTCGAGGTCGAGGACGGTAACGAGGGGGCGATCGCGCTTTATAACGCTCTGGGCTTTACCGAGGCTGGCCGTCGCCGCGGCTACTACGGTGTCGGCAAGGATGCCATCGTCATGACGGCGCCGCTGCCCCTGGTGCTTCCGGTCGACAATGCTTCGCCCGAGCCGACGGCGGCAGAGCAGCGCGTATGGCCGCTGCCTGCGCCTGGGCGCTCCGAGGGGGAGCGTGCCGAAATTGAGCGCCGCCGCCTAGTGCTCGCTATCGAGAGTTCCTGCGACGAGACGGCCGTGGCGATTATCGATGCGGATGGCAATATGCTGGCCAACCAGGTGTCGACACAGATTGATTTTCATGCCCGCTTTGGCGGCGTGGTGCCCGAGATCGCCTCGCGCAAACACGTTGAGGTGATTGTGAGTGTCGTGGATGCGGCGCTCGAGGATGCCGCAGCATCGCTTGGTCTTGAGGGTGGAGCCATTGCCCCCAGCGAGCTTGCCGCCGTGGGCGTGACACAGGGTCCGGGCCTGGTGGGCGCCCTCGTGGTGGGCGTTGCCTTTGCCAAAGGCTTTGCCTACGCTGCCGGTAAGCCGCTCGTATGCGTCAACCATCTGGAGGGGCACCTGTTTGCCAACCTGCTGGCGCAACCCGACCTCAAACCGCCGTTTATCTTTACGCTTGTCTCGGGTGGGCACACCATGCTCGTGCACGTGAAGGCGTGGGGCGACTACGAGGTGCTCGGTGAGACGCTCGACGATGCTGTGGGCGAGGCCTTCGACAAGGTGGCCAAGGCGTTGGGCCTGGGCTATCCCGGTGGCCCCATCATTTCCAAGCTGGCCGAGACAGGCAATCCCCGCGCGATTGATTTCCCCCGTGCGCTCAACAGCAGGGGAGACTATCGTTTCTCGCTTTCGGGCCTTAAAACGGCCGTGACGCTCTACATCGAGCAGGAGACCAAGGCCGGGCGCACGATTCACCTGCCCGATCTGGCAGCTTCGTTTGAGGCAGCTGTCTTTGACGTGCAGTACAAGAAGGCCAAAAACGCATTGCACGCTACCGGATGTAAGGAATACTGCATCGGCGGCGGCGTCTCGGCCAACCCGCATCTGCGCGAGATGATGATCAAGAAGCTTGGACGTCAGGGGATTCGCGTAACGGTGCCGCCCTTGTCTGCCTGCACCGATAACGCCGCCATGATCGCGGAGGTCGCCCGCCGTAAATTCGACCGAGGCGAAATCTCGCCGTTCGACGTCGACGCCGATCCAAACATGACGCTGTAGCTGGTACGGCGCGGTCCCCGGCGCTGCCCGGGCGCCAGCGGCCGCATATGAACTT
>UQUX01000094.1 GCA_900544425.1 uncultured Collinsella sp.
CGGGTGTGGCATATTCTGCTGCGCTTTATCAGGCTGACGCTCGCGCGCATGTTGAGCGTCTCCTTGGTTCGGGTTGCCTGCCGGTTTTTTGCGGAGGTACGGGGCTGTATCTCAAGGCCGCCCTCGATGAGATGGACTTTCCCTCGGGTGAACTTGAGGACGATCGTCGTATGGGCTATCAGGAGCTTGCCGAGCGTATTGGCGAGGAAGAGCTGCATGCCCTGCTTGCCGAGCGCGACCCAGAATCGGCTGCTGTTATTCATCCCCATAATGTGCGCCGTGTGATTCGTGCGCTCGAGATGCATGATGATGGTATTTCCTATGCACAGCAAAAAAGTCAGTTTAGTGTTCCGCGCGAGCATTATCATGCTCTATGGTTTGGTCTGACGCGTAATCGCGAGGTGCTCTACGAGCGCATTAACCTGCGCGTCGATCTGATGTTTGAGCAGGGTCTTGTCGATGAGGTTCGCGGTCTTATGGACCAGGGGCTGGGAGATGCCCTGACTTCGATGCAGGCAATTGGCTATAAAGAGATCATTGATGCTTTCAATGGCGTGATTTCTATGGATGAGGCTCGCGAACTCATCAAGATGCGTTCGCGTCGCTATGCCAAACGTCAGCTTTCGTGGTTTAAGCGCGATGACCGTATCGTGTGGTTTGATATGGACGAGTTTACGATCGATGAGGTCGTTGAGGACATCCTGCATCGTATTGAGGCTGCCTAATGGCCCGTTTCCCCCTTGTTCCCACGGCACCCGAGCCCGAGCGTGCCATATTAGTTGGTGTTGAGTGGCGCGACAATGCATGGCCGCTCGATCGCTCGCTTGATGAGCTGGAGCGTCTTACCCACACGGCTGGTGCCCAGTGCGTGGCACGCTTGTCACAGCGTTTGGTAAAGCCGTATCCTAAATCGTTTATCGGTTCCGGTAAGGTTGAAGAGCTGTGCGGCCTGGTGCATCGCATGGATGCCGATGTCGTTATTTTTGACGACGACCTGACGCCCTCGCAGCAATCCTATTTGGAGAAAGCCGTGGGCGAGCCGGTAAAGATTGTCGATCGTACGGCACTGATCTTGGATATTTTTGGCCTGCATGCTCAGACGCGTGAGGGACGCCTACAGGTACAGCTGGCACAGCTTCAATATCTGTTGCCTCGTCTGCGTGGCATGTGGAGCCATCTCGCCAAGGAACAGACGCGCGGCGGCATCGGCTCACGCTTTGGTCAGGGCGAAAGTCAGCTCGAGGTCGACCGTCGCCTCATTCGTAATAAGATCGCTGCGCTTCGTCGTGAGCTCAAGCAGGTTGAACAGCGTCGCGATGTTCAATCCAAGAGCCGCATTGAGTCACCGGCGTTTCGCGTCGCGTTAGCCGGTTATACCAATGCGGGTAAATCGTCGTTGCTCAATCGTCTGACCGGATCTACGGTGCTTTCGCAGGACAAGCTGTTTGCTACGCTCGACCCGACGACGCGTTCGTATCGCCTGCCCGGCGGTCGTGGCATGACGATTACCGATACTGTTGGCTTTATTCAAAAGCTACCGCATGGTCTCGTTGATGCCTTTAAGTCCACGCTGTCTGAGGTTCTTGGTGCCGATCTGATCCTTAAAGTTGTGGATGCCTCTGACGAGGACTACGAGCGCCAGCTCGAGGCAGTCGATCGCGTTCTTGACGAGATCGGTGCCGGCGAGCGTTTGACGCTTACGGTGTTCAATAAAATCGATCTTCTCGATAGCGTTGATCGATTGAGTTTCCGTCGTCGCTATCCCGAGGCCGTGCTGTTCTCGGCCCAGACGGGCGAGGGACTCGACGATCTCGTCGACCGTATTGCTCGCGAGGCGGCTGCCACCGATGTGTTGCTCTCCGCTGAAATCCCGTATCGCGAGGGCGCCCTCATCACGCTGGTGCATGAACAGGGAACCCTTTTGCACGAGGAATATCTTGAGGGCGGCGTTCGTATTGTTGCGAAGCTGCCGGCTCGTATCGCGCCGCGGCTCAAGCGTTATCGCACCGAGTAGACGAGCTCCAAAAAGCCCAGAATAATGGGCTGATGCAGTAGATAAAAGGGGAGTGCGTGACGTCCAAGGCTGGCGAGCGCCGGGATGGGATTGGCGTAGGCCCAGCTAGGGACGGTCTTATCGATTCCCTTCGCTATGTGTGCGGCGAAGTATCCTGCAAGATACATAAAGAAAAACGGGATGATGGGGTAGTAATCACCTGAGACAAACCCAGGGCTCGGAAATCCCAGCCACGCCAGGTAGGGGACAGGGTAGATCGTTTTGGGGATGCTCCAGGTGAGGGCAAACAACAAAAGGCATAGGGACATGCCCCATCTCGCCGATATCTTCTTAAGGACGGGATCGGTCAACGCCACGATGCCGGTACATGCGGCCATGCAGTAGATGATGCCAAAATTAACAGAATCGTCAACTGAGACAAGTGTTGTTGCCAACCAGACGACGAGTGCTGCTAAGGCGTATTTGGCGGCACGTTTGATATTGTTGCGCGAAAGGGTGCACATCCAACCCGCGATAAACAAAAATACCCAGCTGATGCTGGCGCGCCAGATGTCTTGAAAGACAGTCTGGGTAAACCAGGGCATATCCCAGTCGTACAGGTAGGCAAGATCGTAGCAAGCGTGAAAACCTGCCATTGAAATCATCGTAAGCCCGCGGACGGTATCAAAGATGGTGATGCGTTTTTGCATTACGAGAACCGGCGCATCAAGCCGACGACTTTGCCCAAGATAACGGGATTCGTTGCATAGATAGGCTCCATGGTGTCATTCTCAGGCTGCAGGCGTACGCGTCCCTGCTCCTTGTAGAACGTCTTGACGGTCGCTGAACCATCAATCATAGCCACGACAATTTCGCCGTTCATGGCACTCTTTTGTTCACGGACGATGATGTAATCGCCATTGAAGATACCGACATTGATCATTGAGCTCCCATGCACCTCAAGGATAAAGGAACCCTGATCAGTGGCGATTTCGGTCGGGATAGTAAATGTGTCTTCGATATTCTGCTCGGCCAGAATGGGAATCCCAGCCGCGACGCGACCAACGAGCGGTAGTGAGACCGTTCCGCGAGGTGCGGTGGTCTCGTCAGATTTAGAAATTGAGACAGAGGAACCGTCCTCGTTAAAAAGTTCCAGAGCGCGCGGTTTGGTGGCATCGCGCTTGAGTAGCCCGCGCGCCTCCAGGGCAGATAGATGGGCGTGCACGGTGCTGGGGGAGGAAAGGCCCACGGCAGAAGCCATCTCGCGCACGCTGGGCGGATAACCCTTCTGCTGCTGATATTCCTTGATGAAGTCGTAAATTTGCTGCTGACGCTTGGTAATTTTGCGAGCCATCAGGGCATCCTCTCTACCCATGTCAAACAAATGTTCGAATTTTGCTTGACAGGAACAACTGTTCGAAGATAATAATAACCGAACATTCGTTCTCGCGCTAGACATTTTTGTCCGCGCGGCTTGATAAAACTGTTCTCAGCAAAACACGCGAGAGGAGAACATGATGAACGCAACGAATATGGTCCAGGGAAACCTCGCCCTTAAGCTCGAGACGTCTGCAGAATACACTTTTACGGTTGTTCAGGGTGGCCGCTCCGGCTTTCAGCCTTTGACCGTAAAGCCTGCTCGCAATCAGCAGGCTGTAGCCGCGCCGGGCCGCGTTGCCCTGAAGGTTCCGACGATTGTCGCCGTTGCCGTTGCGCTTACGCTCTTCTTTGTCCTCGCTACGTCGGTCTTTAGCGCTCGTCACGCCGCGTATGCCGAGTCCGTTTCCAACGTTACCTATGAGACCATTCGCGTTCAGTCTGGTGATTCTCTTTGGTCGCTTGCCGAGGAATATCCAATCGAAGGCCTTTCCACGCAAGAGACTTCCGACATGATCCGTAACGTCAATCATCTGGAGCATGGTTCGCTCGCCGCCGGTGCGCATCTTAAGGTTCCTGCTCGTTCGTAATCATTATCGCGCTGCGCATGGTACCCTTGTTATCGTTTAAGAGGAGGTACCATGCGCTGTCCCAAATGCGGCAAGGCACATACCCGCGTCGTTGATTCCCGTATGCAGGAGTCAAATAACACCATTAAGCGTCGCCGCGAATGTTGCTCGTGTAACTATCGCTTTACAACGTTCGAACGATGCGAAGACCCAATCGAGGTCATTAAGTCGGACGGAACCAAGCAGCGGTTCGATCGCAATAAGCTGCTCGTCGGCTTGATGCGCGCCACTATCAAGCGCGATATCGACACTAAGAAGCTCAATGAGATTATCGATGACATCGAGGTCGAGCTGCGCTCTCGCACGCTGACGGCCGTTACGTCCCATGAGTTGGGTGACATGGTACTCAAGCGCTTGGCCAAGATCGACAAGGTGGCGTACATCCGCTTTGCCTCGGTCTACCGCGATTTCAAAGACGTCGATGAGTTTCTGCAAGAGCTCGACAAGCTAAGGTGATTCCATGTCCAACATTACCGTCAACATAAAGCGTCTCGACCCCACCGTCGAGCTTCCCAAATACGCCCATCCCACCGATGCCGGCTTGGATTTGCGCTCCAACGAGGACTGCATTCTGAAGCCCTTCGAACGCCGTCTGGTCTCTACTGGGCTGGCCATCGCCCTGCCCGATGGCTACGCCGGCTTCGTCCAGCCCCGAAGCGGTTTGGCCATCAAGCAGGGCCTGTCTATAGTCAATACGCCGGGCCTCATCGACGCCCACTACCGAGGAGAACTCAAGGTTATCCTCATTAACCTGGATCCCTCCAACAACATCCAAATCAACAAAGGCGACCGCATAGCCCAACTTGTCATCCAAGAAGTCCCCACGGTCAACCTCATAGAAGTAGAAGAACTAGACGAAACCGACCGAGGCAACGGAGGCTTCGGCTCCAGCGGCGTCGCTTAATCATTTTCAAGATGTAGAGTTGGCCTCTCACCCGGGGCCCACACATATCATCCCGTGCTCAAACATTCTCGCTACGCTGCGAAACTGCGCGCGGGACGATATGTGTGGGCCCCGGGTGAGAGGCCACATACTTGAATATGTATTTCGACTTGCGCGGTGGGCCTCATCAATATAATTACGACTTGTTTGTTGTTCTGACTCTCTATTAGCTGGACTACATCCTTGTAAATCCTAACCGGGAATGTGTTTTAGGTTCTAGTTAGTATGCGGCAAAGGGATACCGCCTTTGTCGCATCGGCTTACTGTATTTATATTTTCCTGTTTTACCTTTGCAGGTTCTAATGGAGGGGATACCGAAGTAGCTGCTAGTAAGTAAACGCAGCCGCTCTGCCGGAGCCGCCCTTATATCGTTCCACGCGCAGTTTCGCAGCGAAGCGAGAATGTTTGAGCATGGAATGATATAAGGGCGGCTCCGGCAGAGCGGCGGACATTCGACTAGCGGATATGCGCGGGCTTTCCGCCCCAGTAGAAGCGGCAGAAGGCTCGTTTGCGCTTTTGGGGCTTGCCTACGAGCTCCATGGTTGCGATGGCGATGTCTTTGGCAGCGTGAGGGCGGCGTAGTACTTCGCCGTTGATGAGTAGGGCTTTGAGTGATTCGGGATGGTCGTGCAAGTGACGTAGGGTTACGATGAGTTCTCGTGCGGTGGTGACATGCATGCTGGCGCCCATGCCGGTGAGCATCGTGGTGTTGGCCTTTTCCTGACCGTATGATTTGCCCAGTAGGATCATCGGCAGATGCGCGCACAGGCACTCGGTGACGGTGAGCCCGCCCGATTTGAGGATTGCCAGGTCGCAGCCGTGCATGAGGGCCGCCATGTCATCTACGTAGTCCAGTACCGTCACGTTGTCGAGCTTCATGGCGTCGAAGAGCGTTTTGAGTCGGTTGGCGTATTCCTTATCCTTGCCCGGTAAAAAGACAAAGTGCATGTCCTCAAAGCTGCGTAAGAAGGGGAGCGTGTGGTCCATCGCGGCACGGAAACGCACGTATGGTTGGGGCAAACTGGCGCCGGCCATCACCAATACGACGGTTTTGTCTATGGGGAGATTGAACTTGCTGAGCTCATCTTCGCGTTTGTAATCTGAATCGAAACCGGCACGAATGGGAATGCCCGTTATGCGGATCTTTGACTCGGGAACCTTGCGCGGGCGCAGCGTTTCGGCCATAAACTCGTTGGCTACGCAGAATAGGTCGGTGTCCTTGTGGGGCCAAAAGCCTTCAACTTCATAGTCTGTTGGTACGCAGATGACCGGGTAATCGATACCCGTGATGACGCGGGCGCCCACAGCGACGTTGGCCGCCGTAATGTGTGTTGCGACCACGGCTATGGGCCTGCGGGTCCGGACGTATTCGTTGAAGGCGGGGAACATAATTCGTGACCATGCTGTGCCGCCGCCCCAGAGCAGATGTCCTGTAAGCGTATATCGCCAGGTCAGGTCGTAAATGGGACGCGTGGCGCCGGTAAACGACGCTGCTGTTTTATTACCATCGAACCTAATGCGTCCAAAATCGAGGATATCTAGGACTTCGATCTCAATATCCTTAGGGATTCCCTTGGTGCCGCGGATAAGGTCAAATGCTTGTGCAATCGCGTTGGCGGCGGCTTTGTGGCCCGATCCAACCGATGCGTGCACAATGGTTACCAGGGGTTTTTGTGCAGGTGAAACGGTCATTTGCTCCGGTTGGGGAGTGGCTTGCATGGGCAGGGGAGCGCTATTGCTCGTCTGCGTTTGATCCATCGATAACTCCCCTTCAGCTTTGTTACGCGATTTATCATTGTAGTGCATGAGTGTCATGTTCACGTAAATTTGGGTATGAGCGCAAAGAACGACAACGTTTCGACGAGAGGATTCTTCATGACTACCGATCAGCCGATTGATGTTGCGATTATCGGTGGAGGCCCCGCGGGCTATGCTGCCGCCATTTACGCTGCGCGTGCCAACCTGACGACGACCGTGATTGAGCAGGGCATGTCGGGTGGACAGATCGCCACGACCAATGAAGTCGAGAACTATCCGGGCATTCCGCTCTTGAGTGGCGCCGAACTCGGCGAGC
>UQUX01000095.1 GCA_900544425.1 uncultured Collinsella sp.
CCGCTCATGAACTGCGCGTGCGGTACGGTGAGCGTGAGTGCCGGGTCGAGCGCCGCCCACATGGGCATCGCCCCCAGATAGGCGCCCTTCACGTGCGTCTCCTCGTTGGTGATGACGGCGCCGTTGTTCTGCTCGGCACCCGTGCCGGAGAGCGTAACGATGCAGCCCATGGGGATGAACGAACTCGGCATCTTGCCGTCGGCGTGCTCGAACGTCTCGATGTCCTCGTCAAGCATCGCCTGCGCGGAGACTACCTTGCAGCAGTCGAAGACCGACCCGCCGCCGACGGCGAGAATGAAGTCGACCTGCTCCTCGCGTGCGAGCGCGGCGCCTTCCTGGCACTTCTCGTAGGTCGGATTGGGCATGATGCCGCCGAAGTCCACCACGCGCTTGCCCGCGCTCGTGAGCTTATCGACCACGTGGCCGTAGACGCCGGTTCGTTTGACCGAGCCTCCGCCGTAGGCGAGCATCACTGTCTTGCCCATGGCACCCATCTCGGCGTCGAGTGCCTGGTCCATGGCCCCCTCGCCGAAGTAGTTCCTGACCGGGTAGTCGTACGTGAATGAGTTCATGGCAATTCCTCCTAGTAAGTTATCAGTGCGGTCTGACGCTCGTCTACACGTTGCGCACGAGCCCGGACATCCATTCGATGGTGGCGGGGTCGTGGTGGTCGAAGAACGCGCTGCGCCTGGTGTCGAGCGCGGCGATGGCGACCATCTCGTCGTCGCCCAGCGCGAAGTCGAAGACGTCGAAGTTCTGCTCCATGCGATCGCGGTGCGTGCTCTTAGGGATGCAGACCACACCGCGCTGCAGCAGCCAGCGCAACACGACCTGGGCGACCGTCTTGCCGTGCGCCTCGCCGATGCGAGCGAGGACCTCGTTGCGGAAGAGGTCGTTTCTGCCCTCCGCAAAGGGCGCCCAGCCCTCCATGGCTACCTCCTTGCCGACCATGTACTCCTGCGCCTCGCGCTGCTGGAAGAACACGTTGCACTCGACTTGGTTCACGGCGGGGGCGATGCGGTTGAACGAGATGAGGTTTGCGAGATGATCGGGGTAGAAGTTGGCTGTGCCTATGGCGCGGATAACGCCCTGCTCGTAGAGCTCCTCCATGGCGCGCCATGCGCCGAAGACGTCGCCGAACGGCTGATGGATGAGGTAGAGGTCGACGTAGTCGAGCCCCAGCCGCTTGAGCGACGCGTCGAAGCCGCGCTTGGCCCCCTCGTAGCTCACATCCGACATCCACAGCTTGGTCGTCACGAACACCTCGTCGCGCGGCAGGCCGCTCGCACGAATGGCGGCCCCGACCGCCTCTTCGTTGCCGTAGCTCGCGGCCGTGTCGAGCAGCCGGTAGCCGATCGAGAGCGCGTCCTCCACGGCGCGCTGGCATTCCGCGGCGTCCGGGATCTGGTACACGCCGAAGCCGAGCTGCGGCATCCTGACGCCGTTGTTCAAGGTGATGTAGTCCATGGTGCCTTCCTTCCTCGCAACTTGACGTATCCACCATACGAGGGGCGCCGCGCCGGCGGAAGTTTCCGTTGGTGAGGGTTCTATAACGCTGGGGTGCGCACGGGGTTATAACCCGCGGGTTCTAGGCGTCACCTCAAAGAGATCGGCGCCGAGCTCATCGGCGATGGCCTGAGCTACGACAGCGGTGTGGCCCTGTGCCGAGTAGTAGGCCACGAGGACGTTGCCGTCTGCAGCGGGCACTGCGGCGGGCTCGTCCTCGACAGCCGACTGGTCCTCGGCGGCGGCTTGGTTGGTCCGTTATCGTCTGAGCGCTACTCCTGCGCGCCGAAATCGGGGCGTATGGCCAGGTAGCCCGCGAGCGTTACCTCAGTGGCGGTGTAGTAGGTCATGGTCCCGTCGAGCTTGGCAATCTCGGCCATCTCGTCTTCGGTGAGGGAGAAGTCGAAGATGTTCGCGTTGTCGGCGATGTGGGCGGGGTTCTTGGAGCCGGGGATGATGGAGGTGCCCATCTGCACGTGCCAGCGCAGGATCACCTGGGCCGGGGTCTTGCCGTACTTCTCGGCGAGAGTGACGAAGACGGGCTCCTCCAGAAGACCTTTGTCGCCGTGGCCGAGCGGGTACCACGCCTCGATCACCGTGCCGTACGGCGCGAGGTAGGCGCGCAGGTCGTGCTGGGCGTGGTAGGGGTGGCACTCAACGGTCACGAGCTGCGGCTTGATGTCGGCGACCTCGATGACCTCGGCGATCTTGTCTTGCGGGAAGTTGGAGAGGCCGAGGGCGCGCACCTTGCCTGCGCGGTACGCCTCCTCCATCGTGCGCCACGCGGCCAGGTAGTCGCCTACCGGCTGGTGCAGGATGAGCATGTCGACGTAGTCGAGCCCCAGGCGCTGGAGCGTGGCGTCCACCGCCGGCATGCCCGCGTCGTAGACGCTCGGCCAGAGCTTGGTGGAGACGAAGAACTTGTCGCGTGCGATGCCGCTTTTGGCGATGGCACGGCCCGCGGCGCGCTCGTTCATGTAGGCGTTGGCGGTGTCGATGTGCTCGTAGCCAGTCGTGAGCGCGGCGGTTGCGGCCGCCTCGGCCTCGGTCGGGGTCATGAGGAAGGTGCCCAAACCCTCGATGGGCATCTCTACGTCGTTGTTGAGCTTTAGATACTCCATGGTCTCCTCCTTAATGGTGACTTTTCGAATACAAGGCTACGGCGTTTACTGACGTGCGAGAAGTTCACGTTGGAATGATGGATATAACCATGGGGTATATACGGCACATAATGCGTGACAGGAGGATCGATGTACAACCCACAGCTTGACACTTTCATCCGCGTGGCGGAGGCGGGCAGCTTCTCCAAAGCGGCACAAGAGTCCTTCATCACGCCCACGGCCGTCATCAAGCAGATGAACCTGCTGGAGTCGCGGCTAGGCCTTACGCTGTTCCACCGATCGCATCAGGGGCTTTCGCTTACGCGAGCAGGCAGGTCGCTGCTCGCCGACGCCCGCCATATCGTGCAGTACTCTCAAGAATCAATCGCACGCGCCCGCGTCGCCGAGCGTGGAGAGAAGCGCATCATCCGCGTGGGAGTGTCGCTCATGACGCCCAGCACGCCGCTCACGAAGCTGTGGCCGAAGGTGAAGGAACGTTGCCCTGGCATGAGCCTTCAGGTGGTCACGTTTGAAAACACACCCTCGGCGGCGCGCGGTTTGGCGAACCTCGGGCAAGACATGGATATCGTGGCGGGGATTTTCGACGATGCCTTTCTTAAAGAGCGCGGGTGCCTGGGCCTCGAGCTTTCGCGCGAGCCGCTCTGGTGCGCCGTTCCCGTCGACAACGAACTCGCCAAACGCGACATCGTCACATTCGACGACCTCCACAATCACAGTCTTATGCTTATACGCCGGGGCTGGAACGCCGAAATCGACCGCGTGCGCGACGAGATACTCTTGCATCATCCTCAAATCGCGCTCGTAGACTTCCCGCAATATCGGGCGGAGGTGTTCAATCGCGGCGCGAACGAGGACCTCGCGCTTGCGACGCTGCCGTTGTGGGCCAACGTCCACCCCATGCTCAAAACCGTCCCTACCGATTGGGACTGTCTCGTGTCTTACGGGCTGCTTCATTCGTCGCACCCCGCAGACCATGTGTGGGAGTTCCTCGATGCGGTGTCTGCCGTGCTCGAGGCAGAGCATCGATAGGCAATCGCGAACAGATGCGCTTATGCCTATGGGAATAACGGGAACTGGCTTCTGAACTCGCGTTTTGATACCGTCGAGTACCGCCTGATGCTGTTTCGGCGTCGCCATAGAGCAAAGCCATCAGCGAAATAACGGGAATAACAGCCTCCGAACCTTCTGGTTCGGAGGCTTTCTTTTTGCATGTCTGCCTAAAACGACTCCTTGCCAAAGCCCCTTGAGCATCGGGCGGCATTATTGAGTGTGGGCGTTATCGTAGGTATCTTTGATTTCTCCCGGCAAATTGTCGGGAATCAGCGCCTTCACTCTATCCTCGTTGCCATCTTGGATCGCCTGCTCGTAGTACCAGCATTTGAACTTCAACATATCCAGCGCACGGTTCATGTTCGCGATCTCCGATTCCATGTGGGCCTTCCGCTCCTCGAACATGGCCTTGCGCTTGGGATATGTCGATGGGCCCTCCGCGCACCATTCCATGAACAGCCGGATGTCCTTGATCTCCATCCCAGCCTTCTTCAGGCATTCGATGACCCGAAGCGCCTCGAGTTCCGTATCGCCGAATCGGCGAATGCCGGATGTCCGCTCCAATTCCGGGAACAATCCCTGCTTGTCGTAATAGCGCAGCGTGGAAACGGGCAGACCGAACATATCCGCCACCTGTCCGATTGTGTACATGGTTCCTCCGGACAAATCTCGAATTTACTCCTTGACCTAAAGTTAGGTTTAGGTATTACCTTTATTTTCGTCAATATATATAAGGAGTGCAAGGGATTTTCGCCAAAGGCGCGCGCTTGCCGGAACGGTTTTCGCCGGCGGCGTGAACGGCGTGGGCGAAATCGCCGGGCATCCCGCTCTGGAGCAGGCGCATCGAATGGGCATGGAAATCTAGGCGCGGCTTAGCTGCGCGAAAGCAGTTTGTACTCAAAACCATCGACAGGAGGAATCAAACATGACGATTAAGCAGACAGCGGGCAGGGATGCCCTGGGGGACTTTGCCCCCAAATTTGCACAGCTCAATGACGATGTGCTGTTCGGCGAGGTATGGAGTCGAGAAGACGGGCTTTCCCTTCGAGATCGCAGCATAGTGACGGTGGTTGCCCTAATGGCGCAGGGCCTGACGGACTCTTCGTTTCAATATCATCTGATGTCCGCAAAGAACAATGGCGTGACCAGGGCTGAGATAGCGGAAATCCTTACGCATGCGGCGTTTTATGCGGGATGGCCCAAGGCGTGGGCGGCCTTTCGCATGGCGAAGGAGGTCTGGGCGGATGACAATGCCGCTGATGCAAGAGCTAAGCATCAAAACGAGATGGCCTTTCCCATCGGTGCCCCCAACGACGCATTTGCGAAGTACTTTATCGGGCAAAGCTACCTCGCGCCCCTTTCCACCGAGCAGGTCGGCATTTACAACGTTACGTTTGAGCCCGGCTGCCGCAACAACTGGCACACACATCACGCCAAAAGCGGTGGGGGACAGATCCTCGTCTGCGTGGCTGGTCGAGGGCTTTACCAGGAATGGGGCAAACCGGCACAAGAGCTGTGCCCTGGCGATGTAGTAAATATTCCCGCGGGCGTAAAGCACTGGCACGGTGCGGCGCCCGACAGCTGGTTCTCCCATCTCGCGGTGGAGGTTCCGGGCGAGGATGCCTCCAACGAGTGGTTGGAGCCCGTGGACGACGAGCAATACCTTAAAGCGACCGACAAGGAGGCTTAGGCATGGAGCAGTTGAAACTGACGCAGGAATGGGACAAGGTGTTCCCCAAAAACGACAAGGTTGAGCACAGCAAGGCGACCTTCCATAACCGATACGGCATCACGCTGGTGGCTGACGTCTACGTGCCTAAGAACGCGGAAGGCAAGCTGCCCGCCATCGCCGTCAGCGGCCCTTTTGGCGCGGTGAAGGAGCAGTCCTCCGGTCTGTACGCGCAGAAAATGGCGGAGCTGGGCTTTTTTGCAATTGCCTTTGACCCGTCCTATACCGGCGAGAGCGGCGGCACGCCCCGCTATGTAGCATCGCCGGACATCAACACCGAGGACTTCTGCGCAGCGGTGGATTTCCTCTCTGTGCAGGAAAGCGTTGACCCGGAGCGTATCGGCATCATCGGTATCTGCGGTTGGGGCGGCATGGCAGTCAATGCGGCGGCCATCGACACCCGTATCAAAGCTACCGCGGCTATGACCATGTACGACATGACCCGTGTGACCGCCAACGGCTATTTTGACGCCGAGGATTCCGAGCAGGCGCGCTTTGAAAAGCGGAAAGCGCTGAATGAGCAGCGCACCGAGGACTATAAAAACGGCAGCTATGCGCTGGCGGGCGGCGTGGTCGATCCGCTACCGGAGGATGCGCCGCAGTTTGTAGCGGACTATTACGCCTACTACAAAACTCTGCGAGGCTATCATCCCCGCAGCCTGAACTCAAACGGTGGCTGGAACGTGACGTCTTCGCTGTCGTTCCTGAATATGCCGATTTTGCAATACAGCAGCGAAATCCGCTCTGCGGTACTGCTGGTGCACGGCGAGAAGGCGCACTCCTGCTATTTCAGCGAAACCGCGTACGGCAAGCTGACGGGGGACAACAAGGAATTGCTCATTATCCCCGGTGCCAGCCATACCGACCTCTACGATCAGATGGATATCATTCCGTTTGGAAAGCTGAAGGCATTCTTTGAGGAATATCTGAAATAAGGCGTGCCTTGATTCAATGCCAAGTCTCCAGCAGCGATTCTTCTAAAGAGTGGGGGTAGCTGAAACGAGGCGATTGAATAACCCCATACGTTTTGGTTAAAACAAAAAAATATGCCGCGCGCCTGCGGCATGAGGGAGGGAGATTTCTATGAATATCGTTGTATTGAGTGGTAGCCCGCGCAGGGGCGCCAATACCGACACCATGGTCGAGGCGTTTGCCGAGACCGCGCGCGAGGCCGGCCATACGGTCGAGGTCATCCGCGTTGCCGGCAAAAAGATCGCTGGTTGTCTGGGATGCCAGTACTGCTTTACCCATGAGGGCACTTGCGTGCAGAAGGATGACATGGCCGACGTGATCGAGTCGCTGAAAGGCGCCGACATGGTCGTCTTTGCCTCGCCTATCTACTGGTTCGATATCACCGCGCAG
>UQUX01000096.1 GCA_900544425.1 uncultured Collinsella sp.
CTCTTTGCGTCCTGCGGAATGTTCCGGAGAGAAACCCCGTCACGCCCCCGGATTCCCGGTGGGAGTTCTAGACCTTGTCGGCCTTAGTACATACCGCCGCCCTGCTGACCAGCGGTAGCAGCAGCGATTGCGTCCTCAAGCTGAGTGTTCTTGGGCACATCGGAGACGGTGGCCTCGGTGATGAGGATCAGGCTGGCGACAGAAGCAGCGTTCTGCAGGGTGACGCGGCTGACCTTGACGGGGTCGAGGACGCCCATCTCGATCATGTCGCCCCACTCGCCGTTGGCAGAGTTGAGACCCTGGCCGGCGGGCAGCTCGGCGACCTTGTCGACCACGACAGCGCCCTCAAAGCCAGCGTTCTTGGCGATGGTGGCGACCGGAGCGGTCAGAGCCTTCTTGACGATGTCGACGCCAATCTTCTCCTCGGGGTCATCGATCTCGACGGCATCGAGCGCAGGAGCAGCGTCCATGAAGGCGACGCCGCCGCCAGCGACAATGCCCTCCTCGACAGCAGCGCGGGTGGCCTGCAGGGCGTCCTCGACGCGATGTTTGATCTCCTTGAGCTCGGACTCGGTAGCAGCGCCGACCTTGATGACGGCAACGCCACCGGAGAGCTTGGCCAGGCGCTCCTGGAGCTTCTCACGGTCGAAGTCAGAGGTGGTGTTCTCCATCTCGCCCTTAATCTGAGCGATACGGGCGTCGATGGCCTCCTTGGAGCCAGCGCCGCCGACGACGACGGTGTTGTCCTTAGAGATGGTGACGGACTTAGCGGTACCGAGCATATCGGCGGTGATGTCAGCGACCTTCACGCCCAACTCGTCCAGGGCAGCCTGGCCACCGGTGAGGACGGCGATGTCCTCGAGAATGCGCTTGCGGCGATCGCCGTAGCCCGGGGCCTTGACGGCGCAGACGTTGAGGGCGCCACGGATCTTGTTGAGGACCAGGGTAGGCAGAGCTTCGCCGTCGATGTCCTCAGCGATGATGAGCAGGCCACGGCCAGCGCGCTGGACAGCCTCGAGAACGGGCATGATGTCCTGAACGCTGGAGATCTTCTGGTCGGTGATGAGGATGTACGGATCCTTCATCACGGCCTCCATGCGGTCGTTATCCGTGACGAAGTAAGCGGAGACATAGCCCTTGTCGAACTGCATGCCCTCGACGGTGTCGATGGTGATGTCGAACGTCTGGGAATCCTCGACGGTGATGACGCCGTCCTTGCCCACGACCTCCATGGCCTCGGCGATCTTCTCGCCGACCTCGGGGTCACCGGCAGAGATGGTGCCGACGGAAGCAATCTGCTCCTTGGTCTCGACCGGCTTAGCCTGCTTCTTCATCTCGGCGACGGCGGCGTTGACGGCCTTGTCGATGCCGCGACGGATGGCCAGCGGGTTGGCGCCAGCGGCGACGTTGCGCAGACCGTCGTTGACGATGGCCTGAGCGAGCAGAGTTGCGGTGGTGGTGCCGTCACCCACGGTGTCGTTGGTCTTGGTGGCGACCTCCTTCACCAGCTGAGCGCCCATGTTCTCGATGTTGTCCTCGAGCTCGATCTCCTTGGCGACGGAAACGCCGTCGTTGGTGATGGTCGGGGCACCGAACGTGCGCTGCAGCGCAACGTAGCGACCCTTGGGGCCCATGGTGACGGTAACGGCGTCGGCCAGAGTGTTGACGCCCTTGGCGAGCTTAGCGCGGGCATCGGTGTTGAACGTAATGTTCTTTGCCATGGTAGGTAATCCTCCAAAAGAAATGTGACTCGCGTCGCCGCTTCCGAGTCCTATGCGGCGGACGCGTTCAAAGACGAATCAGAGATTCTGACGAGACTAGGCCTCGACGACAGCGTAGATGTCGTCGGCGCGCATCAGCAGATACTTCTCGCCGTCGACCTTGACCTCGTTGCCACCGAACTTACCGTAGATGACAACGTCACCGACCTTGACGTCCATGGGGATGCGCTCACCCTTGTCGTTGACCTTGCCGGCGCCCACGGCAACGATGGTGCCGCGCTGCGGCTTCTCCTGAGCGTTGCTGGCGATATACAGACCAGAAGCGGTCTTCTGCTCGGCCTCGTCGGGCTTGACCAGAACACGATCTGCAAGCGGCTTCAAAGACGACATGCTTGTCTCCTCCTTTTTGGGCCGCGCGGTTATACCACGCGAATTAACCCTTTTTGTTTGCGTACGCGTTGAATGGTACCCACGAATGGCGGGTTATACAACACGGAGTCAAAAAATCTTATTTTTTGGCACTTAGATTTTCTGAATGCCGGAGCCACACGGGAGGCAGGTTAACTAATTCGAGCCCGGCATTCAGAAAAGTCAGTGCAGCAAAATGGCGATGCGGATAGCGACATGGGCATGGTTTTCGTTGCGTGCACGGGTCCCCTGGGGAGCACCGTGCATTTTTGGGAGTATTCAGCAAGCCAGGACGGCTGCATACACGCCGGACACACCATATTGGTCCCAAGGACGCCTTCGACCGGCGATTTGAGTCGGCAGGCAAACCCCGCCAGGACAAAAAGGCATGCTTCGCGCCGTACCGGAGCCCAAAATGACGTCAATCTCCGCAACGTTACTCAGCCGCAGCGGCACCGGCAGAGCTCGCGGTGCTGAATACTCCGTTTTTTGCACGGCACGGGCGGGGGTACATCAGGATCAGGAAGGACATCCCAGCCTTTTTATGCAATCTGTAATGGGAAGTATGCAAAACACCAAGAGATAGCATTGCTGGTGTCCAAATTGAGCGCGGGGCAGCAGCACCTCCGCCCCGCACCCAAATCCAACAGAGCAGGGACGCTCATGGCGGATCCCCACCAAAACGCAAACGCGGCTCGAGCGCTATCCCAAAAAGGCTGCCCGAGCCGCGCTTAACGGTACGGCATGAATACTTAGCGCTCGTAAATCAAGTTACCTGCCAGGTAGGTGGTCTGAACCTTGGTAGCCTGGAGCTCTTGGGGGTCGATGGTGAGCGGGTTTTGGTCCAGGACTACCAGGTCGGCATACTTGCCGGGCTCCAAGCTGCCGAGGTTTTGCTCGTCGCCCGCTGCATAGGCGCTGCCCAGGGTGTAGTTGCGCAGGGCTGTTGCTGCATCGATGCGCTCGCTCGGTAACCAGCCGCCCTCGGGCCAGTGGCTTTTGGGATCCTGGCGCGTGATAGCCGTGTAGAGCACGTTCATGCTTGTAACAGTTGTGATGGGGCTATCGGTGCCGAAGGCTTGGCGGATGCCGCGCTGCTTATAGGTCGCAAACGGCCACATGATGCGGCTGCGTTCCAGGCCCAGATCGCGCTCGGGGCCGCCCGGGTCGAGTGTAATGTGACAGGGCTGGCTCGAGGCAACGACGTTAAGCTTGCGTAGACGATCGATGTCCTCGGGCAAGAGGTTCTCCAGGTGCTCGAGCGTGTTATGGCCGTGCTGGGGCAGGCCGTACAGGTCGGCGGCCTCCTCGAAGATATCCAGCGCGGCATGAATCGCACCGTCGCCGATGACGTGCATGCGCACGGTATGGCCGCGCTCCGCGGCCGCCAGAACCAGCTTGCGCATGCGCTCGGCAGGAACCGTCAGGCGACCTTGATCGCCCGGGAAGCGCGGGTTGGTATAGGGCTCGGTGAGATAGGCCGTGTGTTCGCTCGACACGCCGTCGAAGAACTGCTTAAAGCCTGGCGCCGAAAGCAGCGCGTTGTTCGCGTAACGTACCTGCAGCTCTTCCAAGCGCGATTGGTCATCCAGCAGCGTGGGAAACAAATGGGCTCGGATGCCCAACTTGCCGGCTGCCTGCAGTTTGTCGTAGACGTCGTCGCGGATAAAATCGCAGCCCGGCATGGGCATGAGCGACATATCGCATATCGAGGTGATGCCCTGCTCGGCCATCCGCCTCATTTGATCGGCGTAAGCGCTTGCGATGCGATCCTCGCCCAGCCACTCAAGGCAGCGCGGTAGCAGCTGCATGGCAGCCGCCTCGTGAGCAATACCCGTGAGCTCGCCGTTTGCGTCCTTGTCGTAGCTACCGCCCGCTGGTGGCTCGCTGTCGCGCGTGACGCCGAGTGCATCGAGTGCGCGGCTGTTGAGCCACAGCGTGTGCCCGTCGCCCGAATACATAACACAGGGACGATCGGGGAATGCCACATCGAGCGACGCCTTGGTAGGATGCTCGGGCGGGTCCCAACGGTAGTCGCGCCAGCCCTGCGTCACAACCCAAGCGTCGTCGGGCAGGTCCTGGGAAAACTCGAGCGCATGTTGCACCAGCGCCGCCTCGGACGTGCCCATATCCATGAGCATGTACGGCGAGGAACCGACCGAGGTATGGAAGAAGTGCAGATGAGCGTCATGGAAACCGGGGCAGACAAACTGCTCGCCGTAGTCGATAACCGACGTAGCGGCAGGAGCGGCGGCGATCACGTCATCGGGCGCACCGACTGCGACGATACGGTCGCCTGCGATGGCAATCGCCAGCTCGCGGGTGGTATCGATGCCGTCTTGCGCGGTAAAGACGTTCTTGGAGCGGATAATCCGATCGATATGTTGCATGGGCATCCCCATCTCTGGCAGGAAATTCAACACCCCCGAGTGTACTCCCCCGCCCTTGTAACAAAACCCCAAGCGGCAAACGGCAACTTTACCAGCCCTAGCGGCAGGTGGCATACTGGAGAGAGCCTGTACGATTTTGCGATCAACCCAGCAAGGAGCAAATCGACCATGACGAAGACCAAGGCACAGCAGATTATGGCGGCGACCGAGGCTCGCGCGGCTGACGACGTCACCGCGGCCATCCAAGATATCGCTACCGAGTTTGAACCATATATCATCAAGCAGCGCCGGCACTTCCATAAGCACCCGGAGCTGAGCCTCGCCGAGGAGCGCACGACCTCCGACATCGCCAACCAGCTCGACGCCATGAATATCCCCTACGAGCGTCCGCTCAAGACGGGCCTTGTGGCGACCCTTCGCGGCACCGCGCCCGACGCCTATCGCGAGGACGGCACGCCACGCCGCCGCATCCTGCTGCGCGCCGACATCGACGCCCTGCCCGTCACCGAACAGACCGGCGAGGAGTTCGCCAGCGTCAACGAGGGCTGCATGCACGCCTGCGGTCACGACTGCCATATCGCCATGATGCTCGGCACGCTGCAGATTCTGCGCCACATGACCGATGACATCCACGGCGAGATTCGCATCGTATTCCAGCCCAGCGAGGAAAACGGCCAGGGCGCCAAACTCATGATTGGCACGGGTGTGCTCGACGGCGTCGACGGCGCCTACGCCGCGCACATCTGGAGCGAGGTCGACGCCGGCACCGTAAGCTGCGAGCCCGGCCCACGCATGGCAAACACCGACTGGTTCCGCATCGACGTTCGCGGCACCTCGTGCCATGGCGCCATGCCCCAGCGCGGCCACGACGCCGTTATGGTTGCCGCCGAGATTGTCAACGCCCTGCAGACCATCGTCTCGCGCGAGATTAGCCCCTACGAACCCGCCGTCATCACCGTCGGCGAGCTGCACGGCGGCACCGCGCGCAACGTTATCGCCGGCACGGCGTACCTCGCCGGCACGGTGCGCACCTATGGCGACAAGACGCATGAGGAAATGCCGGAGCTCATGCGCCGCATCGTGGAGCATACCGCGGCAGCTCTGGGCGCCGAGGCAGAGCTCACCGACTACACCATCGCCAACTACAAGGTCGAAAACGACGCCGCCTCGAGCGAGCGCTGCCGTCAGGCTGTAATCAAGTGCCTGGGCCCCACCGGCCAAGGCCATTATCGCGGCACGCTTTCGGGCGAGGATTTTTCGGAGTACCTGCGTCGCGTACCGGGCGTGCTCGCCTTTGTAGGTACGCGCAACCCCAAGATTGGCGCCACGTACGCCCAACATTCCTGCTTCTACAAGATCGACGAGACCGTGCTGGCAAAGGGCTCCATGGTGGCCGCCCAGTATGCTATCGACTTTTTGGCCGAGCCCACGCAAGAGGAGCTCGACGGCCCCGCGATTACCGCGGTCGCCGAAACCAACCCCGATCTGGCCGCCAAGTTGCGCTCTGCCAAGGCGACGACCGCAGAGGCTCGCGACGCCATCCATGATGCCCGAACGGCTCGCCATGCCGCGATCAAGGGCATCCACGACGCACGCGCTGCTGCACGCCGTGAGGAGAAGCACGACGAGTAATCGATTCGCTGGCATCTCGCAGTCATAGCCACATCGCGATGTCAAAGCGGGGGCGGACGTTTCGACACGTCCGCCCCCGCTCATTCTTCAAGCGCTATTTCTACTATTTCTACCCCGTCCCCAAATGGCAGACGGCATGGCTACTCGTCCTGAGGTTCCTCGTCGGAGCTTGGCTCGGACGCCGACTCAGG
>UQUX01000097.1 GCA_900544425.1 uncultured Collinsella sp.
CGCTTGGGCTTTGCCGGAGCAGCCTCCTCACCAGTTGCAGGCACGGCCTTCTCAGCCGCTGAAGGCGTAGGCGTCGAAGCAGCCTTAGGCGTCTCAGGAGCCGAGGCTTGCGCGGGCGCCGCGACCTGGTCCAACGCAACCGGTGCAGCGGGAGCGGCTTGCGTCGTCGTTATTTCGTTTTCTTGCTGTTGATCAGACACAGTGTTTGCTCAACTTTCTTTTCAAGCCCTGTGATCACATGCTCCCTGCATAAACCTTCAGGGCGGCTAAACAGTCTAGCTCCGTCAAATACCGACGGACATCATTGATCTGTATCGAGATGATTGCATCATATACGCAGCGTTAGTGTAACACAACCGCCGCCACCTGCAACTTAGTCATTGGGAACGCTCTTAAACGACTAGTCAAAAGGGACAATCTTTGGTTTAACACCCACAAATCTGACTGCCTCCGCCAAAACTATGGCGGTTTACTACGATGAATCGCTCGACCGCGACCACTCCGAAACTTGTTGAACTAAAACCGCAGGTAGATGCCTTGCACTTTTTAGCGAAAAACCGGCGTGGTTGGAATATCTCAATTCATCGTAGTAAACCGGCATAGTTTCGTATTTCCAGCAGTTCCAAATTCGTCAATACGTCGGCGTTTGCAAAAAAGGCTTATAGGACAAAATGTGTGTCCACGTTGGGGGCATCGGCGCAGGTCGATGCCCCTTTTTCAGCCGTTTAAATTCCGTGCCCGCTTTTAACCGCTCGGACAGAATGTGTGTCCGGTTGCCTATCGTTCCCGCAGGTAGATAACCTTTTCCGGAACCGTTAAATACCCTTTCGGAAGAGGTGCCCATGAAGGCCGTTTATTGCCCCTACTGCGGCGGTCGGACCAAGCGCAACGGCAGGACCTCGTCGGGGTCCCAGCGGTGGAGGTGCACGGCCTGCGGCGCGTCGACGACGGTGAGGTACGACGACACGGCGACAAGGCTGGACGAGTTCCTCGGGTGGCTCCTCTCCAAGGACTCGCAGGCCACGATGCCGGGCGGCGGGCGGTCCTTCAGGCGCAGGACGGCCGAGTTCTGGGAGGTCTGGCCCATGCCCGTCCCCGACGGCGAGCTCCACCGCGTGCTCTACGTCGACGGGATCTGGGTCGCGCGCGACCTCGTCGTGCTCATATGCTGCAGCGGCGAGAGGGTGACCAGGGCGAAGGCCGAAGCGGTCGCGGCCCTGCGCGCCGAGGGGCACGCGCTCGGGCACCTGCTCGCATGCGCCGAGCTCAAGCGGTCGACCTACTACTACGCCCTCGCGCACCCGCCGAGGCCCACGCGCCCCGAGCTCCGGGAGGCGGCCGCCGAGATCTTCTCGCGCACCGCCAACGGCTGCGGGCACCGGCAGATAGCGATGTGCCTCAGGGCGGAAGAGGGGGCCGTGATAGCCAACAAGACCGTGCTCAAGATGATGCGCGAGATGGGGATCCGCTGCGGGATCAGACGCGAGACGGCCTACCACAGGTACAACTCGTACAGGGGCGTCGTCGGCAGAACGTTCGAGAACGTGATCGCGAGGGATTTCGACGCCGGGGCCCCGTGGCAGAAGCTGGGGACGGACGTCACCGAGTTCAAGGTGGCTGGCGGCAAGGCCTACTGGGCCCCGACGCTGGACTTCTGCACCAAGGAGATCGTGGCGAGCGACATATCGACCACGCCCGACATGGCCCAGCAGGCGAGGATGCTCGACGAGCTGCTGCCCAAGATCCCCGAGGGCGCCGCCCCGACCATGCACTCGGACCGGGGCTGGCAGTACCAGCACGCCTCGTACACATCCAGGCTCGAGGCCGCCGGCATCGTCCAGAGCATGTCCAGGAAGGCGAACTGCATCGACAACGCCGCCACCGAGCAGCTCTTCGGCCACGTCAAGGACGAGTTCTACAGGGGCCGCGAGTGGAAGACGTTCGAGGATTTCAAACGCGACCTGGAGGAATACATAGTCCACTGGAACACGAGCCGGAGGCAGGTAAGATTGAAGGGCCTGACCCCGGAGGAGTACCGGAATCAGGCCCTTGCGGCCTAGTCGCTATTTAGGGCGTCCAAGATTTGGGGCGCAGTTCAGTGGGAGATCGGGCTTTCAAGGCTTTGTTAAACCAAGTCTATACGGTCAAATGACTCGATGATTACATCTGCTCGGGCGCGGAAACGCCAACGAGGGTGAGCACCAGGGCGAGCGTCACGCGAACGGCGTCGCAAGCGGCCAGACGGGCGCGCGAAAGCTCGGGGTCGACGGGACGGCCCTCGCTCGGCAGAACCTGGCAGGCAGCGTAGAAGCTGTGGAAGTCGCCGGCGAGTTCCTCAGCAAAGTGCGTCAGACGGAACGGGGCGCGGTCGCGAGCGCAGCTGGCAATCAGGTCGGTGAGCTCGTTGAGCTTACGCGAAAGGGCGAGCTCGGTCGGGTCGGTCAGCAGCGAGTAATCGACGTTCTCACCGATGGCCTTGGCGGCAACGGCCTTCATGCCCATCTCGTCAGCCTGCTCGGGCGTAACGTCGGCGGCACGGCGCAGGATGGAGCACACGCGGGCGTGAGCGTACTGCACGTAATAGACCGGGTTGGAGTTGTCGCGCTTCTTGACGGCCTCGATATCGAAGTCGACCATCTGGTTGGAGCTTTTGGAGATGAGCGTGTAGCGAGCGGCGTCGGAACCGACCTCGTCGACGAGCTCCTGCAGGGTCACCATGGTGCCCTTACGCTTGGACATACGGACGGGCTTGCCGTTGCGCAGCAGGTTGACGAGCTGGCCCAGCAGAACCTCAAACTTGCCGGGATAGCCAAGAGCGTCGCAGACGCAGCGGACGCGCTCGATGTAGCCGTGGTGGTCGGCACCCCAGATGTCGATGACGTGGTCGACGCGCTGGAACTTATCCCAGTGATAGGCAACGTCGGAGGCGAAGTAGGTGTACTCGCCGTCGGACTTGATCAGGACGCGGTCCTTGTCATCGCCCAGGTCGGTGGAGCGGAACCACAGGGCGCCGTCCTTGGTGTAGAGGTAGCCCATCTTGTCGAGCTTCTCAAAAGCGCGGTCGACGGCAGAGGTGCCGGCGGTCTCGCCCTCGGTGTCCTTCACGTACAGCGAACGCTCGGAGTACCAACGATCGAAGTCGCAATTGACGGCGTGGCAGAGGTCGCGCATGTTGTCGACCATCTTCACATAGCCGCGCTCGCGGAAGCTCTCCATGCGCTCCTGAGGATCGGCCTCGACCCACTTATCGCCGTCGGTGCGCCAGAACTCGGCGGCCTCGTCGATAATGTAGTCGCCGCCATAGGAGTCCTTGCCCAGGGTCTCGGCAAAATTGTCCTGGTACGGATGGGTCTCGGGATGCTCGTCGTTCTCGTCGGCAACGAAGGCGTCGCGGTCTGCGATCAGCAGCTTGTGAGCCTCGTCGATATCCACGCCCTGCTTGGCGATGATGTCGGCAAGCTGCATATAGCGCGTGCTGATGGAGTTGCCGAAGGTGTTCATCTGAGAGCCGTGGTCGTTGATGTAGAACTCACGCTGGATGTCGTAACCGGCATGGTCCATAACGCGGCAGAGCGAATCGCCCAGAGCGGCCCAGCGGCCATGGCCGATGTGCATGGGGCCGACGGGGTTGGCGGAGACGAACTCGACCTGGGTCTTCAGGCCGCCACCGACGTTGGACTTAGCGAAGTCCATACCCTTCTCGCGAGCCTCGCCAAAGATGGCATTCTTGACGGCAACGGAGAGGTAGAAGTTGATGAAGCCGGGGCCTGCGATCTCGACCTTCTCGATCGCGGGGTCCTCGGGCATATGGGCAACGATGGCCTCGGCGATCTTGCGCGGGGCGCAATGGGCCAGCTTGGCGGACTTCAGGGCCATGGTAGAGGTCCACTCGCCATGAGAAGTGTCAGCCGGTCGCTCGATAGCGCAATCGTCAAGTTCAAATGCAGAAAGGTCGCCGGCCTCCTGGGCCGCAGCAAGCGCAGCGCGTACCAGCTCTTCAATCTTCTCGGGCATAGATCCTCCTTGTGTTAAAGCCCCCGAGCTCTTGGTCACTCGTAGGGCAAAAGCCAGAGTTTGTAGCACTCTATCACAAGCGACGGGCACTGTCGCAGGGTAAAGCCAATCGATATTGCATATGCACAAAATTGACTACAGCTTGCATGGAGTCACTCAAAGATGCCAGTCTGCCTGCAGATTATGCAGGCGTTGAAAATGCATAAAGGTGTGAATGAGCTGCGCCTGTTATCGAATACTCTTACCTATCGGAGTTGTGTGCTTTTCCTGCATAAAGTAAGGGTTTGCGCACGTCAGCGTGTTATTCTAGACATACGTAAATTCGTATAAGTTGGAGGTAGCATGTTCTCAATCGGTCAACACGTCATTCATCCGGGTCAGGGAGTCTGCACCGTCGTCGGTTTTAGGGACGACACACCGCAGCCCATGCTACTGCTCGAGACCAAGCAGGGACATGCGCAGACGATCCTCATGTACCCCGTGGCGCAGGCCGACCGTTTGCACGCCGCCATCTCGCAGCAAGATGCCGAGCACCTGCTGAGCCACTATGACGAGCTGGAGTGCGACACTTTTACCGAGCGCAACAGTTCACTTGAGGAGACGCACTTTAAGCAGCAGCTCAAGCTGGGCGCGCCCGAGACGGTCCGCGTGGCAAAGACCATGATGCACCGCATTCGCCAGGCCGAGGAAGCTGATAAAAAACCCAGCTCCTACTACATGCGCGTACTCAAGGAGGCCAAACGCCGCTCCATCGAGGAGTTCGCCGTGGCCTTGGGCGTCACCGAGGAGGCCGCCGAAGCCCGCCTAGCCCAAGCCGCCCTCAACTAACCCATCCGCGCCAAAAACCACCACAAAGGGGACAGGCACCTTTGTGGTGGTTTTCGTGTTCTAGTAGTATTCATTCTTATCGATACCCACGAGCACAAGGAGTCTGTTATGTCAGAGCCGCTTACCGCCGGAATCGCCCGCGACCGCGCGTTCGAACTGCTCAATGAGCACAACAAGGACCCGTTCCACATCACCCATGGCGAGACGGTCGAGGGCACTATGCGCTACTTTGCGCGCGAGTTCGACCCCGAGAACGAGGAGTTTTGGGGCACCGTCGGTCTGCTGCACGACCTGGATTGGGAGGAGCATGAGGACGACCCCATGAACCACACCATCTATGCTGCCGAGATTCTTGAGGGCGAAGGTGCGTCTCCCGAGCTCATTCGCGCCATCCAGACGCACACGTCCGACTTCAACACCTCGCTGCCCAAACCCGAGCTGCAGATGGAAAAGATCCTGTTTGCCTGCGATGAGCTCACCGGCCTGATCGGCGCTGCAGTCATCATGCGTCCGAGCAAAAGCGTCATGGACTTTACGACCAAGTCGCTCAAGAAGAAGTTCAAGGACAAGCGCTTTGCCGCTGGCTGTTCGCGCGACGTGATTACGCAGGGCGCCGAGATGCTGGGTTGGGAGCTACCCGAACTCTTTGACCGCACCATCGCGGCCATGCAGTCCTTCGCCCCCGACCGCGATACCTTCCAGGCCTAACCGCCCACGCCACCTAAAACCACCACAAAGGGGAAAGGCACCTTTGTGGCGGTTTTTCTTGCGCGGTCGTTAGGGGCGGACCTGGCCGGTGCCGCGGAGCTTGTATTTGTAGGTGGTGAGGGCCTCGGCGGCAAAGGGGCCACGGGCGTGGAGTTTTTGGGTCGAGATGCCGATCTCGGCACCCAGGCCAAACTCGCCGCCGTCAGTGAAGCGAGTGCTGGCGTTGGAGTACACGGCCGAGGCATCGACAGCATCGAGGAAGCGCTCGCAAGCATCCGTATCCTCGGCAACGATGGCCTCGGAGTGCATCGTGCCGTAGCGGTTGATGTGTGCGATGGCCTCGTCCTCGTTTGCCACGACCTTCACGCTCATCTCGAGCGCCAGGTACTCGCGACCCCAGTCCTCCTCAGTCGCGGCGACGTAGTCATCGCCCTCCACAAGCCCGGCATCGGCGCATGCGGCGCAGGTTGCCTCGTCGCCGTGAATCAGCACGCCGTGGTCATGCAGCACGGTCACGACCGCGGGCAAAAACGCATCGGCCACAGCACGGTCGACCAGCAGCGACTCGGCGGCATTGCACACGCCTACGCGCTGGGTCTTGGCATTAACGATAATGTTGAGCGCCTTATCAAAGTCGGCGGATTCATGCACGTAGATGTGGCAGTTGCCCGTGCCCGTCTCGATCACCGGCACAAGCGACTCGCGCACGCAGCGCTGGATCAGGCCTGCACCT
>UQUX01000098.1 GCA_900544425.1 uncultured Collinsella sp.
GCAGGCGGCGTTTTTCTTGAACAGCTCGCTCGAGAGTCTGCATGTGCGCATGCCGCGTCATTGCGAGAACGGCCTGGCCGTTGCCAAGTTCCTGCAGAGCCATCCCAAGGTGCGCTTCGTGAGCTATCCGGGCCTGGAGGGCGACAAGTACTATGACCTGGCTCAGAAGTACATGCCCAACGGTACCTGCGGTGTTGTGAGCTTTGGCTTTAACGGTGGTCGTGCGGCGGCCGAGACTTTTATGAAGAGCCTCAAGCTCGCCCAGATCGCCACGCATGTGGCCGACGCCCGCACTTGCTGCCTGCATCCCGCTAACGCCACGCATCGCCAGATGAACGATGAAGAGCTCATCGCCTGTGGCATTTCCGCCGACATGGTACGCCTGTCGTGCGGCCTCGAGGACACGGCCGACTTGATTGCCGACCTTGAGCAGGCACTCGAGCAGTGCTAGGCTAGCTCCGTACAAGGTGCCGATGCTGGCAGAAAGCTTCGGTGACCTTTCGTTCCGATTCCGTAGGCGGGGCCCCAATCGCGGCTGTTTGCAGGCGATTGGGGCCCCGTTTTTTGCGTTGGGCCACTCGAAAGGATGGATATGGAGAAAACCGCAGAGCAGCTGCGCCGCGAGCACATTGCCCTAGAGGGCGATACTCATGGCAAGAACAAATGGGCGATTCTGTTTACCGTGCTCATCATGACGTTTATGGTATGTCTGGATTCGACCGTCGTGACCGTGGCGCTGCCCGTGATGCAAAAGGAGCTGGGCGTGGGCCTCGATCGCATTCAACTGGTAAGCTCGGTGTATCTGCTTGCGACTTGCGTGGCTATGTTGCCGTTTGGCCGTCTGGGCGACGTGCGCGGCAAGGTGAATGTGTTCCAGCTGGGCGTCATCGTCTTTTCGGTCGGTTCGCTGCTGTGCGGTCTTTCGGCCTCGCTCGAGGTTCTTATCCTGGCACGCATTGTTCAGGGCGTCGGTTGCGCGGCGGCCATGGCTAACAACATGGGTATCATCACCGAGTCGTTTCCGGCGCGCGAACGAGGCCGTGCCATGGGTATTCTTGCGACCTTCGTGGCCCTCGGCATGATGTGTGGCCCCGTGCTCGGCGGGATGCTGCTGGCAAGCTTTCCCTGGGAGAGCATCTTCCTCATCAACCTGCCCATTGGCGTGATCTCGTTTATCGTGGGACTCTACACACTGCCGCATGTTAGGCCAGAGGTCGGCGAACGCCCCATGCCCCTTGCCGAGGCCGCTCGTCGCTGCTTTGCAAATTCGGCCTTCACCATCAACCTTGCCTGCATGCTCATCGTCTTCGTTGGCATTGGCGCATCCGAGTTTATCCTGCCGTTCTATTTTCAGGACGCCCACGGTTTTGGTTCCGACATCTCTGGACTACTCTTTTTGGCGCTGCCGATGGTGAATGCCTTTATCGGCCCGCTTTCGGGTACGGTTTCGGACCGTGTTGGCTGCGAGGGCCCCACGGCAGTCGGCCTGGGCGTGTACGTGTGCGGTCTCTTTGCGGTAAGCACGCTCGACGAGCACTCTTCCATTCCTGTGATTGTGTGCTGCGTCGCATTTATGTCGTGCGGTACGTCGATTTTCCAGAGCCCCAACAACTCCCTGTACATGGGCTCAGCCCCGCGCGAGGCACTCGGTTTTGCGGGCAGCTTGGGCAGTTTGGCGCGCTACGCCGGCATGGCACTAGGCATTACGGTGGCGTCGCATATCCTGTATGGGCAGATGAGCGTGGCGATGGGCAAGGCCGTGACCAGTTTCGTTGCAGGCCGTCCGGATGTGTTCTTGTTTGGTTTCCGCTCGGTGTTCTATGTGTTGATGGCTGTGGCCGCTGTGGGCTTTGCGCTCGCCATGGTGCGTTTGGTGAGGGTGCGTGCCCGCCATTAGCCTGTGGAGGCGGGCTTGCCACGAATCGGGCCCATCTACTGGTCTTGCGGCTTTATGATGCGTAGGGGCTTGTGGGGCGGGCGGGAGTCGGTCCGTGGTAGACTATCGAACAACGTTTATTAATCGCGCGGTATCGTTGCCGCGAGAAGGGGTTGCGCCATGCAGGAGCTTGAGGATCGTATTCGCCATGACGGCATCGTAAAGGCCGGTAACGTCCTTAAGGTTGATGCCTTCCTCAACCACCAGTGCGACGTTGAGCTGTTCGACCATATGGGTGCCGAGTGGGCCCGTCTGTTCGAGGGTGTCGAGATCAACAAGATCCTGACGATCGAGGCTTCGGGCATTGGCATGGCTTGCATTGCGGCCCAGCATTTTGGCGGCGTGCCGGTGGTCTTTGCCAAGAAGGCACAGTCCATCAACCTCGACGGCGAGCAGTATGCCACGACCATCTACTCCTTTACCAAGCAGAAGGAGTACCCGGTTATCGTTGGCAAGCGCTTCCTGTCCGAGGGCGACAAGGTCCTGATTATCGACGACTTCCTGGCCAACGGCTGCGCGCTCGAGGGTCTTATCAAGATCTGTGAGGCTGCGGGTGCCGAGGTATCTGGTATTGGCATTGCGGTGGAGAAGGGCTTCCAAGGCGGTGGCGATAAGCTCCGCAAGCGCGGCTTCCGCGTTGAGAGCCTGGCCCGTATCGCCGATATGGACTGCGAGAACGGCGAGATCACCTTCGCCTAGGCTCGCAACACAAGCGATTGGTATGCGATGTGACAAAGGGACTGTCCCTTTGTCACATTTTTTGTATGAGGGGAGGTGTTGATATGGATGAGAACAAGATGGGATGGCGCGAGTATGCGCGCTATGCCGAGATGTCGGTCGAGGAGTTGGCGCGCGATTGCGAGGTGCAGGTGTTTCGCGCGACAGGTCCGGGCGGGCAGGGCGTGAACACGACGGATTCAGCGGTGCGCATGAAGCATGGGCCCACGGGGATTACCGTGACGGCGCGCGAGAGCCGCAGTCAGTTTCAGAATCGTGCGAGCTGTTTGCGTAAGCTGAGGGCAGAGCTTGAGCGTCGCGGGTGTCCACCGCGTCGACGCGTAAAGACCAAGGTGCCTCAACGCTCTCGCCAGCGCAGGCTCAACGACAAGCACTTCAACGCGATTAAAAAGGCCAACCGTCGCAAACCGGGCAGCGACGAATAGCCACTCCTAAGTTGCGGTGAAATAGGGACTGTTTATGCAGCTACAGCCGCAAGGCAGTCCCTATTTCACCGCAACTTAGGTGGGATTAGCGGGTGGGGTGCCAGACGTGGAGGGCTCCGGCGAGGACGTCGACCTCGATGCGCGAGGCGACAATGGGCTCACCGTCGGCCTGGATGGGGTAGTCGGGCTCCTCAAAGGTAAGCTCGGCATGGCGACAGCGGCGCATGCGAACCGGTGGCAGCTTGGTATGGTGGCCGTCTTTGGCCGAAAGGAACATGGGAAGCGCGACCGCGCGCGGAACGGGGCCGCAGGCGTAGCAGACGTCGAACATACCGTCACAGGGGTCGGCGCCGGGGCAGATGCGATAGCCCGAGCCATACGTGGGGCCCAGCTGAATCGCCATGATGATCGCCCTCACGCGCTCGGCGGGCGCGCCGTCAAAGCTGGCTGTCATGGGGTAGTTGCGATAGCGTAGGCCAAACTGCTCAAGTCCCGAGAGGGTGTAGAGCGGCGCGCCGGTGAGACCCGTCTTTTGCGCAGCTCGGCGGTGCCAAGGCCGATGGCGGCATCGATGCCGATCGAAAGCGTCTGGTCGTAGTACTCAACGGTAGCCTCGCCGCTGCCGCTCGCAGGACTCCAAGAGCGAATGCGCCCGATGTCCTGACGTTGCAGCTCGCAGGTGAGCAGCGCGCCAAAATCCTTGCCGGAGAAATCGTCGATACCGAGCGTCTGGGCAAAATCGTTGCCGGAGCCCACAGGTAGGATGGCAAGAGCGGGGCGGGCGTCCTGCTCTTGCGTCATAAGTCCGTTGACGACCTCGTGAATCACGCCGTCGCCGCCAAGGGCGATAACGGTGCGATAGCCCTGAGCCTGTGCGGCCAGCTCCTTGGCGTGTCCCATACGCTCGGTCAGCACCAGGTCAAACTGGGATGCGCTCGCGGTCATGTCCAAAAAGCGCTGCAGGCGCTCGGCAACTTCGCGCGCCGCACCCGACTGGGCGGCTGGGTTGGCGATGATGAGCGTGCGACCAAAATCAGTTGCGTGCATGGAACGACTCCCGGCGTATGACGTGACGGTGCGGTCGCGCTCAGGTCGAATTGCCCCCGATTGTGGCTGCACGGCGAATACTAACGTCTACTCTATCAGGTCGTTGTGGCGCTCGATAGCATCCGCTACCGTACCGCCCTCATCCACAATAAGCGAACGGCGCTTGGGCGAGATGATGCGCTGGGCGGGGTACACGCCGCGGTGTCCGGCGGTTAGGTAGCTGATAAAGGCCACGATGACAAAGAACCCGGCTGCCGTGCCGTGGAACAGGTCGATGGCCATCATACAGGTGGTGATGGGCACGTTAAGGCCGGCGCAGAACACGCCGAGCATGCCCAGCGCTGCCAGAAAGCTGGGATCGATTCCGACGAGGCAACCTATCCAGCCGCCGAGCGCCGCACCGATACCAAACAGGGGCGTGACCTCGCCGCCTTGGAAGCCGGCGCCCAGGGTGAGCGCTGTGACGACCAACTTGATGGCTGCGTCCGCCAGGGTGGTGTTGCCGGCAAATCCAGCGTCGGAAAGCCACGTAGAAAGGCCGGCGTAGTCCCAGGCGTCGAGGAGGGCATAGGCGGCCAAAACCACGAGTGCGCCTATAAGTGCGCGAACGAGGTAATTGGTGATAAAGCGACCGTACAGGCTCTTGACGGTTCGAACCGACCAGGCAAAGAGGCGTGCCGCCAGACCGAAGATGATGGCGCTGATAACAACGATGACGACTGTCTTGGGCGTCATGGCGGGAACGCTGGCGATGACATTCGCCTCGTACTCGGTACCCAGGGCGAGTGATGTGAAGTAGCCGGTAAACGAGGCGACTAAGCAGTAGATGCCCGCGGTGTAGTCGATCTTGCCGATAAAGCACATCTCCATGCCAAAGAAAGCTCCGGCAAGGGGCGAGCCGAATACGGCGCCAAAGGCCGACGAGATGCCGGCGAGCATGAGGTCGTGGTGATCATGCTTTTTGAGGTGGGCGAGGCTCGAGATGTTGCTGGCGATGGTGCCGCCAATCTGAACCGCGGCTCCCTCGCGACCGGCCGATCCGCCCGTTAGGTGCGTGAGCGTGGAGCAGACGAAGGTGAGGACGGCCATGCGCATATGGATGAGGCGTGTGCCCAGAGCGGAGTCAATGACCAGGTTGTTGCCACGCTTGGCGGCGAGACCGTGGTTTTTGTACACCCATGCGGTGGCAACGCCCACAACGGGAAGCAGTGCGTAAATCCACGCATGGTGTTCGCGATAGTCGGTGGCGATATTCAACGAGGCCAAAAACGCCCAAGCGGCGACGCCCATGGCGAGCGAGACGATGACGACGAGTACGAGCAACTTGGCGCTCGCGAGTAGGTTGCGGGCGTTGCGGCGCGTGTCGGCAGCCAAGAGCTGCTCGGAGCGGGTGAGCTGATGCCTGCCTGCCATGATGACGTCGTTCAGGGAGAAAAAGCCGCCGTCGTCGAGCGGCTGGGAATGATCCTGAGCCTCGTTTGCGCTTTCGGGTTTGTCGTTATGAGCCATACGTTCCTCTTTTAGGTTGCAACGCAAGCATTATAGAACGCGGTAAACGCGACGAGCCGGTGGGTTGGTTTCCATTCTGTTTCGCGGCCTGCAACCGACAGGTGTATTTGCGGGTACAGGCCGAGTCGCGGTCGTGCGACGGGGGATTATACTGAGACAAGCATAAAGAATCGGCGCCCCTGTTGTGCGCCGTGGCATTAAGAGGTGCATATGGCAGAGAAACTCATTCCGCTGGATGACGCACAGTCGATTGTCCTGTCGCACGTTGCTCCGACCGATCTCGTCGAGATTCCCGTGTGGCAGGCCGCCGGTCTTCCCCTGGCCGAGGACGCGGTGGCCGATATCGACATCTCGCCGTTTGCCAACAGCGCTATGGACGGATATGCCGTGCGCTCGGCGGACTTGGCGCAGGCATCTGGCGAGGCGCCGGTGACGCTCGATGTTATCGGACATGAGGCCGCGGGTCATGTGTTTGGGGACGCAATCGGCGCGGGCGAGACGGTCCGCATCATGACGGGCGCGCCGGTGCCCGAGGGTGCCGATGCCGTGGTGAAGTACGAGATCGTCGATGTGCTCGACGGTGACGGCAACGAGGGCTCGCGTGTGAGGTTTTCGGCGCCGGCCAAGG
>UQUX01000099.1 GCA_900544425.1 uncultured Collinsella sp.
AAGCCTCGGCGACCTTCTCCTCGATCTCGTCGACGATAGAATCGACCTGGCGGTTGTTGGTACCGGTGGCAAGCACAAAGTAGTCGCATACGTCGGAAAGCTCGGTCAGGTCGAGCACCTGAACGTCCTCGCCCTTCTTGTCGTAGGCGGCCTGTGCGGCGGCGCGGGCGACATCCTCGGCGGCGACACCGCTCGCGGACAGCGAGGCGGCAGTGCGGTCGGACGTGGCGGCGAAGCTCTTGTGCTCCACATGTTCAAGAATCTGCTCGTCGGTCATGGTCTCGTCGGCCATGGAATACCTCTTTCTAGACAGCCCGAGCTAGCGCAGCTGGGCGTAATGGTTGTAAATCGAAATAGCCGTGGGATAAAGATAGCGCCCGGACTGGATCACATAGACCAAACCCTGCGCAAAACAGGAGAAGAACAACTCGTCGAGCGACGACTCCCCCACCATCTTGCGCAGCGCATGCGCATAGTCGCCGTGGCGGTTGGGCTCGATGGCATCGGCCACAAAGACCACCATATCGAGCGGCGTCATGTCGCAAGCGCCCACGGTATGACGGTCGACAGCCTGGAAAACGGCCGGCGACAACTCGGGGAAAAGCTGCGGAAGCTCATAGGCGGCAACAGGACCATGCAAAAGCGGCGTCGCGGCGGAAGGAGAGCCGGCAATCTTAATGCCGTAATGCAGAGCGCGCGTAACCAGCTCGTCGTCGGAGAGCACTTTGTCCCAGTCGTGGATCAGACCGGCAGCAGCGGCATCAAAGCGGTCAACGCCGTAGACCTCGGCCAGATGAAGTGCGGTCTCGGCAACACCCAGCGAATGCACATAGCGCTTGCGCTTATCCTTCATGCGAACATCGAGCAGCTCTTGAATGCGCTTGAGCAGTGCGCGCTCATCGCCCTCAAACTGATCCTCTACCGACAACGTAGACCCCCATCACTCAAAATCTTCTTGGCCCAAATCGGCATATAGCCTGCGTTTGCGAATGTAGCCGAGCACGGACTCGCTCGTAAGATAGCGCACGCTCATGCCGCGGGCAACTCGCTTACGAATGTTCGTCGAGCTGATCGCCAGCGCCGGAATCTGAATATAGCGCACGTCGAACGGCAGCCCCGACTCTTTGATTCGGGCACGCGCCGTATCGATATCAAAGCCCGGTCGCGTTGCCGCAATAAAAGTAGCAAGCTCAGCGATTCGTTCGGCGTCATGCCAGGTCACAATATCGATAATCGCGTCGGCGCCCGTAATAAAGTAGAGCTTTACCTGCGGCGGGTAAAAGTCGCGAAGGGCATGAAGCGTATCGGCCGTATAGGTTACGCCCGGGCGGTCGATCTCGAACCGGCTCGCCAAAAAGGCCGGGTTCGCGGCGGTGGCGAGGACCGTCATGGCATAACGGTCCTCGGCAGGCGTCACCGGCTTGTCAAGCTTAAAGGCAGGAGAGCCCGCCGGCATAAAGAGCACTGCGTCAAGGTCGAGCGACTCGCGCGCCTGCTCGGCGGTCACCAGGTGCCCGTAATGGATGGGATCAAAGGTGCCACCCATAATGCCGAGCCTAAACTCCTGCCCGTCCTCTAGAGGAAGCTCGGGCAGACCGATTCCACCGCGCAGCGACATGGTTTACTCGCCCTCCGAGGTCTCGGCATCGTCCGCGGCATCCGCCGCATCGACAACCTCGACGCCCTCATCCGCAGCATCAGCCACGTCAATGGCTTCAACGGCAACGTCCTCGCCAGCATCCTCGAGCTCCTCGTACTCCGAGAAGTCCTCGGCGCCCTCAAAGTCAAAGGCGCGCTGGCAAATGCGGACCTCGTCGCCCGCACGGCAACCGGCCTTCTCGAGCGCATCGTCAACACCCATACGCGCAAACTTATGCTGCAGGTAAATGACGGCTTCCCCATTTTCCCAGTCGGTCTGAATGACCATGCGCTCGATGGCACGACCGACCACGCGGAAGGCACCGGGCTCTTCCTGGACAATGCGGAAACGCTTCTCTCGCTGCAGGCGACGGCGCTCCCATTCATCGTCGTGCAGGTCGACCGGCTCATCGGAGACCGCCAGCTCGGCGCGGAGCTTGGCCACCTGCTCACCCACGGCAAGCATCAGCGTGTTGAGGCCGGCGCCCGTCACGGCAGACACGGCAAAGAACATATGGCCATCGTCGAGCGCTGCACGCTTGAGGTCGGCAATCTTATCGGCCGTGCCCGGCGCGTCGCACTTGTTGGCAACGACAATCTGCGGACGCTCCGAAAGCTCGGCGCCATACTGCTCGAGCTCGCGGTTGATGATGCGATAGTCCTCGACCGGATCGCGATCCTCAAAACCACCCGTCATGTCGACGACATGCATGATCAGAGCCGTACGCTCAATGTGGCGCAGGAACTGGTGACCCAGGCCCTTGCCCTCGCTCGCGCCCTCGATGAGACCGGGGACGTCGGCAACGACGTAAGAATATTCGCCGGCACGCACCATGCCGAGGTTCGGCACGAGCGTGGTAAACGGGTAGTCAGCGATCTTGGGGCGGGCGGCACTCATGCGCGCAATGAGCGATGACTTACCCACCGAGGGAAAGCCCACGAGCGCGGCATCAGCCATAAGCTTCATCTCGAGCTCGATCCAGTGCTCCTCGGCCGGCTCGCCCAGCTGAGCGAACGCGGGCGCGCGGCGCACCGACGTCACAAAGTGCGTATTTCCCAGACCACCGGCACCGCCGGGCGCCACGACAACGCGCTCGCCATCGTGAACGAGGTCGGCAATCTCGAACATCGGGGTCTGCGTCTCGGGGTCGAGCTCGCGCACCACGGTACCCATAGGGACCTTGAGAATCAGGTCCTCGCCGCTCTTACCGTTACGACGGGCACCCTGCCCGTGCGTGCCGCGCTCGGCGCGGAAGTGATGCTTAAAGCGGTAATCGATCAGCGAAGACAGCTGAGCATCGGCCTGGATGACGACATTGCCGCCACGACCGCCGTCGCCGCCATCGGGGCCGCCCTTGGGGACAAATGCCTCGCGCCTAAACGACATGCATCCGGCTCCGCCGTCGCCGCCGCACACGTTAATGCGGCTGATATCGGTGAACTGTGACAACAGAATCGCCTCCTACAAAAAAGAGGGAGACCCTTGAATCCTAAAACTCAAGTGCCTCCCACATATGTGCTCTATGAAGGGTGAATTACGCGTTCGCGAGCGGGCGTACGCTGACCCTGTGCTTGATACCCTTGTGGAACTCAACGGTACCGTCGACCAGCGCGAACAGCGTGTCGTCCTTACCACGGCCAACGTTCTCACCCGGGTGGATGTGCGTGCCGTGCTGACGGACGAGAATCGTGCCCGTGGTTACCGTCTGGCCGGCATAGCGCTTCGTGCCAAGGCGCTGACCGCGGGAGTCACGGCCATTACGGGAGGAACCGAGTCCTTTTTTGTGTGCCATTGTGTATACCTACTCTTTCGTTACGAGTGTAATCTACTCGGCGACGGGAGCCTCGGCAACAGCCTCGGCCTCTGCCTTGACAGCCTTCTTGGCGCGGGACGTAGCCTGGACCTTCACGATCTTCAGCTTGGTGAGCTGCTGACGGTGACCCTTCAGACGACGATAGCGCTTGCGCTTGTGGAACTTGAAGACCAGCTGCTTCTCGCCCTTGAACTGCTCAACGATCTGAGCGGTAACCTTGGCCTTGGCCAGCTTGTCGGGATCGGTGACGATCTTCTTACCATCGTTGAGGAAGATAACCGGCAGGGTGACCTTGTCGCCCTCATTGCCCTCGATCTTCTCGACGGTGATGACATCGTCGGTGGCGACCTTGTACTGCTTGCCGCCCGTGTTAACGATTGCGTACATGTTTACTTGCCCTTCATGCATCAGTTAGTGCAACAGCCGAATATAGTAGCAGGCGAAAATACCCCCGTCAACGAGTATGTGGAGCAAATCCACAAGTTCGCACAGGTATGGGGCTGACGAGTCGGCCCTCGTCGTCCTCGCATGCTTGATTCTGACGCTCGACATCGTAGGAGCAGATGGTCACGAGGTCTTGCATACCGGTGGAAACAATAGGTGCATCCACGCCCGGGGTCAAGCCCTGCAACAAAACATCAGCAGCAGAAAGCAAAATTTCCGGACGCATGGAGCCCTCGTTGTCGGCATGGGTGTCGAGCATGAGCACCAAATGGTCCGGGCGCTCCCCCGCCGTGAGCTCATAGCCCACGAGCGTGTGATCCAAATCCAAGCGCTTGCTCTTTTTGCCGCGCGCGTAGTCGATGCCGTGGCCCGCGCGCAGCGTGTCGATCGCACGACGCACCTCGTCGGCGCTTACGGGCGCCTCGGGATCCAAGTGCAGGTCGATGCGATACGACAGGCGCGTGAGCTGCGCCGTCAACGCCGGCGTGCGCACGTCGATGTACGCCGCCTCGATGGGCGCCAGATCGGCCGGAGACGCCGCAGCCAGGCGCCCAAACGCCTCGTCGAGCGCCACGAACTCGGTCATAAACAGGTCATACCACTCGCAGGTCGACGACGTACCCACCGGCAGCGCCGAAGAGAAGCCCACGCGCATGTGCGGAGAGAAGCCCTGCGTGACGGCATAGGGAAGTCCCGCACGGCGCACGATGCGCTCAATGGTATGGATTACTTCGAGATGGCCCAGGTACTTAAGGCGATCGCGCTTGCCATAACGAACACGAAGCCTAAAGAGCGAGGGGTTGTCGGTCAGGCGTTCACTCATGCGCGATCACCCATCAATACATTCTTGGCGTGGAGCGTGGGGCAGATCCCGCAGCCGGTGCACGACGTGCGGGTACAGTCGGGAGTCGTGACGCCCTCGAGCGAGCGACGGTACTCGCGCTCGAGGAAGCCGCGCGTGCAGCCGGGGCTCACGTGCTCCCACGGCAGGCGCCAGTCCAACTCGTAGGGCAGGTGCACGAGCTCATTGAAGTCGATGCCGTTTTTGGCAGCAGCTTCCTTCCAGTTATCGAGCGAGAAATGCTCTACCCAGGCGTCAAAGCGAGAGCCCGAGCGCCAAGCATCAATGATGACGGGCATCATGTCACGACCGGCGCGGGAAAGCGCGGCCTCGATGAGCGAGGTCTCGGCATCGTGGTAATGCACGCGGACGGCACGGTTGCGAACGCTCGTGATGAGCAGCTTCTGGCGACGCTTGACGTCGTCGTAGTCGAGCTGCGGGCACCACTGGAACGGCGTGGCAGCCTTGGGGATAAAGACCGAAACCGAGATGGACACCGAGATCGAGCCGCGACGAGCCTTGGGCACCACGGAACGACCGAGCTCCAGCACGTGATCGGCCAGATTGGCGATGGCCACGATGTCCTCGTCGCGCTCGCCGGGAAGGCCCATCATAAAGTAGAGCTTCATGCGGTTCCAGCCGGCCTCGAAGGCCGCCTTGGCCGCACGGTCCAGGTCCTCTTCGGTCACGTTCTTGTTAATGATGTCGCGCATGCGCTGGCTGCCGGCCTCGGGCGCGAACGTCAGTCCGCCCTTCTTTTCGCCGGCGACCGACTCGGCCATATCCACGCCAAACGAATCCAGGCGCTGCGAGGGAATGGACACGCGAATGCCCGTATCTTCCAGACGGCGGTTCAGGCGACCGAGTACATCGCGGATGCAGGAGTGATCGGTGGTCGAAAGCGAGGTCAGCGACACCTCGTCATAGCCGGTCTTTTCCAGACCCTGAATCACCGACGAGACGATCTGGTCGGCCGAGCGCTCGCGCACCGGGCGATACGTCATACCGGCCTGACAAAAACGACAGCCGCGGGCGCAGCCGCGCAGGATCTCGATAGACAGGCGGTCGTGAACCAGCTGTGCATAGGGCACGCACGACTGCGACAGCGGATTCGTGGCGCCGAAATCCTCGACGACGCGCTTGTAGACCACGGTCGGCGCATCCTTGCCCTCACGCGGCACGGTGTAGCCATGCGGCGAGCAGGGCTCGTCGTGACGAACCTCATAGAGCGACGGCACGTAGTTGCCGGCAATGGATGCAAGCTGCTCGACAATCTGCACGCGCGGGACCCCTTCGTCACGCAGGCGGCGATGCAGCTGGCAGGTCTCGAGCAGCGATTCCTCGCCCTCACCGATGAGGATGGCATCGAAGAAGGCCGCGTACGGCTCGGGGTTGTACACCGAGGGACCGCCGG
>UQUX01000100.1 GCA_900544425.1 uncultured Collinsella sp.
CCCGTTTTGTTAGGCCTACTTAGAGGCCAAAGGCAGATAGGACGAGGCCCCAGCCAGCGCCGATGACGTACATCATGACCAGGAACACGGCGTTTTCGCGAGCGCTGCGGTTGGTGCGGAACAGCACCAGGTAGCCCACGCCGGCGGAAATGAGCGTGCCGGCGAGCATCGGTGCCAGTTGCAGCGCGCCTTCCAGATACAGCTGCGTAATGACCACGCTCGCCGAGCAGTTGGGGATCAGGCCGACAAGCGCCGAACCCAGAACGGCGAGCGTCTCGTTGCCGCGCAGGAACTGCTCGATTGCGGACTCGCCAAAGGTCTCGAGTACGGCGACCAGAACCAGCGTCACCAGGAAAATGAATACCGATACCTGCACGGTATGCGAGATGGCGCTGCGGATAATCGACAGGACGGGCACACCTTCGTGTGAGTGGGAGCGACCATGGTCGTGATGGTGTTCGTGCCCGCCCTCGTGTCCGTGGTCGTGGCCATGTCCGTGTTCGCGCTCGTCCTCATCCTCGTCTTCATCACAACCGCAATGGTCGCGCTCGCACAGCTCATGGATGTGGTCGGCGCTCACGCCCGCCTCGGCAACCTCGTCGATGATGTCACCGCCGCCGTGGTCGTCATGCGCGCAGTTAACGTGCGCCGGATTGACAGTGGTCCCCAACACGGTACGACGAATCGCCGCATGCGCACGGGCGTTGCGACGCAGACCGCGAATGGCGGCATCTACGATAAAGCCCGTGACCAGTGCGATCAGCGCTTTCGAAGCCAAAAGCATCGCCATAGTCTGCACGGGAACCTGCTCGGCAAGTAGCAGCGGCAGCATCTCGTCGGAGGTCGAGAGAAACACCGCCACCAGGGTTCCCAGCGTCACGACGCGACCGGCGTACAGCGTTGCCGCCATGGCCGAAAAGCCGCACTGCGGCACTATGCCCAGTAACGAGCCGACCACGGGGCCAGCGGCGCCGGCACGCTTGATGGCGCCGTTGACGCGATCGCCTGCCACATGCTCGAGCGTCTCGAGGACCAGATATGTCACCAACAAGAACGGCACCAGCGAGAGCGTGTCCTTGCCGGCGTCGAGCAGAATATCAATCAGCAAATCCATGACGGATGGAACCTTTCGTGTCTTTCGGCAGCATTGTAAAAGTCCTAGCGGTCAACTAGGGTATTGTAATTGTCCTAGGCGCGATGCCAATAGTTGCCCATGGTAAACTATCATCTCGCCATAACTCGACAAACCCGAGCCGCACAACGCGGCCCGTCCAAGGAGCAGTTATATGAACGTATCGCAAGCACTCGAATACGAGCGTCAGCCGTTTATCCCCATGTTTATCTATGGCGATCACGGCGCCATGGAATCCGAGCGCCAGAAAGGCGAAGAGGCCCTCAAGGTACTCGAGACCGAATACTTTACCGCCGAGGGCGACCCCGAATTCGACTTTACCACCGTGCGCGACCTGGCAGACCGCAACCGCGACCTGTGCGACCAGATTGGCGAGGCGCGTCTGCGCAACGTGACACCCGCGACGCTTTCGCGCGGCCTGTCCGACGCCGACACCTGTGCCGCCATCGGCAAAATGCAAAAGCGCACCGCCGCGTCCGTCATGCGCGAGATCCGCGGCGACCGCGACGCGCTCGGTGTCGCCTACGCTCGCAAGCCCATCCAGGGCACGGTACTCGGCATCGACATCGAGACCACCGGCCGCGCACCCGAGCGCGGCTACATCATCAACGTGGGCTGGGAGATCATGGAGCTCACCAGCGACGCCATCCCGCACGACGCCGAGGCGCACTACTGCGGTCTGCCCGATATCTACCGCGGCGAGGATGTGCCGCTGTCGAATATCCACCACATCACCTGGGATGACATTGACGGCAAAACGCCCTTCCGCGAGAACAAGGAGCTGCAAAAGCAACTGCTCAAGCTTATGAAGAAGTACCCGTACATGGCGCACAACGCCGCCTTTGAGGACAGCTGGTTCAAGATCCACCTGGACGGTTACGCCGAGGCGCGCCGCGCGGGTAAGATTATCGTCATCGACTCGCGCCAGATCTGCCGCAGCCTGGACGCCGATGTGCGCTCGCTCCCCCGCGAGTCCGCACCCGCCGCGCTCGAGAACTGGGCGCGCCGCCGTGGCACCCTCGCCGCCGACGCAAACGAGCAGCACCTGGGCCTCGACGACACCGACCTCATGCTCCGCACAGTGCAGGCCGAGTTCAACCTCAAGAACCTATTTGCCAAGTAGATTGCCATGCAGAGGTGCCATCCGCGAGCAATACCTGCCGGGCCATAACGCCCCACGCAATTGCAACACGCCGAGGCGTCCCTCTCAAACGACGCAATGTGGGCCGATATCCAAACGGATATCGGCCCGTTTTTTCGGCACCGCGCACGCGGCCCCCGGCCCTCGGGCCTAGCCGCCGTACAACTAAGAACTTCGTTTGAGCATGTTCAAGCCAAATTACACATCAGTTTTGACGCCGCTTTTGCATCAAAACGGCGTCGACCACCATCAGTTGTGGAGGTCTGCGTAGTCAACGAACTGCAACGATGCTCCAAATGGCATCTTTCTCCATCATTGGCGTCAAGCTCTTGGGCAGCTTTTGTTATGTCGCAAGATTTTGCCTTGGCGTTCATCGCGAGCCCCGCCGCCTGGTCTGCCATGCTATCTGTATGAGTATCGTGCTTTCACATAACACGGCAAAAACGGTCTACCAAGCCGCATACTCGGTATCCGCAATTGGAACCGAGCCCTGCAGTCCCGCCAAAATCTACGGGGCACGCCCCAGCAAGAAACTTCTCGACTCTGCCGCCGACTGGCTCACCAGGCACAATATCGCCCTTGATAACGGCGCGCCGCTCGATACAACGGTATTCGAGCGCGCAAACGTGCGCAACATACCGGGTTGCAAATGCCACGTATCGTCTAAGCGTTTCTCGGGCTCGCGCTTTATCGAACTCGCTGACGGCATCTATATAGTCGGCGTCGAACTCTGCGCGCTTCAGGCCGCAACCTATCTTCCCTTTCGCGAACTTGTGGAGTACTACTTCGAACTGTGTGGCGCCTATTCCCTTGGGCGCGATGCTTCGACAGCCTATACCGAGCGCTTCGCGCTCACTTCGACCTCGAACCTCAAGCACTTTTTTAACTCCCTCACCGACTGCAAGGGGCTTGAGCTTGCCCGAAAAGCCATCCAGTGCGTGCGAGACGGATGCCGCTCGCCGATGGAAACGGCGTTTGTCATGATGCTCACGTTACCCAGACGCGAGGGCGGGCTGGGCATTAGCGAGATCGAGACCGACTACGAAGTAAAGGTCACAGCTGCCGCAAAAGACCTCACGCGGCGCGAAACGTTCTATATGGATGCATATCTCAAGCGGTCCCGAACCGACATCGAATACAACGGATTTCAACACGATGCCGAAGAAGACCGCGCCATTGACGAAGAGCGCAAGAACGCACTGGCGTCCATGGGCTATGGGATCATTACCGTAAGTCGCTATTCCTTTATGCACGCCAGCGCTTTCGCCAGAGTCATGGAGGCAATCCAGCGAAAGGAGGGCATTCGCCCATCGCGCCTGCCCAAAGATTTCGCAATCAAGCAGGAAGGACTGCGACAATTTGTGCTCAGGAGATTTATCGAGGAAAAGAAGCGCATTGAGGAGCTCCTCCGTCAAGACGTAGAGCAGCGTAGTGCACTTGAGCTCGAGCACGCCGTGCTCGAAGGCATCTCGCTGGACGACCCAACGATCAACGATGTCCCAGCCATCGACGACATGCAAGTCATCGAGCTGGATTGCCCGGAGTTCGCTCAAACAAGCACCTCCACGCCCGAAGGCAGGGTGTACGGGGCCAGAACAGAGACAGACTGACAGGGTGGGTACCCCGGCGACGTGCAAAAACGGGAGTTTTCAGCAAAGCCGGGTATCCAAGGAGTCTCGAATTGATCCATTCCGCACCGATGCCGCCGATTTCAACGCACGTTAAGCTACAGCTGGGGAATATCTATCGCCATTGACACTCTAGTAAAGCCCTACGGCGGCAAATGCCGCCGCATTATGCAATAAATGACCCCTCGTCGATGCTGAAAACTCCCGTTTTTGCACGTCGCTAAGGTACCCACGTTGGCATCGGCGGCCTTATCCGCACCCACCGATGCCCTTAGCCGCCTTTAGGACCAATCGATAGCAAAAAAATTCGCGAATTATATTGACATATGAACATGCGCGCATATACTCGGAAGTAAGTTATATGAGCGCATGTTCATATGAAAGGATATTGCAATGAGCGATCTCGCTGATGAAATAAAGTCCAGCATCGACATCACCACCGTGCCCGACGTCCCCACCACCTGCTCGCCCGAGGACCTTCCCGACGAGGAGCTGCTGTACGACCTTGCTGACCTGTTCAAGGTCTTCAGCGACACCACGCGCATCAAGATCCTCTACGCCCTCATGAGCCGCGAACTTTGCGTGGCAGATATCGCCGAGGCGACCTCGACCTCGCAGTCCGCGGTGTCGCATCAGCTGCGCACGCTCAAGCAGTCGCACCTGGTTAAATTCCGGCGCGACGGCCGCAACATCCTCTACTCGCTTGCCGACGACCATGTCTACACCATGCTCAACCAAGGCATGAGCCACATCTGCGAATAGCGACCAACCACGGTACCAGCGCGGCCTGTACCCAAGCCGCAAAAACAGGGAAAGGAACCCGCCATGAAAAAGCAGTTTAAACTCGACGAGATCGACTGCGCCAACTGCGCGCGCGAGCTTCAGGACGAACTTGCCAAGCTCGATGGCGTCAAGTCCGTTTCGGTCAACTTTATGACCCAGAAGTTGACGCTCGAAGCCGACGACGCCGAGTTCGACGAGGTCCTCGATCGCGTCGTGGAGTTTACCGCCGACGCCGAGCCGGACTGCGAGATCATTCTCTAGCCCAGGTTTATGCTGACCCACAAGGCCGCGCTTGCCGCGGTCTTTGCTCGCGAAATTATATGAGCGAGTGTTCATACATTCAAATGGGAGGTTTGAATCATGGCAGCTGCCGATCCCAAAAAGAAAAAGAAGAAGCGCAAGAAGAAAGAGTCCCTTGAGCATAAGCGCAACCGTATCCTGGTAGCGCTAGGCATATTTGCGGTGGTGTACGCCCTCGACGAGCTCGGTACCCTTACCGCCGCATTCGGCACCCCGGGTGACGTCTATGCCAGCTTCGTGCTGTTCCTGGTGCCGTTCCTAATTGCCGGCTACGACGTACTCCAGAAGGCGTTCAGCAACATCCGCCGCGGCAAGGCCTTCGACGAAAGCTTCCTCATGGCCGTCGCGACCATCGGCGCATTTGCCATGGTGCTCTTCCCCGACACCGATCCGCACATGGCCGAAGGCGCCGCCGTCATGCTGTTCTATCAGGTTGGCGAGCTGTTCCAGGCATATGCCGTGGGCAAGAGCCGCAAGTCGATCAGCGCCATGATGGACATCGCGCCCGATTACGCCAACATCGAGCAAGCCGACGGCACACTCGAGCAGGTCTTCCCCGATGACATCGCCGTCGGTACCGTCATCGTCATTAAGCCCGGCGAGCGCGTGCCCATCGACGGCGTCATCGTCGAAGGCGAGACACAGCTCGATACCGCCGCCCTTACCGGAGAGTCGGTCCCCCGCCCGGCCAAAACTGGAGACGATATCATCAGCGGCTGCATCAACATGACGGGTCTCCTCCACGTGCGCACCACCAAGCCCTTTGGCGAGTCCACCGTCGCGCGCGTCCTGGAGCTCGTAGAAAACGCTAGTGAGGAGAAGGCACGCACCGAGAGCTTCATCACGCGCTTCGCCCGCATCTACACGCCCGCTGTCACCGGCGCGGCCGCGGTGCTCGCGCTCGGCGGCGGCTTGGTCACCGGCGCCTGGTCCGACTGGATCCTGCGCGGCCTGACCTTCCTCGTCGTCAGTTGCCCATGCGCGCTCGTGATCAGCGTGCCGCTCAGCTTTTTTGGCGGCATCGGTGGCGCATCCAAGCTGGGCGTCCTCATCAAGGGCTCTAACTACCTCGAGACGCTCGCCGATGTGGACACCGTCGTCTTTGACAAGACCGGCACG
>UQUX01000101.1 GCA_900544425.1 uncultured Collinsella sp.
GAGCGTCCGGCTGATAACCGGGAGGTCACAAGTTCGAATCTTGTCAGGTCCACCACTTTCTTTCGCAATAAACACCCCAGCGAGAGCCGAGTCGCCGCTGGGGTGTTTATTACTGTCTCCGTGGGGGTTTAGCTCAGCTGGGAGAGCGCGGGCTTTGCAAGCCTGAGGTCAGGGGTTCGATCCCCCTAACCTCCACCATGATGGACCTGTAGCTCAGTTGGTTAGAGCGTCCGGCTGATAACCGGGAGGTCACAAGTTCGAATCTTGTCAGGTCCACCATCAAAACTGTGAAGAGCCCTGGGGCGTTGCCTCGGGGCTTTTTTCTTGTCTGTGATAAATCTCATTTTGGTTTTGTGTGCTGTGCGAAAGATTGGGTAGTATAGCTATTCAATGCGGCGACCCTGCCGTGTGTTAACCGCTACGTACCGGAGGTGTTCCATGGTTCGTGTCGACATAGAGACCATCGTCATGGCCGCCGGTCCCGTGCCATCGCTTATCGTGCTTCGCGAGCGCTGCAGCAAATCGGACTCGCCCGCGCCGTTGCGTTCCCTTTCCATTCAGACTGGTTCGTTTGAAGCTGCTGCCATTAGCCGTGGCATCGATAGCGGCCGCGCCGAGCGCCCGATTACCCATGACCTGCTGCTCGATACTGTTAGCGCCCTGGGCGCCAAGCTCGAGCGCATCGAGATCGTTCGCGCCGAGCCGCCGGTGTTCTACGCGACGATCGTCGTACTGGCCGATGGTGACGAGCTCAAGATTGACGCCCGCCCCAGTGATGCCATTGCCCTTGCCGTGCGCAGCAATGCCCCCATGTTTGTGGAGGACGACATCATGAATCGCCTGGGCACCGTTTCTGCCCATGCCGAGGAAGTTGACGACGAGCAGGAGTTCGAGAAGTTCGACGAGTTCGTCCATACGCTCTCCCCCGATGACTTCTAAATGCTCGACAAACACGCGACGGAGTGCGCTCTCATGAGCGCCGGAGTTTCTGCCGAGGCGGCGGCCATTGCGCGCGAGGCCCAGATGCGCTCGGAGGCTTCTGAGGCGGCACGCATTGCCTATGTGACGCAGGCCCGCACGCTTCGCGAACGCCGCGGCTCGTTTATCAAGATGGTTGTCGTCTCCGCCCTTGTCGCGGCAATCTGCTCGCGCCTTCGTGGTACAGTTGGTGCGCTTGGGTTTTCGATCTCTACGGGCCTCGTGATCTGGGGCGTGGTCGATGCGGTCATGCTGACCAGTCAGATCAAGGTGCTCGACAAGCGCGCGGCGGACATGATGCGCGCCCGCGACGCTGCCGCCAAGATCGCCGCCGAGGCACAAGAACTGTAACGACGCCAGACTCGATGGGAAGGTCTAAAGATGGCACAGGATATGCAGGACGCCGGTAACGTCTCCGCCGAGCTCGACGCCATGGTGTGCGATCTGATCGGCGCGTTCTTGGACGATCTTGCCGCCGGTGAAAACCCCGGCGTTGTCGTAGCAATCGAGGACGCTGCTTCCAATCGTTATCTGGCCGCGCTCGACGAGGATGGTGAGGAGGCATGCCTGGAGGCTGCCACCAACTTTATCTCTGAGCACAAGATGGGCCTCAAGGACGAGGGCCTGGGCCGCATCGCCCGCTATGCCATCGGCTACACCGGCTGCGTCGAGATCGATGGCGGCTACCATGACGCCCTGCTCGTGAGCTTTTTCGAGACGACGCTCGAGAGCGGTTTTTCGGCATATGTGCTGTATGAGGGCATGGGCGCCGGCGATGGTTTTATGTGGAGCGACCCTGAACCTGCAGGTGAGGAAACCCCTCTCATCTAAAATCGCTAAAATAAACGAGTTTTCGGTAAAAGGCTCAATATTCCCGCTGAGCGTTGTATCGCTGGGCGGGCCGCATACGCGTGCCGTTTGTATATGGATAGAAGATAGGGGAACTACATGCGCGTAGACAATCTGAGGAACATCGCCATCATCGCCCACGTCGACCACGGCAAGACGACGATGGTCGACAAGCTCCTGCGTGCCACGGACGCCTTCCGTGCCAACCAGCAGGTCGAGGACCGCGTCCTGGATTCCAACGACCAGGAGCGCGAGCGCGGCATTACGATTCTCGCCAAGAACATCTCTATCGAGTATAAGGACGTCAAGATCAACGTCATCGACACCCCGGGCCACGCCGACTTCGGCGGCGAGGTCGAGCGCGTGCTGCGTATGGCCGACGGCGCCCTGCTGCTGGTCGATGCTTTTGAGGGCCCCATGCCCCAGACCCGCTTCGTGCTGCGTCACGCTATCGACACCGGCCTTAAGATCATGATCGTCATCAACAAGATCGACCGTCCGGGCGCCAACCCCGAGAAGGCCTACAACGACTGCCTGGACCTCATGGCCGACCTGGGCGCCACCGACGACCAGCTTGAGTTCGCCATGGAGCACGTGGTCTACGCCAGCGCCATGAATGGCTTTGCCCGCCTTGATCCCAACGACGGCAACATGGACATGTATCCGCTGCTCGATATGATCATCGACGACATGCCCGCGCCCGAGGTTGACGAGAACGCTCCGCTGGCCATGCAGTGCGTGACCATCGACCACTCCAACTTCGTTGGCCGTATCGGCATCGGTCGCGTGTATTCCGGCGCCATCCATCAGGGCGACCAGATTCTGGTTGTGAAGAACGACGGCTCCAGCGCCACCGCTACCGTCAAGCAGCTCTTTACCTTCGACTACCTGGGCCGCACCGAGTGCCAGGAAGTCGGCGCCGGCGACATCGCCGCCGTCGTGGGCATCGACCGCACCGATATCGGCGATGTCTACACCGATCCCGAGAACCCCGTCGAGCTCGAGCCCATCGAGATCGACCCGCCGACCCTGTCCATCGTCTTCGAGGCTTCGACCTCCCCGCTCGTCGGTCGCGACGGAGACATCGTGGGCGCCCGTCAGCTCAAGGAGCGCCTGTTCAACGAGGCCGAGAACAACGTGACCATGAAGATCGAGGAGCTCGAGGACAAGAGCGGCGTCGAGGTCTCGGGCCGCGGCATTCTGCACCTGTCCGTTCTGATGGAGTCCATGCGCCGCGAGGGCTTTGAGTTCCAGGTCGGCCGTCCCCGCGTTCTGTTTAAGAAGGACGAGAACGGCAACAAGATGGAGCCTGTCGAGCAGGCCGTCGTTGAGTGCCCGGACGAGTACTCGGGCAAGGTCGTTGAGGTCTTCGGCACCTCCGGCGGTATCATGACGAGCATGGACACCTCGGGCATCGTGACGCACCTTGAGTTTAAGATCCCGACGCGCGGCATTATGGGTCTCAAGAACCGCATCATGAACGTTACCCACGGCGAGGGCGTGTTCTACCACACCTTCCTGGAGTATGGTCCTTACGCCGGTGAGATCGGCAACCGTCAGAACGGCGCCATGATCTCCATGACTACCGAGAAGGCCGTTGCCTACGCTCTGGGCACGCTGCAGGAGCGCGGTCAGCTGTTCGTTGAGCCGGGCACCGAGTGCTATGAGGGCATGATCGTGGGCGAGCGCAGCAAGGCCGGCGACATGGTCGTCAACATCGCCCGTACCAAGAACCTGGGCAACCAGCGTTCCTCGACCTCCGATATCTCCGTCCAGCTGGTGCCGCCCCGCACCTTCTCGCTGGAGGAGGCGCTGGAGTATATCGCCGACGACGAGCTGGTCGAGATTACTCCCAAGAACATTCGTCTGCGCAAGCGTCTGCTCAACGCCACCGACCGCAAGAAGGCCGCCGTCCGCGCCGGTCAGGTCAACAAATAAGCGCTGGTCTTTATAGCGTCTAACAAGAAAGGGCGTCGACCGTGATGGTCGGCGCCCTTTTTGTGCACAGGGACTGAGCTGGTCTGCATCACCACAAAGGTGCCTGGCCCCTTTATGGTGGTTGGCGGCTAAGCGGTGGGGAGTCCCGGCGTGTTAGCCGGCTGCTGCGGCTTGAGGCGGGCGTTGTGCCAGATGATTTGGATGATGTAGCCGAGCATAAAGACAAAGGCCACGCCGCTGATGAAGCCGCCTACGAGGGGAAGCCCCGTGAGGGCGCCTGCGATTACGCCACCAACGGCTGCCATGGCGTAGCGGTTCTGGCTGTGTCCGACCATGCGTGCAATCGCGCACCCTGCTAAGGCATTCGACACCAGCGCGATGCCAATGACACCGCACATGAGGGCTCCGGCAAGCGACAGACCGGCGATAGAGATAATCAGCAGTAGGACGGCGGGGACGATAGCAATCGTGCCCAGAAGACCGCTCACCCACAGGGGCATGGGGCGCTGGTGGAGCATGCCGGCGGCACTGGCGGTCGCACGCGGAAAGACGAGCTCGAGCAGCAGGGCGACAAAGCAGGTCGAGAGTGCCGCGGCGACGATGCCGCCGATGACGTCGTTAACGGTGGAAGTATCCTCGTTCTCGGTGCGGTCGATCTTGAGCGCGCCGACCTCGGCTCCCGCGGCGCGCTCGGGGTCCTCGGAGACGTGCGCGTTCACGGTGCCGGTGATGTGGGCGTTTTTGCCCAGGACGAGCTTGTCGGCCCAAACCTCGACATCGCCCTCGACGGTGCCATCGATAGTCACCGTATCGCCCGCAAGCGCTGCCGACTTGGTAGAGCCGCGCAGGGCAACCGTCTTGCCTATCGCATAGAAACAGTTGGCGGTGCTGTCGGAATTGAGCACGACATGCTGGCCGGCAACGGTCATGCTGCCATCAACCGTAGTCTTGGCAATGTCGATGGTGCGCGCCGCAAGACGAATGGCGCCGCCCACCGTGCAGTCGCGGATGGAGAGGCTCTCGCCTGCTGCGATTATGTCGCGGCCGATGGACGCATCGTCCAAGTTGAGGGCCTGACCTGCCCAGTACAGGTCACCTTCGACGCCGGACGAATTGGCATCATTGTCGGTCGCAAGTACGTTGCCTGCGGTGTCCGTGCCGGCGAACGACGCCGTGGGAAGTGCAGTGAGCGCGAGCGCGATGAGCGCGAATGCCATAAGCAGGCAGCGACGCATCTTGTGTGACGGCGCCGCCGCGGTTTGATTGAAAGTCATAGTTGATCCTTTTGTTAGGTGTTCGGCATATACCTAACAGGGTACCCAACGCGAGGGCGCTCTAAAAGAACCTCTCGGTTGCATTTCGAAGGATGAGCCCGCGCCACCTACTTTTTGCGGTGCAAAAAGCGTGCGATGTCTTCCTCAGTGGGGCTTTTGATGTCAAAGCGCAGTGAGAGCCAGCGCAGACCCATGGTCACGACAACGCATACGACCAACGCGACGACATTGCTGACCAAGCCACTCATAACGAGGCTTACATAGCTTGCCGATCCGGCGATGGCCGCGATGGCATAAAAGTTAGTGCGTTGGAAAATGCCCGGAACCACGCCCATAAAACCGTCGCGCAGCATGCCTCCGCCCACCGCGGTAAAAAAGCCCATCATGATGCACACCGCCGGCGCAAAGCCGTAGACCAGCGCCTTGTCTGCTCCAGTGGCGGCGTAGATACCGACCGAGATAATGTCGAGCAGGGGAATGAGTTTTTCGGGTTTGTCGACGATTGCCGGGAAAATATAGATGATGGCTGCCGTGGCGATGGAGAGCGGCAGCGCCGTTGGCTGGTTGAGGATGTAGACGTTGCCCACCTGCAGCGTCATATCGCGCAAAAGACCGCCGCCCAGACCGCAGACCACCGCGAGCGCGACCGCGCCCACCAGGTCGAGCTTGTGCTCGCGCGCAACCAGCACACCCGAGATCGATGCAGCGACAACGGCGAACATCTCGAGCCAAAACGGAATAGCGACCATGGCATCCGATGCATGCGAGGTAATGGTCATAGCGGCGACGACGGGCAAGATGGGGTCCTTTGAGTTACGGGTTTAGACAATGCCCGTACATAGTACATGTTCGACGCCGATTGCGACCCTATTGCTCGGCAAACGGTCGGGACTGGATGCGTGCGTAGGCACCATGTTTGGGGATCTGGGTTGATGCTGAACGCGATGGGGGCGTGGCTGAATAGGAGGGATGTCCAAATTTTGAGCGGAGCTCAAAATTTATCCGGTCGGCTTGCGCCGACCGCGC
>UQUX01000102.1 GCA_900544425.1 uncultured Collinsella sp.
CCTTTTTGATGGCTAAACAGGAACTATCTCACCGCAACTGCCTTGAGTGTTTTTTGGCAGCTAGTTTACTTGCTCGCGAAGAGCCCGATCAGGACGATCACGAGGATTACGGCGATGATGCAGACGATGGCTCCGGTGAATTTGATGCGCGAGTCGCGGGTGCGCTCGCGCACGTCGTCCTCGGCGGCTTCGAGTTGAGCCACTTCACGCTCAGTTTCGGCGTGCTCGGCCTTATCGCGGGCCAGGGAGCCCGCGAGCGATTCGGTAATCTCGGGATGGTCATGCACCTCGGTCGCCTGCTCGATGATCGACTGTGCGTGCGCGACGTCCGCCTGGGCATTGGCAATAGCCTGCTCTTGCTCTCGACGCGCTTTGTCCTCGGCGGCGATCTTCTCGCGCAGTTCGCGCTGGCGCGTTGCGGCGGCGGCTTTTGCGGTCTGCAGCTCGTCGCGTGCGGCATCGGCCTCGGCCTGATGGGCACGCTTGGCGTCGGCGATGGGGGCTTGCGCCTGCTCGACGGCGTGCTCGGCGGCCGCGAGCGAGTGCTCAAGATCGGCGGTGATGTTCGGGACATCTTCCTCGGCTTTGCGCAGGGCATCGGCCGTGTCGGAGATCTGCATCGAAAGCTCGCTGGTGCGCACCGTGTAATTGGCGGGATTCGCCGAAGGATTGCGCTGCAGCTCGGCATACTCGCGGCGTAGCGTTTCGAGTTGAGCGCGCGTGGCGTCGACGGTTTGCTGCGCTGCGGCAACGCCGGCGTCGCGCTCGGCCTGCACCTTGTCGCGGATGCGCTTGGAATCCTCGAGGCGTCGAACGAGGCGGTTACCGGTTTCGCGCGAGCTGGCTTCGCGCGCCTCCACGGCATCGAGTGCGGCTTTGAGACGCCGCTCGGTGGCATCGTCCTCTTCTTTTATTTGCTCGAGCTGCGCCTTGAGCCCTGCTGCCTTGGCAGCATGGGTATCGCGGCCGATTTCTGCCGCCGCGGCGGCCTTTTGTGCCGTGTCGATAGTCTGGCGCTGCTCGGCGACGATTTGGTCGTAGCGGCCTGCGATATCCTGACGCGTCTCGAGCTCCTTGCCTTGATCGGCGATGCGCTGCTCAAGTTCGGCCAGGTGGGCACGGGCGTCCGCGAGTGCCTTCTTTGCGGCGTTCATCTCGCGCATGGCCGAGGCACCCTGGGCGATAAAGGCGCCCACGGCGCTGGCGGTGTTTGAGACGGCGCCTCCCAGATCGCGGCTGGCTGCTGGGGTGTGCAGGGCGATCGGGTGAGCGGCGTTCGCCGTGCCCGCATCGGGCGCCTGCGGCGTGGCGATGCTGCCGGTGCCGCCCTCGACTACGGAAAAGCCGGCAGCGTGCGGGTCGACTGCATCGGCACCAATGGTGGGGTGCTCAAGCTGCAGGAACGAGGGCAGGGTGCTGCCTTGGTCGGCAACGGGGGTCTCGCCGGGCACGAAGGTCGAGGCGGCCTCGGCGGCCTCCTCTTCTTCGGCGTCAATATCGGCGTCGGCCACGGCGTTTTTCATCGCTTTGACGGCATCCATCATGGAGTCCATGACGGCATCGAGCTCTTCTTCCGAAGACACCTCGATAGGGCCTTCTGCTTGCGGGGCGGCGTCCTTTTCGGGGGCGTCGTCCTGAGCGGCCGAATCGTCGTTTTGCTCGCCGGCATCTTCGGCCGTAGGGATTTCCGTCGCAGCGCCGTTATCCAGAGTGGCGTCGTCGACGTCGGTATCATTGCAGGTCGCAGCGTCAGTATCTACGGCGACGTCTGCTGAATCATCAATATGCTGTTGAGTCTGGGGGTCCAGCTCGTCTGTCATAGGCATGTGCTCCTCATCGTTGTTTGTCACCCTATGATAAAGTCTCGCGCCGACATCCCGCGCCCCGCAGCAAAGTTTCAAAACGTGTTCGATGACTCGCTTGGATAGCAAAAATTCGTCCTCTAAATTCAGTTTACGCTTGACATTCCCTTCGCCGAATGACGTTGCGCCGTTCGCCTGGTGCGGTCTTTATTTTTCACTTGAACCCGCTAAAGTTGCATTTCAGCTTTTGGCGCGTGAAGTTGGATACGCGCAGTCGGCGGGCGTGCCCGTCGCGATTTGAAAGGACTTTGTATGGGACTTTTCACTGGTAAGACCGTGATCGTCACCGGCGGCGGCAAGGCAACGCTTAAGGACGGTTCCGCTGGCTCCATCGGCTACGGCATCGATATCGCATTTGCCAAGGAGGGCGCGAACCTCGTCATCACCGGCCGCAACGTCGCCAAGCTCGAGGCCGCCAAGGAGTCTCTCGAGGCCGAGTACGGTGTCAAGGTTCTGCCTGTTCAGGCCGATGTCTCGGCTGGTCAGGACAACGAGGCCGTCGTCCAGAACGTCATCGACAAGGCCATTGAGGAGTTCGGCCGCATCGACGCCGTCGTCAACAATGCTCAGGCTAGCGCCTCGGGCGTGACCATCGCCGATCACACCATGGATCAGTTTAACCTGGCCATTTACTCCGGTCTGTATGCTACCTATCTGTACATGCAGAAGGCCTATCCGCACCTGAAGGAGACCAAGGGCTCCGTGGTCAACTTTGCCTCGGGCGCCGGCCTGTTTGGCAACTACGGCCAGTGCAGCTATGCCGCTGCCAAGGAGGGCATCCGCGGTCTGACTCGCGTTGCAGCCAACGAGTGGGGCAAGGACGGCATCAACGTCAACATCGTGTGCCCGCTTGCTTGGACCGCTGCGCTCGAGAACTTCCAGGATGCTTATCCCGAGGCGTTCAAGGCCAACGTCCACATGCCGCCGGCAGGCCACTACGGCGACGTCGAGAAGGAAATCGGCCGCGTGGTCGTTCAGCTCTGCGGTCCCGACTTTAAGTACATGAACGGTGAGACCGTCACCCTCGAGGGCGGCATGGGCCAGCGGCCCTAAGAGTTACGGCGTTTTACCAAACGCCGTAACGGGCCGACGCTGCGCGGTCGCCAGGGCGACAACTTGTCATTCAAAGAGGGCGGCATGACCAGAAGGTCTATGCCGCCTTGTTTCAAGGCACCTTGCTCGCTCTGGCGGGTTTTCGCTGTCGTTGACAAAGCACCGGCGTTACCTGGGCTGTTGGATGTAGTCTTTGGGGACGTTCTTAAATGACTAGTCGTTTAATGCGCCAGTTTCTGTCGAGTCGGTGCTTCTTGCGGGTTGCCCGTATAATGGTTTGCGTATGAACCGCAACCAAGGAGTTCCAGTTTATGGACCAGAACCTTTTTAAATTCGACCTGATTGCCGAGGACCCGACCACGCACGCGCGCGCCGGCGTGCTGCACACCCCGCACGGTGACATCGAGACGCCAATCTTTATGCCCGTGGGCACCAAGGCAAACGTCAAGGGCATCCCCACCGAGACCGTTAAGCAGCTCGGTGCCCAGATCGTGCTTGCCAACACCTATCACCTGTCCATGCGTCCCGGCGAGGACACCATTGCCCAGCTGGGCGGCCTGCACAAGTTTATGAACTGGCACGGCCCCATTCTTACCGATTCGGGCGGCTTCCAGGTGTTCAGCCACAACGACGCCGTCAAGCTCACCGACGAGGGCGTTCGCTTTATCGTCAACGACTACGACGGCCGCCACGTGTTCTGGACGCCCGAGGACAACATGGAAATCGCCATGAAGCTCGGCTCCGATATCTGCATGCAGCTCGACCAGTGCCCGGGCTATCCCGCCACGCGCGCCTACGTCGAGCGCGCCGTTGAACTGTCGAGCATGTGGGCCGAGCGCTGCTATAAGGCTCATACCCGCGATGACCAGGCGCTCTTTGGCATCGTTCAGGGCGGCATGCACCTGGACCTGCGCCTGCGCTCGCTGCGCCATCTGGAGGAGTGCGGCGACTTCCCGGGTTACGGCATCGGCGGCTATTCGGTGGGCGAAGACCACGAGACCATGTTCGAGACGCTGGCGCCGCTGGTTTCCGAGTACATGCCTAAGCACAAGCCGCGCTACCTCATGGGCGTCGGCAACCCTACCACGCTTGTGCGCGGCGTGGGCGTGGGTATCGACATGTTCGACTGCGTGCTGCCGACGCGCACCGGCCGCATGGGTACGGCGTTCTCCAGTGAAGGTCGCCTTAACTTCCGCAACGCGCGCTTTGCGCACGACGACGGCCCTATCGACCCCACCTGCACCTGCCCGGTGTGCACGGGCGGCTACAGCCGTGCGCTCATCCGTCACATGGTCACGCAGAAGGAGATGCTCGGCGGTATTCTGCTGTCGATGCACAACATCTACTACCTGCTCAACCTTATGCAGCGTGCCCGCCAGGCCATTATCGAGGGCCGCTACGGTGCGTTCGTGAGCGACTGGATGAACAGCCCTGCGGCGGTGGATTACTAAGAGCTGCGACCGCTGACCGATGCTTTGCAAGCACGTGATGCATCGTGGGTACCATATCGAATAGTTGATGTTCGGGCGGGTGTTTGACGCATGGCGTCGACCCCGCCCGTTTCTATAGGAGTGCCCATGATTAAGAATGAGAACGTCGAGGGCGAGCCGGCTTACGACGAGACGTACCGGCGCGGTCCCGTGGTCATGCGCGGCCCCATGATTCCCAAGGACAACACCTACGCCAACCTGCTGGCACCCGAGGACTCGACCGACTGGTTGCACACCGACCCCTGGCGCGTGCTGCGCATTCAGGCAGAGTTCGTCGATGGCTTTGGCGCGCTTGCCGAGCTTGGTCCTGCGGTGACCATCTTCGGCAGTGCCCGCACGCCCAAGACAGATCCGCTCTACAAGGCGGCTCGCACGGTCGGTCGCAAAATCGCCCAGCGCGGCGTGGCGGTTATCACCGGCGGTGGCCCCGGCGTCATGGAGGCGGCCAACAGGGGAGCGGCGAGCGTGAACGGCAAGTCGGTCGGCTTGGGTATCGAGCTTCCGCACGAACATGGGCTCAACAAATACGTGAACCTTGGCATGGACTTCCGTTACTTCTTTGTGCGCAAAACCATGTTCGTCAAATACAGCTCGGGTGCCATCGTGTTTCCCGGTGGTTTTGGCACGCTCGACGAGATGTTCGAGGTGCTCACGCTGGTGCAGACACACAAGGTCAAGCGCATGCCGCTTGTTTTGGTGGGCAGCGAGTACTGGCAGGGCCTGTTCGACTGGCTCAACGGCCCGGTGATGGACGCCGGTATGATTAGCCCGCTCGATCCGGAGTTGGTGCACATCACCGATGACCTCAACGAGGCCGTCGACATCGCCCTAAGCGGGCTGATGTAGGGCAAGCGTGCCTGTCGTTGTAGTAATGAGAAGGGCAGATTGATGCTATTTAACATCAATCTGCCATCTAAATTGGGTATACTGATGCAAAAGATGAGGCGAGGAGGTCGCGTATGTCTACTGCAACGGTAAAGCCCACGACGGTTCGCATCGAAGAGGGGCTCAAGGAACAGGCGACTGAGTTCTTGGACTCAGTTGGTTTGAGTCTCAATTCGTATCTCAACCTTGCTGTTCGGCAGCTGGTAAATCAGCGAAAGATTCCGTTTGAGATCGTTGGCCGTTCCGAGGTTCCCAACGAGGCGACGAGACGCGCCATGGTGATCGCCGAGGCTCATGAGTTGGGGATTCTGCCAGACGACAGCCCGTCATTCAATAACGCTGATGAGCTTATATCATTCCTCGATGAGGACTAGCGATGTTTGAGATTAAAGTCGAGGCTCAGTTTAAGGCGGATTACAAACGGACGATGCGCATCCATCCGCAGCTAAAAACCGAGTTTAAGGCGGCGGTTGCAGAACTTGCGGCTCACGGCTCGCTTCCCGCGGAATATGGTGCCCACGAGCTTTCAAACCCGGGCGGCAATTACAACGGCCACATCGATTTCCATCTATCCGATGGCTTGGTCGATGTGGTCGTTCTGTACTTGCCGCATAAGACTAATCCTGTGATCCGACTGGTCAGAATGGGCTCGCATGAGGAACTGTTCCGGGGCCCGCAGGGCTGATTGCCGATTTCTAAGTTGCGGTGGAATAGGGATTGATTTGCGGCTGG
>UQUX01000103.1 GCA_900544425.1 uncultured Collinsella sp.
GATGATTGGGTCGTCTTCACCTCGGTCGGCCGCTAACAGCGGAATGCCAGCGAGGTCCAAAGCCTCGAGGAAGTTCGTCACCGCCATCTCGTGCGGCACATGCAGACCGACGATATCAAACGAAGCGACCGGCGCTGCTCCCTCGAGCGAGAGCAGCGGAATGCCCGCCTCGCGCATGGCGTCACCCATATCGGGCCACGGCACATAGCCACGCTCGCAGGAGATGCCCTCAGCCTGGTTAAGGATGTTGTAGAGGATGGCGATACCCTGGTTGGGCAGACCGACCTCGTACACATCCGGATAGATCAGGCAGCAACGGTAGTCGGCATCGGCCTTGGAAAGCGTACCCCACTCGTGATCGATATAGCGACTCGGCTTCTCGACCTTGGCGAGCAACGGCTCAATTAAATGAAAACAATCTTGGTATGCAACGCGCAACGGAAAACCCCTAAGCAGCGAGATCTGATGCGTCCTGATAGGACGCCATAGGACGGGTAGCGCCCGCGACCGTGGTCACCAGATCGCGAACGCGGGAGAACGCGGCAGTGACCACCTCGTTGGCACGGCTGTAGTCGACATCGCGCTCGTAGAGCGAAACGAGCGCACGGCCCATGCCATAGGTGCCCGCGGCAGCAGTGAGCGCCTTGACGGCAAACCCAATATGCGGCGTCTGCTTGACGAGCGCGCGGGTGACCGCGCGGATCACAAGACCGCCGGCAAGCACGCCCGCGACCTCGTAGCCGCGCTCGGGCTTAATGCCGCGTCCAAAGACGGCAGCGAGCTCAAAGAGCATGCCCACCTGCGCCAGCGCCATAACGGGATAATCGGCGCCCGGCAAAAACACCAGCGCGCCGGTCGCCATATTGGTGAGCGCGCACGAGGTGATGATACGATTGGCGGCCGCGATGCGCATGAAGGCAAAGTTCGCCGCAAAAGCCGTTTCCTTGTCGGTGCGATCGAGAATCCAGCGGGCAAGCGTCTCGAGCAGATACGTCTTATCGGTTGCCGCTACCACGCCGAGCATGGGCGTGGACTCCTCGATAAACGGCACCTCCACAGCAGACTCGGCAAGCACGCACACGGGCGCGCCGGCGATCACGAGCTCCTGCACGGCACTCTCCAAGCGGTCGGAACCACACGAGAGCACCAGCACCACATCGGTATCGGTCTTTGGAGCAATTCGCTCCTCCCCGAGACGCTCGACGCGCACAATGCCCGAGGTCGTCTGCGGCACAAAGGCGTCACGCACCGTCTCGGCCAGAAAGCGCGAGGCGGACGAATCCAGATAGACCGAGACGCGCACCGGCGTATCGGAATCCTTCTTAACGGACGCGCCCATCTTAAAAGCGCGGGTCAGCTTATCTACGGGAATTTTCATAGCAAACCCCTCCAGCGGTTACGCGGCGCCCGAACGATGCCGCCATATGGATTGTACGATACCCACCGTCAGCAGCTGAATCATCATCGAAGACGAACCGAAGCTAATAAACGGTAGCGGAATACCGGTAATCGGCATCATGCCGATGCACATGCCGATGTTTTCGAAAGTCTGAAACGCCCACATGCCAACGATGCCCACACACGAAAGACGCAAAAACAGCGACTCACACTTAAAGGCGACGCGAATCGTCGAAAAGATCAGCAGCACGTAGAGGCACAGGAGCAAAAAGGAACCGCAAAAGCCAAAGGTCTCGGACAGGAAGGCGAAGACGAAGTCGGTGTGGAACTCAGGCAGAAAGCCGCCGGCCGACTGCGTCGCATGGCCCAAACCCTTACCAAAGAAGCCGCCCGAGCCAACGGCGATAAGCGACTGCTGCAGGTTGTAGGCATCGTCCGAATCGGCATTATCGGGGTCGATAAAGACCGTCAGACGGTTCATCTGATACTGCTTGATGAGCACATCGTGGCCGAGCAACGAATCAAAAACCGAATCGAGCGCCAGAACGAGGGCCACCAGGCCCACGAGCAGGGCCAGGGTCGACAGCACCCATTCGCGGCGTGCGCCGCTCATACAAATGACGATGGCGCCCGAAACCAACACAACCAGTCCCGAGCCCAGGTCGCCCATGGCAACGACGGCCAAAAACGGAATGGACAGCATGCCGCAGAGCTTGACGTAGTCGCGAACGGTATCGATGCGACCGTTATACTGCGAGCCAAGCGTAGCAATAAAGAAGATGGTGATGAGCTTGGCAAGCTCAACCGGCTGGAACGTCAAGCCGATACCGGGAATCTTGATCCAGCCCGTCATGCCCAGACCGCCCGTATAGGACAGACCCGGAATCTTGGGCGAGAAGATCACGATCAGGTCGATGACGAGCAACGCCGTCGAGAAATTGGAAATACCGCGCAGGTCGGAGCGCCAGACCAGCACCGCCAGCACCGTGCCGATGCCAATTCCCAGCAAATGGCGCGAGAACGAAGCATCGGCCTTAAACTGCGAAGCCGACCAGATAATGATGGCACCGTAGGCGACGAGCGCCACAGTAGCCACGAGCACACCGATATGCACCTTTTGGCGAAACGTGCCGCGCGAGGCCGAAAGTTGCTTGTTGACGCGGTCCAGGCTGCTGCGAGAACCGGTCTTGGTTGAACGGAACAGATCCGCCGGAGAAAAATCCATCGCAACCTCCTATCGAACCGAAGAATCGCCCGAGGCCGAAGAGGTATCGGGCTCGTCATAAATCACGCCGAGCACGTCGCGCACGACATGCATCGCGGTATCTGAGCCACCGCCGCCCTGCTCCAGGACGGTAGCGATGACATACTTGGGATCATCGGCCGGTGCATAGGCGCAGAACCACGCGTATTCGTCCTCGCCACTTTTCTCGCCCGTGCCCGACTTGCCGTATACCTGCGGCGTCAGGGTGCCAAAGTGCGCCGCCAGGGACGTCGATGCCGTGTAAATCACGTCGTGCATGCCGTTGCGAACAAGAGCCAAATCCGAATCGCTGTTGATCTTGGCCTCCAGGCGCTTCTTCTTGCCCTTGCCGTTGTACTTATAGGCATCGCCGTCGCCATCGCGCGACACGGCAGACAAAAATACGTGAGGCACGTACTGTTTGCCGCCGTTGGCAAGACCCATATAGGCGCACGCCATCTGCAGGGGCGTCACCAGGATGTCGCCCTGGCCGATAGCAATGTTGGTCATATCGCCGGCATTCCACTTGCGGTCCTCGGCAGAGGCGTCGGTGAAGTATGACTCTTTCCACTCGGCATCGGGAATACGACCCGCGCCCTCACTCGGCAGATCGATACCGCAGGTCTTGCCTAGGCCCCAGCGACGAAAGACCTCCTGCAGGCCCTCGGGATGTTGCTCGTCATAAAAGAACGCCTTACCCATGTCGTAGAAGACGGGGTCGCACGAGTTGGCGATACCCGACTGCAGCGTCATGGTGCCGTGGCCAGACGTCAGCCAGCAGCGCTTGCCCCAAGCCTTGCCCAGACCCGTCCAATAACCCGTGCAGTTGGTTGTCTGCGTTGAAGTGTAGGTTCCAAACTCAAGACCGGCCAGTGCCGAGAGCGGCTTGATGGTCGAGGCCGACATGTACTGTCCGCTAATGGCGCGGTTGAGCAGCGGGTGCGAACCCTTGTCATCATTGAGCTCGGTCCACACGTCATTTGAGACGCCGCCGATAAAGACGGACGGATCGAACTTGGGCTGGCTCGCCATGCCCAGGATCTCGCCATTGTTGGGATCGAGACACACCACAGCGCCGTTGCCGGCATTGCTGTAGCCAGTGGTCTTGGCAAGCTCGATAGCGCTCGCCAGCGCCGTCTCACAGGCCTGTTGGATCTTAAGGTCGAGCGTGAGCTTAATGTCGGAGCCGGCCTTCGCGGGCACGGCGCCGGCCTGACCGGTCACATTGCCCGAGGCATCGACCTTGACGGTCTGCTCGCCACGAATACCCTGCAGCAGGTTTTCGTAGTAGCTCTCAACGCCCGCCTGGCCCACGATATCGCCCGACTGGTACGTAATCTTGCCAGCAGAAGCATCATCATCGCCAGAGGTTTTCTTATTCTGGGCCTCGAGCTGCTCGGAGGTAATGGTGCCGGTATAGCCCAAGATATGGCATGCCGTCTCGCCGTATGGATACTGGCGCTCGGTACGCTCGGCAATCTTGACGCCCGGGAACTCGCCGGCGTGTTCCTTGATATAGGCAACCGTGGAGCGACGGACGTCCGTCGCGATGGTATGCAGGCTCTGAGCGCCCTCTGTATTGTCCTGAATATTGCGAAGGACCGCCACATAAGGCATTCCAAGCACGTTGGCAAGATGGCGAACCAGAACCTCATCCTCGGCAAGGTCGCGGTAGGCCACGACAGCAAGTGAGGGACGGTTCTGGACAAGCGCCACGCCATTGCGGTCGAGGATGCGGCCGCGCACAGCGGGTGTGGTAACGGTGCGAGTCTGATTACTATTGGCCTGCTTCTCGTAATAGTCCGACGAGACCATCTGCATGCCCCACAGCTTGACGGCAAGTGCCGCAAACATCGCGCCCACACCCGTGGTGAGGATGGAAAAGCGGCCCTTAAAGGCGGTCGCCGCGGTATTGCCCTCGCCCTCGGTGGCGCGCGGGGCCGTTCCATGCTGTGTATCGTAGGTAAAACGGGAATCGCCTCGACGCATGATGACCAGCGCGACCACGATGGCCACAACCAGCACGATACCGGCGATAATAACCGTCATCTGGGAAGACATCTACGGGCCTCCCCTATTTGAGCTTGCGGGTCTTGGGCTTAAAGCGCATACCCGTCTGGCGTCCGCCACGTGCGGAGAATCCATAGCCGGACTGCGGCACGACGCCGGACATCAAAAACGGAATGGCAACCAGACCCGTCAGGATCGAGGACGGCAGCGCATGGCCGAAGATCGCCACGACAAAGCTCGTCTCCAAACCCATAAACAGCAAGATGATGCTGTAGATCACATTAATGACGAGCGCAAAGGCGCCCACGGTGACGCCGCGCGCACTCGGGGTACCGCCCGTCTGACCGACGGCGCTGTGCACCAGGGCAAAAGAACCCACGGTCAGCAGGAGCGACATAACGCCCACCGGCACGGCAGCGGACAGGTCATAAAACAAGCCGCTGCAAAAACCGCACACGACGGCACGGGTCGGGTCGCCCGAGAACACGCTTAGGCACACCAGGATAATCATGAAGTTGACGCGACCTCCCGCAATGGAGATCTGCGGTGCCAGGCCTGCCTGCAGCAGCACACACACAATGGCGGCGATTACAAACGTGCGGGAGCTCATCCCCTGCTCGTGTAGATCCATGGACATGCCCCCTATTCGCTCGAGCCAGAATCGGTCGTCTCGGACGTGTCGGAACTGTCATCCGAGCTCTCGTCCTTCGTCTTGGTCGCAGCATCGCGCGACGTTCCCTGCGGCGTGCTGTTGGCCGTGCTCACGTCCTCATCCGAGGCCGACTGTTCGTCGGTCAGCGAGGTGATGACCAGCACTTCCTCGTTGTTCTCGGCCGTGGTCTGAGCGCGCACCACAATGGTGTAGTACACGTCGTTTGCCGATTTCTCAACCGACGAGACGGTGCCAAGCGGAAGGCCCTTGGGGAACACGCCACCGATGCCAGAGGTCACGATGATATCGCCAACCTTAACATCGGAGTCGACGCTCACGTACTCAAGACGCAGCGTGCCGTCAGCCTGACCCTGCAGCATACCCTGGGCGCGCGTGTCCTGCACCATGGCGGACACGCCCGAGTTCTCGTCGCCAATCAGGCGCACGGTAGAGGTCTTGGCCGATACCTCGATAATCTGGCCGATAACACCGGCAGAACTCGTCACGGGCATGTTGATGGTAAGGCCGTCGGCAGAGCCCTTGTCGATGGTGACGGTCGAGGTCCAGGCATCGCCCGAGGCACCAACAATACGAGCTGCGGTCGATTTGAGGTTATAGGTCGACTGCAGGCCGACCAGCCCCTCCAGACGCTCGGCGGTCTTTTGAGCCTCGG
>UQUX01000104.1 GCA_900544425.1 uncultured Collinsella sp.
TATGGTGGGCGAGGCCGAGCCCGTGGGCTTTGTGACCATCCGCGACGAGATTCGTACCTCGGCGGCCGAGACCATCGGCTACTTTAACGAGCAGGGCGTGACCCTCAACGTGATCAGTGGCGACGACCCGCGTACGGTGTCGTCGATCGCGCGCGTGGTGGGCGTGCCGGGGGCGGACGCTTATGTGGACGCTACGACGCTCGATACGCCGGCCAAGCTCGATGCCGCAGTGGACCGCTACCATGTCTTTGGTCGTGTGACCCCGCAGCAGAAGCGCGAGCTCGTGCAGGCGCTCAAGCGCCGCGAGCACACCGTGGCCATGACGGGCGACGGCGTCAACGACGTGCTGGCGCTCAAGGAGGCCGACTGCTCCGTGGCCATGGCGGCCGGCTCCGATGCTGCGCGCAACGTGGCCGAGATCGTGCTCGTCGACAACGACTTTGCCTCGATGCCCGCCGTGGTGGCCGAGGGCCGTAGCTCCATCAACAACCTGCAGCGTTCGGCCTCGCTATTCCTGACTAAGACGCTGTTCTCGATGGGCCTGGCGGCGCTGTGTATCGCGCTGCCGCCGTACCCCTTCGAGCCCATCCAGATGACGCTCATTAACTTTTTCTGCATCGGCGCGCCGGGCTTTGTGTTGGGCCTGGAGCCCAACAATGCTCGCGTGAAGGGTGCGTTTTTGACCAACGTACTCAAGCGTGCACTGCCGGCGTCGATTGCAGTCATTTTGGCTGCGGCGCTCGATATCTTTGTGGCGCGCGTGTTTGGCTTTAGCCAGCTCACGCTGTCAACGATGTGCCTGCTTACGTCGTGCGCGGCGAGCGTCAGCCTGATCTGGCGCATCTCGCAGCCTCTCACGCCCTTACGTGTTGTGCTCTTTGTGTTTGTAGTCGCCGGCATCCTGGTGGGCGTTATCGGATTCCCGGAGCTGCTGTCCATTGCCAACTTGTCGATGGGCCAGATGCTTATCTTGGCTGTCATCGTGGTCTTTACCTGCTCGGTGTTCTTTAAGCTCGCCACGATGATGGATTCGCTCAAGCCACGTCGTCGTCATGCCGCAACTGGTTTTGGCCGCGGCGTGCGCGTCCGCCTGGGTCGCGGTGGCGGCAAGGTGAGCTCGACGGGTTCGACGGCCGAGCGTTTTGCCAAGCGCGTCGCCGCCGACATGGCGCAGCGCCGCGAAGCTCGCACCGTTCGTGAGGCCGAGGCCCGCGCACTCGAGGGCGTGGCCCAGGTCCAACCCAAGAAAAAGAGGAGTGCCGGAGCCAAACGCTCTCGCGTGACCAAGTCCGCCCAAGGCATCAAAGTCTCGATGCCAAGCAAAAAGAAGAAGTAGCTACGCGCCCTGGCGATGTTGAATTGGTGCCTTGTTCCTGTGGGGCCGTGGCGATGTTATGCTCTAACCTCGATTGTTTGAATTGCTTCGAAAAGAGGATGCCGTGATCTGCCCGCATTGCCTTAAGACTATCGAGGACGGCGCCTCGTTCTGCCCCTACTGCAACGCCTATGTGGGTCCGGGCGATGGTCCCGAGCACACCGAGTTCGTGTTCTGTGAGGGCTGCGGTGCCCGTCTTTCTCCGCATGATCGCACGTGCCCAAAATGCGGACGCCCTGCTCCGGGTATCCTCTCCGAGGACGCGGCCGCATCCGACCTGGCAGCGGGCCGCACGGCGGGCTTTCCGCGCCTAACGCAAGAGCAGATCGATACCGAGGTGCCTCATGCGCCCGCCTCGGCTGCCGCGGTTCTTTCGGACGCCGCCGATCCTAACGAGACCTGCGTGCTGCCGGCTTTCGATAAGGATTTCGGTATCCCCAAGGTCGATATTCCCACGCCCGTTTCCCTGCATGACGATGCTCAAAAACCCAAGCGCAAGGTGCATCCCGACGAGGACGCCTATCACAAGCACAAGCGTCATATCCCCAAGCCGCTCATCGTCATCGCGGTCCTTGCCGTCGTTTGCGGCGGTGCCTATTGGTTCGTGACGGCCGATCCCATGGGTGTCATGCCTGCCTTCTACGACCAGTTTGGCCAGGCTGCGCAGACGACCTTCCCCACGCGCCAAAAGGGCGAGGCGACTGAGGACGATACCAAGCAGGACGATTCTGCCGAGGTGGTCCAGGAAGAAACCGTGCTCACCGATGATCAGCTCTATACCAGACTCGACGGTCTGTATCAGACCATCGTGTCCTACGGTGATGAGGACCAGATCGGCGAGGTCATCGATTCCTTTAACAACGGCTATCTCCGAACGCCGCTGTCCACCCGCCAGGAGCTGTCGCAGAGTGCCTACGCCCTGCGCGACCAGATCAAAAAGACGCAAGATGAGCTTAACAACCTTAAGTATCAGGACGATACGGTCTATGCGGACGACATCGCCCACTTAAAGCAGCTTGCCGAGTGGATGTACGAGCGTGTCGACGTGATCTGCCAGAGCTGGGATATCTCGCTGGCCATTCCTGATGGTGAGTCGATGAGTTCCCACCAAAGCGAGATCCTGGCGCCCATCGCGCAGGGCGGCAACAGCGCGCTGAACCAGTACGACGCCAATGTGGGCTCCTGGAAGCCGCAGCAGCGTTCCTAAAATTAGTTCGCCATAGTCGGCATAACCTACGTGCGCAATTGATGTAAGCGCATGCTTATTGCTACAATTCGTACAAATATGCTTTAAACGCACGAGGAAGGAACCACATGTTTGGTTTTAAGAAAGAGCTCTACACGCCCGAGTATCAGCTTGCCGGCGACGAGTGCGCCGTTATCGAGACGTCGAAGGGTACCATCAAGGTCAAGTTTGACGGTGAGGGCGCTCCCATTCATGTCGCGAACTTCTGCGAGCTTTCCACGATGGGTTTCTATGATGGCCTTAAGTTCCATCGCTATGTGCCCGGCTTTGTCATTCAGGGCGGCGACCCCAATACCCGCGATATGTCCGGCGCCGACGTCGCCGCTGGTCTTGAGGGCCCCGACGGCATGCCCGGTACCGGTGGTCCCGGCTACTGCATCAAGGGCGAGTTTGCCACCAATCCGCGCAACAGCCATGTCGATGGTGCCCTTGCCATGGCACGCTCCATGGACCCCGATTCCGCGGGTTCGCAGTTCTACTTCTGCCTGGGTGCCCAGCATAACCTCGATTCCGGTTACACCGTCTTTGGTACCACGGTCGAGGGTCTCGATGTGATTTCGCAGCTGCGTGCCGGCGACGAGATCGTCCATGTCGAGATCGTTCACGAGTAAAGGGGACTTCCTTGAATAGCCAGCTGATCCAACAGGGCCGCGCCGCTTACCGCGCGGGTGATTTTTCCGCTGCAGCCCAGATGCTTGGGGCGGCAAAAACTCCCGATGAGATTATGGGCGAGGCCGATCACCTTCGTGGCAACGCCTTGATGCACCTGGGCATGTATGCCGAGGCCGCCGAGGCCTACGCCGCTGCCCTCAATGACGGCACCTACGGCAAGCGCGGCGCGCTGCTCACCAACCGCGGCAAGGCACTCGCCGCCGTGGGCGACTACACGACGGCCGCCCAGGCGTTCTCTGCTGCTACGCAGGATGCTTCCTATGCCACGCCGTTCAAGGCCTATCTGGGCCTGGGTAACGCGCTGTTCCAGTCGGGCGACTATGCCAACGCGGGTACTGCCTTCCGTCAGGCTGCCATCGACGGCGCCAATCCGGCTCCTGCCGCCGCACTGGGCGAGCTTGGTCGTTGCTTCATTAAGCTCGGCCGTCCGGCGGATGCCGTGGAGACCTACCGCACGGCTATCGACTTTGCCGGCCCCCGCGACGACACGCGTGCGCTCAACGCCGGCATGGGTCAGGCGCTTTCTGCCGCCGGCCGTCCCTCCGACGCACTCGACGCCTTTAACGCCGCTACTGCAGATGGCATCTACCAGCTCACCTCCGAGCAGGCCGATGAGCTTGCCCGCGTGCACGATTCGCTTGCCGCGCTGTCTGCCCAGACGGCTATGGCCACGGCTCCGACGCCCGCGATGGACGCTCCTGCCGTCGATCCGCTCGATCCTACGGGCGCGACCGGTCAGTTTATGCCCGATCCCTCGGACACCGGCTTCTTTACGCTGTCCGAGTCCGAGATGGTCCAGCAGGACCGTCAGGATCGTAAGCAGGCCAAGGTCCGTCGTCGCCATCGCCACACGGGTCTCAAAGTCTTCATCGTGCTGCTTCTGCTCATTTTGATCGCCGCGGGCGGTCTGGGCTTTGCCTACACGCGCGGCTTTGGCTTCCCGTCTCAGGAGTCTGTCGTTTCCGATCTGTTCCAGGCTGCCGGGGACGGTGACACCGCAAAGGCCGAGTCTTGCCTGGCCTCGAGTCTGTCCGAGGACGCCAAGTCGATGATCATCTCTTCGATTCCGCAGGGCGCCACCGTGTCCGTCGAGGGCATGGATCAGTCCATGACCGAGACGACCGCTAAGGTGAAGGCATCGCTGTCCAAGGGCGGCGAGCAGGAGTACACCGTCAAATTCGTGCGCTCCGACAACCATATCGGCTGGGCCGTTTCCTCGCTCGATATGGATTTCTCGGCTGCTGACAACCAGTAGTGACCTTATGGGATTTAGCTTTGCCCGGCGCTTCACCGCAAGTGAGGTGCCGGGCTTGCGCTAGTATGATGAGCTAGTAGTTTTCCAGCAATCATCCAACACATCAGGAGTTGCGTTGTTTTCTTTGATGGATATGTTCTTCGGTAGCTATGCGGGCGATCTTGCCATCGACCTCGGCACCGCAAATACGCTTGTCTCCGTGCGCGGCAAGGGCATCGTCATTCGTGAGCCCTCCGTCGTCGCCATCGACAAGAACGACGAGCGCATCCTGGCGGTCGGTATCGAGGCAAAGCGCATGCTTGGCCGTACGCCCGGCAACATCGTGGCCGTTCGTCCCCTGAAGGACGGCGTCATCGCCGACTTCGATGTTACCGAAGCCATGCTTCGCTACTTTATCGACAAGGCTTCCGAGAAGCGCTATCCGTGGACCCCGCGTCCGCGCGTTGTCGTCTGCGTTCCCTCCGGCGTCACGTCGGTCGAGAAGCGTGCCGTCTTTGAGGCCACGATCCAGGCCGGCGCTCGCCAGGCCTATCTGATCGAAGAGCCTATGGCCGCCGCTATCGGCGCCGATCTGCCCGTCGAGGAACCCACCGGCTCCATGGTCATCGACATCGGTGGCGGTACCACCGAGGTTGCCGTTATCGCTATGGGTGGCATCGTCGTCTCGCAGTCCATCCGTATTGCCGGTGACGAGTTCGATCAGGCCATCCTCACGCACGTTCGCGATGCCTACAACCTGGCCATCGGCGAGCGTACGGCAGAGGACATCAAGATCAAGGTCGGTTCCGCCGTGCCGCTCAAGGACGAGCTCGACGTCGAGGTCAACGGCCGCGACGTGATCACCGGTCTGCCCAAGACCGTGCGCATCGAGAGCGAGGAGATTCGTCGCGCGCTCAACAAGCCGCTCGACGAGATGGCCAAGGCCGTCAAGGACGCACTCGACGCTACGCCTCCCGATCTTGCCTCGGACCTTATGTACTACGGCATTTTGCTGACTGGTGGCGGCGCGCTGCTGCGCGGTCTCGACGTGCGCCTGCGCGATGAGACCGGTGTTTCGGTCAACGTCAGCCCCACGGCGCTCGATAACGTCGTTAACGGCTGTGCCCGCGTGCTCGAGGCCAATGCGTTTGATGGCGGCTTCGTCCAGACCAATGCTTAATTTCCAAAAGGTGGATTCCATTTGGCACGATCTTCGGGTTTCTCCACAAATCTGAATACCAAGCGACAATCAACGGGTATGCGCCCGTTGATTGTTTTCAGCCTGATTTCGGTGTTGCTGCTCACGTTTTACATCCGCGAGGGCGAGGCAGGGCCGATTCATGCCGTGCGTTCGGGCGTAACGACGATTACCTCGCCGGTGCGCTTTGTGGGCTCGGCCGTGGCGGCTCCCTT
>UQUX01000105.1 GCA_900544425.1 uncultured Collinsella sp.
CGAGCGGCGCCATCAGATAGAGTTTTTGGGGCGCACGACGTTTTATCTCCAGCAGCAGAAACGCCATACCCCAGATCGACCAAAGCGCCTTGGCGCCGACAAGCATGCCGACCGGCGTCGACTGAAACCATGCGACGAGCGACTCGACACTGCGGCCCAAGGTCGCATCGGACCAGCTCAATCCCAGGTCCCGCGGGCGGGGAAACACATGGTTCACGTTGTGCCCGTCGACAGGAGTCACATAGGGCGACAGGGCCTCGCTTCCCGCCACCGGCATGGCATACCAGCCAATCTGCACTCCCAGATACGCCTTAAGATAACAAAGTGGATGTTGCAGGAACCCCGCTGCCCACGCGCCAAAATAGGCTGCAAAATCGAGCTCGTCGGCCTTACCAAACGTGGGGTCTTTAACGGAGTCGGTTAAAAACCACGTGTAGTTGTTCTTACCATCCTCCCCGATGGCGCGCTCGATCTCTTGACGCTGCCATTCCGGAAGCTCGTCCCCGTGGTCACGCATCAGCAACGCAGACTGCTGAAACATGAGACCGTAGACCTCCTGCTTGCCACCCGGCTCGCACCCCAAAGCGGGAAGCACGCCAAGGCACACGCCGTCAGAAAAGCCTGCACCAGGCAGAAGGCGTACACCCCAGCATCAACGCTTCCCAGCGCACGGCCCAGGTCGGTAAACCATCCGTACAGATAGGTATCGAGTATCGGATGATGGTCGGTGATAACGCCGTCCAACAAGGCATTGGGTAAGCCGTTGTACTGCAAAAGCTGCTGGCGGGTATCCCACCAGATCACGCCCGGGAACAGTAGAACCAGCAACGGAGACCAGCAGGCGTAGATGAGTGCGCCCAGTTTTACGATACCACCGAATTCGTACGTCTGTGGGATGCCAGAGAACGCTATGTCGCACAAGTTGTCAAACCATCTAGCATGGACTTGCCGAGGAACGCCGACAGTACTTTTGCGTCCCACTAGAAACCGATCGATCAGATAGTCGCCGAGCATAAACGCTGCGCAGAAAAAGGCCATGTGTCCCAAGACATGGACCAAGTAGATAGGGTTACAAGAGAATCCCACGGTATCGCGAAACATATCCGCGATGGTCGCGAGCACCGCCAAGGTACCCGCGACCATCAGCATGTCGCGATTCTGTTTTAATCGCTCCACCGGCATGCGCTTAGTGCTTTACCGGCGCGCCGCAATGCGGGCAGAACCGTGTACCAGGAACGAGGGGACCACCGCACGAACCGCAGAATCGCGGAGCTTCCAAAGGCATGGGCGCCTGCTGCAGCTGGGCCTGAGTCTGCTGTCCGACGAAATTCTGCGGAACCGTCTGCTGAGGCGCAGCGGAGATAGTGCCATTCGCGGTTGCCGCATACCCCTTAGAGTGTTTGCGCATGCAAATGACAACGAAGCCGCCAACGCCCGCCGCAAGGAAAATCACCGTAATAGCAACAATGAAAATTAGGTTCGATGGCAACGAACCGGCTCCTTCTTCTTGTGGACCGGACAATGTTGGCGCATTGGAAAAGCCACTCTTATAGACATCTACACTAAAGCCGAAATCTTCATCCTCATATTGAACAAAATAAATCAACGAGTCGTCCTTGGAGAACCACACGGACCGCGAGTAATCGCAATCGTCAAAGCCACCATGCTCTAAGCAACCTTTTAAAGTGGCTTGCGAATACGCACCCGTCTTTGTGTCAGTCAAATAGATCAGATAGTTAGAGTTATCATCCGGGCCGCATGCCAACAAATAAGCTCCGTCACTCGACAAAGAGACAGGACAAAGTTTTTCTTCAACAGCAAAGAGAGAGCGAAGTGCGAGTAGATCGAGAGAGCAGTTGGTTTCCCATTTCGTTTCACCTGACTTGGTATCGATGACGGACAATTCTACACTTCCCAAATCAGAATAGTTGGCGTACCCGTCAGAGTCTGCGTAATGCCCGTCACAGTCTACGTAACGCCCGCCAAAGGCCAGCGATCCATCTTGGTTAAACGGCTTTGCTTGCAGGCAATTCTGGGCGTAAGAGGCTACATCCCCCTCTTTCGAGACATAGCATGCCCAATCTATAGTGGCGCCGTCATCGTTAACAACAACCTTATATGTATTAGAAGTGGCATTAGGAGTGACCGAACTGTCGTCAATTTCGGAAGTGTTGATAACTTTCTTGGCATTCAAGTCGATTGTCGCTACGTCATGGCGCACACCCGATTGGTCGTTCTCAGTTTCTTCACCCGAATAAACCCGCATAACGTAGCCATACTTGCCATCGTTTGAAATCCAAGCAGGCCCTACCAAAGTGTAGTCATCAGACGGTGCGCTGTACTCGTATTTAGTCGATATATTGCCGTTTTTGAAATCGACAATACTAAACAACACGTAACCGTCGTAACGGTTTGAGTACGGATCTTCTTCTATTACAGACGTTATATACAGCGTCTTGTTGTCCTTAGATATCTGGAGCTTAATTTCAACGCTGCACCTATCAAGCGCCTCGGATGGAACAGCAGAACCCAGCGGATATTCCTTGGACTTGTCATTAGACAGGTCGTATACGACTACTGATTTATTCTTTCTGTTGAAGCAATAAAACGTTTTTTCATCGACTGAAAAACAATACGCGCTATGCCAGTCGGGACCGCTGCTGTCAATCTCCACCGCGGTGAGAGACCAGTCCGTGGTATCCAGTAAATTCATTTTATATGTGGACGAGTCAAAGCACAGCACATATCTACCCGAAGGCGAATGATCCCAATAAGCCAAATTATCGAACTCATGCGTGTCCTTCAGTTCGGGCGTGGGGACGTCGGCGGCATAGGCGCCCAGCGGCGCGACAATAAGGCTAGCGGCCAGTGCCAGGCCAGCTATTAGAAGCCCCCCCCATTTCATTTTTCTCGTATTTGGCATGGTTGCCCCTTTCAGTCGAGAGGTGAATATGAGCTGAGACTACGCTAAGCCCGAAAAAGCAAAAACTGTTGCGCAACAATTCCGGCGAATAAAAAGTCGGTAACGCCTGATGAAAATGGGACGGGGATTAAATAATCATTGTGTACCGAATGATTATTTAATCCCCGTCCTAGAAGAATCACTGATGGTTGACTGGCGCGCCGCAGTTTTGGCAGAAGGAGGCATTTGTCTCCAGCTTTGACCCGCACTGGGCACAGAAATAAGTAGGCTCAACTGGCTGAGCATCATCGATCGCAGTCGGCACCTGCTGCGTCGGCGGGACCTGTTGCACGGGAGGCATTTGCTGGTACGGATTGGACTGCGGAGGCTGAGACTTATTCGACGATTCCTTGTTCAAGATAACAGCAAAGGCGACAGCCGCGACACCACCGAATACTACTAGCAAAACGAGAAGATTGAATACACTAAGGCCTATCATCGCAAATCAGCTCCTCATGTAGCGAAAGATGACTGATGTCGAGATTTTATCGCCGCGCCGCAAGCCCCTTCTAGTGCGCAACACCCAGGCACGACCAGTCTTTTTGAGATTGGGGCGTGGCAAGCGTATGTCTTCGGGGTATAAGACGGCTAATTGTATGCCGCCCTATGAAAGGAACCCTTATGCCCAGCGTTGCCGTTCTTGCCGCCGATGGCTTTGAAACGATTGAATGCCTGACCATGGTCGATGTCATGCGTCGCGGCGGCGTGCGCGCCACGCTCGTCTCGATTATGCCCACGCGCGAGGTCGTAAGCTCGCTGCAGATTCCCGTAACCTGCGATGCACTCTTTGACGAGATCAACTTTGACGAGTATGACTGCGTCGTGCTGCCCGGCGGTCTGCCCGGCGCCACCAACCTGCGCGCCGACCAGCGCGTCTGCGATGTAGTCTGCGAGTTCGCCGCAACCAAGCATGTTGCCGCCATCTGCGCCGCCCCATTTATCCTGGGCGAGCTTGACCTGCTCGAGGGACGCCACGCCACGTGCTTCCCCGGCTTTGAGAAGAGCTTCCCCGAGGGTGCCTATACCGGCGACAAGGTCACGCACGACGGCAACATCATCACCGCCAGCGGCATGGCCCAGTCACTCCCCTTTGCGCTTGAGCTGCTGCGTACGCTCGCCGGCGACAAGGCTGTCGAGAAGGTTGCCGAGGGCATTCAGCTATGATTTTGGCTTCGCAATCACCGCGCCGCATCGAGTTGATGCGCGAAGCGGGCTACGACATCCGCGTCATTCCCGCTGACATCGACGAGACTCCTTTTGATGACGAGACCCCGCTTACGCTTGTCGAGCGCTTAGCTCGCGCTAAGGCTGCCGCCGTTGCCGCCGAGCACGCCGAGCCCAATGAGCTGACTATTGCGGCCGACACCATCGTCACCTTCGATGACAAGATTTTGGGTAAGCCGGCAAACGAGGACGAAGCCCGCACCATGCTCCACGAGCTCTCGGGGCGCACGCACCAGGTCGCAACCGGCGTCTGCATCGTTAGAGCCGGAGACGCCACAGCCCCGCACGCCGCCGAGAGCCTGTCGTTTGTCGATGTGACCGACGTGACGTTCTATGAGCTCACCGACGAGCAGATTGAGCGCTACGTCGCCTCGGGCGAGCCCATGGACAAGGCAGGCGCCTACGGCATTCAGGGCACAGGCGGACGCATGCTCGTGCATGATATTTCGGGCGACTTCTACAACGTGGTGGGCCTGCCCATCGCTCGCGTCGCGCGTGCGATTCAAAAACTATCGTAATTGCATCTGGCGCTGGGTATCCCCCAGCGCCTACAATTTCGGCGTACCGTACGGATCCCGACCGGGCATAAGGCCCGGCGGAAAACCGATAGGAGTAAAACATGGATACACTGCTTGAGGCCATTGACGTTTGCGATGTCGATGGCTTTTGCTTTGGCAACTATACGGACGAGGAGGCCGGCACCGGTTGCACCGTAATCGTGGCACCCGAGGGCGCCACCGGCGGTGTTGACGTTCGCGGCGGTGCCCCGGCATCGCGCGAGACCGACCTGCTGCGTCCCGAGAACACCGTGGACAAAGTCCACGCCGTCTGCCTTTCGGGTGGATCGGCATTCGGTCTGGAGGCCGCAAGCGGTGTCGCCCGCGAGCTCGAGAGCCGCGGCATCGGCCTTCCCGTCGGCCCCACGCAGGTTCCCATCGTGTGCTCTAGCTGCATCTTCGACCTCGCCTTTGGCGACCCCACCGTACGCCCCGACATTGAGGCTGGCATCTCCGCCGTGCGCGAGGCGCTCGACAACACCCCCACCACGCTCGAGCAGGGCAATGTAGGTGCCGGCACCGGAGCCACCGTGGGCAAGCTCATGGGCCCCGCAACCTGCATGAAGGCCGGCCTTGGAGCCGCCGCCGTGGCACTCGGCCCTGTTAAGGTGGGTGCCGTGGTCTCGGTCAACGCCTGCGGCAATGTCGTCGACCCCTTCACCGGTGAATGGGTCGCTGGCATGCGCGCTGCAGCAGATAGCGACCAGATCGTCGACATGGAGCTCGCAGCCTTTGCCGCCGCCGGCTCCATGCAAATGCCGCTCGACCGCACCAACACCACCATCAGCTGCATCGTCACCAACGTTGAGCTCACCAAGGCGCAGGCCACCAAGGTCTCCCAAATGGCAGCTGACGCCTATGCGCACGCCATCCGCCCCACACACACCACCAACGACGGCGACACCATCTACACCCTCGCCAGCGGCAAGCTGGGCGCGCAGGCAAGCACCGCCGTTCCCTTGGACCTGTTGGGCATGCTCGCCGTAAAGGCCCTACAGACCGCCATCGTAAACGGAGCCAAAACCGCCAAAACCTCCCACGGCATCCCCGGCGCCGCGAAGTAAACTAGCTCGTCCGGTTGCCCGGTGGGGCTTGGTTATGTTTGCTGCTCTACAGTCCTGGCTCGCACGAAGAGCACATTAAGTGCTCTTCGGCTCGTGC
>UQUX01000106.1 GCA_900544425.1 uncultured Collinsella sp.
TGCACGCTGGTACGGCCTGGAGAACTCCAACGTGAGCTTTGAGTACGTGCCGCTGTTCACCAAGTTCAAGGCCGTGAACAAGATGCAGCGCCTGGCTCCCAACGAGCGGCCGTAGACGTCGGCGGCTACACGGAGTTGGTTTTTGATGGATAAGCATGAGGCCGGGGAGGTAAACATGGATACAAAGGCGCTCGATGGCCGTGAGGCGGTGGTCGAAATGATGCGTGAGGCGCGTGTCGACGCTGCCGAAGATCGGTTCTTTACGAATCGGGCCAACATGGACATGGCCGATCGCGTAATTTCGATCGTGGCACTGGTATTTGGAGCGGTGTGCGTGTGTGCCCTGCTCGCGCACGTGCTGTTTGTCTAGCGACTGCCGGTCGTAGAAGGCTTTACACTTAGAACCACCACGAGGGAAAACCACCACAAAGGTGCCTGTCCCCTTTGTGGTGGTTTTTGTTTTTGAGGGAGGGGTACGGTGTCTATGGACGTCCGTGCGGACGGCGATATTGCCGATAACTTTTGGTGGCGGCGCACAACGCTGACGCGCCGCACTCCTCTGTATGACGCCTGCGTATCGGCGGGGCTGCTGGTCGCAGCGACGATTGTGGGTGCGCTGCTCGACCATCCGGGTCTCGCGCCGAGCATCATGATCGTCTATGTGTTCGCCGTTCAGCTGTGCGCATTCTTTACCTGGAGTCGCCTGTATTGCTTGCTGAGCTCGGCTGCCGCCGTGGCGCTCTACAACTTCTTGTTTGTCGACCCGCGCTACTCGCTGTCGCTTATCGACCGCGTCTATCCCGGCATGTTCTTCATCATGTTCGTGGTCTCGCTTGTGTCGAGCTCGATTGCGTTGGCCCTGCGCCGGGCCTTGGCGCAGGCTGCCGCCAGCGACCGTCGCACGCATATGGTGCTCGAGACCAACCGCATGCTGCAGCGGTGCGCCGATCAGCAGCAGATTGTGCACGCCATGGCCACGCAGCTGGCGCGTCTTTCGGGCTGCCCGGTCGTGTGGTACAGCGCCGATGCCGAGGGCGATGACCTGCTGCCGCGTGCGACATACACGGCCGTGGGCGATGCCGCGCCGGTGCATGAACTGGCGCCGCAGATGCCGCCGCGGCTCTCGGCGTCCGCCTATGTGGGAACGCCGCTCGATGCCACCTATGGTGGCTCGGCGTTTTATGGCATCTACCTGACGGTTCGCACGGGCGACGGCTTCGTGCGCTCGGGCGACCCCGCCTCGGTGGTGGGCGTGCTGGCTATCGTTGCCGAGCCCGACGTGCTGACGCACGAGGAGCGGACACTTGCCGATGCCATCGTGAGCGAAGGTGAGCTGGCACTCGATCGCGCCCGCGCCATGGAGGCCCGCGAGGAGGCGGCGGTGCTCGCCAAAAACGAGCAGCTGCGCGCCAACCTGCTGCGCTCCATCTCGCACGACCTGCGCACGCCGCTCACCAGTATTTCGGGCAATGCCGATGTGCTGCTCGACCAGGGCTCGACCGGCACCGCCGTGCTCGATAGCCAGACGCGCCGCGGCATGCTTCTGTCCATTCGCTCGGATGCGCAATGGCTCAACGCCACCGTCGAGAACCTGCTCGCCATCACCAAGCTCGAGGGCGGCGGTATGCGCCTGTCGTCCACGCTCGAGCTCATGGACGATATCGTCGAGGAGGCGCTGCGCCACGTGAACCCTGCCGTGCGCGAGCACGACCTTAAGGTGGTGGCGTGCGATGAGCCGGCGCTCGTCAACGTCGATGCGCGCCTGATGGTGCAGCTGGTGGTCAATCTGGTGAACAACGCCATCACCTATACGCCCGCAGGCTCGCATATCGTGATCTCGATTAGCGTCGACGATGGACGCGTGGCGTGCTCGGTGACCGATGATGGTCCGGGCATCGCACCCGAGGACCGCGAGCGGATCTTTGAGTCGTTCTATACCGCCAACCACGGTCTTGCCGACAGCCACCGCAGCGTTGGCCTGGGTCTTTCGCTCTGCCGCTCCATTGCGTTGGCGCATGGCGGTAGCATAGAGGTTGCCGCGGCGGACCCGCACGGCTCGGTCTTTACGATTGAGCTTCCCGTCGCCGACGTTTCGTTTGATAAGGAGTAGCGCCGTGCCGAACTCTGCCGTAAAACCGCTTATCTTGGTCGTTGAGGACGATCCCGCCGTCCGCAACCTTATCGTTGCCGCGCTCGAGGCGCACGGCTTGCGTCATATGGCCGTTGAGACTGCCCATGCCGCCATCGCCGCCGCCTCATCGCAGGCACCGAGCATTGTGCTGCTCGATCTGGGCCTGCCCGATATGGACGGCGTCAAGGTGGTGGAGTCGGTGCGCGCATGGTCGGGTATGCCGATCATCGTGGTATCGGCGCGCAGCGAGGACGCGGACAAGATTCGCGCGCTCGATGCCGGCGCCGACGACTACCTGACCAAGCCGTTTTCGGTCGAGGAGCTGCTCGCGCGCATTCGCACGACGCTCAGGCGCCTTTCGTATGCGCAAACGGGCGGCGTTGCCTCCGAGGGCTCGTTCGATACCGGTGAGCTGCATATCGATTTTGATGCCGGCATCGCCACGATGGATGGCGAGGAGCTGCATCTGACGCCGATCGAGTACAAGCTCCTGTGCCTGCTGGCGCATAACGCCGACAAGGTGCTGACGCACCAGTTTATCCTGCACGAGATTTGGGGCACGGCAACCAAGAGCGACCTGGCGAGCCTGCGCGTCTTTATGGGCACGCTGCGCAAGAAGATCGAGTCCGACCCCGCGCATCCGCGCTATATCCAGACGCATGTGGGTATCGGTTACCGATTGGTCACCCAAGGCTAGATCGCCAACCGCCATTCCAATATGAGTTGCGGTGAAATACGGTCTAAATTTGCCTAATTCCAGGCAAAACAGTCCGTATTCCACCGCAACTTTGTCTATTTGTCCTTGGGCTTGCTGGCGTAGAACTTCTTCTTTTTGGGCTTGCCTGAGCAGGCAGGCTTGTCGTCGCAGTGCGGTCCTCGGTCACCGGTCTGCGCGTGCGCGGGCGCCGTTGCGCGAGGCTTGCGCGCCTCGGGGTTGCGCAGCTCCTCGGTTCGCTCGGCAATCTCCTCGGCGCTAAAGCCGACCTCGGCCATGGCGTCCTCGATGGGCAGGCGGCGCACGATATAGCAATGGTGCACCTTCTGGTTGCGCGCGAAGTCCTCTGGGATGGTTTGCGCCGTAATGTTCTCCAGCACGACGCCCGCGCGCGCGAGCTTGCGCGTCTCGGGGCGGAAGCCACGCAGGTTGCAGCTAAAGATGGCGTGGCCGCCCTGTGCGAGCAGGCGCGATACGCCGGCCAAAAGCTCAACATGGTCGCGCTGGACATCCCAGGTGCGGCGGCCCATCTTGGACGAGTTCGAGAACGTGGGCGGGTCGACAAAGATCAGGTCCCAGCGGTTGCGCGTCTGGCGCTGGTCACGAATCCAGGCGAGCACGTCGTCGCGCACAAAGTGATGCTGCGGCCCCACAAAGCCGTTCTGGCGCATGTTGCGCTCGGCCCAGTCCAAGTAGGTGTTGGAAAGGTCGACCGTCACGGTCTCCTCGACGCCGCCGTCGGCTGCGTAGCAGGTGGCGGTGCCGGTGTAGGCGAACAGGTTGAGGAAGCGGCGCGCCTGCTTGGCGTGCTCGCGCACCAGGTTGCGGGTGACGCGGTGGTCCAGGAAGATGCCCACATCCAGATAGTCGTCAAAGTTGACGGCAAAGGTGAGGCCGCCCTCTTCGATGAGCGGCAGACGACGGCGTGCGATATTGGCGCGCTCGCCCGACGCGCCCTTGCCGGCACCCTGCTTGCCGTACTGAGAGCCACCGCGCGAACGCATGCGGGCCTTGGCGTGCACGTGCTCGGCCGGAACATCAAGGATGCGCGGCGCGATGGCCAGAATGTCGAGCATACGGGCCTGGGCCAGTGCGGGGTCGATGGTCTTGGGCGCGGCGTATTCGGCGATGACGAGCCAGCGGCCCGGCGTCTGCGGGCAGCCTTCGTACAGGTCGATGGCGGCGGAGTAGTCGGGTAGGTCGGCATCGTAGACGCGGTAGCAGCTCACGCCCTCGCGCTTTGCCCACTTGCGACGCAGACGGGCATTCTTGCGCAGGCGGTTGGCGAACTGCTCCGACTCGGGGATGAGCACGGGCAGCGGCTTGCCGTCGCCCAGGTCGAGCGTGGCAGCAGGTTCGGGCATGGCGGAAGCGGCGGCTTCATCGTTGGTTTCGTTGGCATCCGTAACCTCGGCCTCGGTATCCGCGCTGGTCGCAGCCTCAAACGCTGCGGCGGCATGGTCGAGCGAAGGCCAGACCTCAATAGCTGCTTCCTCGTTGTTGGGCATGACGGCAATCGAGCGCTCGGGCTCGGCGTGGAGCGCGCGGGCCAGCAATCCGTCGCGGGTGAGCGCGGCGACCGGTGCCGCGGCAAGCTCGGGCGCGCGGCGCAGCTCACCGACCAGCGTCATGGCGTCGTGCATGAGCGAAAGCGGTGTCTCGGTCGTATCCGCGACCACGGCGGCACCGGCGACGGCGCCCGCGTGGTCCAGTACGGTGGCGGACTTGGCGGCGCAGAAATCGACAAAGCGCTTGTGGCCAGCGCTCTTGACCATGCGCTCGGCAGTCTTGCGGGCGGCGGGGTCGATGTCTGCGGCCACGATGCGCGCCTGGCGCTCGCGCGCTGCCGCCTCGCGCGAGCGCGCCTCGGCAAGCAGCTGCTCCCACAGGGCGGCGTCGTGCAGCTGCCAGCCCTCAAAGCCCCAGCGCTCGCGTGCGGCGCCCGGGGCGCGGTCAGTCAGGATATTCACGGCCTCCAGCAGCAGGCCGCCGCCGGCGCACGAGGCGTCGATCAGCGTGGGCAGAGCTTCGTTCTCGTAATCATCGGCCGTCAGCTCGCGCTCGCATAGCGCGGTCCAGCTGACTTGCGCCAGCACCAGGGCGGCGTAGTCGGGGCGCAGCACGTGCGCGCCCTCGCTGGCGCGGGCCGCTGCGGGCGGCAGGCGTTTGAACAGCGGGTCGCCCGAAAGGTCCAGGCTGATGCTCGCGCGGCGCTGACGCAGCGAAAGCAGCAGATGAACGTCGGGATCGGCGGCATCAACGTCGGCGCGACGGCCCGTGGTCTCGGCCAGGCGGTCACACAGCGCGTCCTTGGCGCGCAGGGCCGAGAAGCGCGTGTTGCGCAGCTGCTCGGTCACGCCGCGGGCGGTAATGGCGATGGTGGCGCCGGGGCGGATGATGGTCTCCCAAGCGATGTCGTAAACGCCGTCGTACAGCTCATCGGCATCCTGCGCCTCAAAGCGTCCGAGTACCACGAACACGCGGCTCGCCAGGCGCGACCACAGGCACGCGCGATAGCCTTCTTCGAGCTCGCCCTCAAACGTGGCGCGGCCCTTCAGCCGGCGAACATGCGAAAGCCCGAGGCGTTTAAGCTCATCGGCGAGTGCGGACTCAAAGCCCTCGGGGCAGCTTGCGTAAAATTCCATGGGTGACCTCTCTGGTTGCGTCGCTCCATTATATGATGGATGCTTCGTTTGCCCTTATCCTCGAAAGGAACTCATATGATTGATGCGTGTCCCAAACCCGCTGTGCTCTTTTTTGACGTGGACGGCACGCTGACGTCGTTCGATCCCGACGATATGACCGATAAGGACTTCAATGCAGTCCATCCGTCGAAGGCTGTTGTCGATGCATTTGGTCGTCTGCGCAATGCGGGTCACCAGGCATTTATCTGCACGGGTCGTCCCTTGTGGCTGATTGCCGATGGCCTGCGCGCGCTGAACCCGGCGGGTGTCGTTGCCATGGCGGGAGCGACGCTCGAGGTCGAGGGCCGCGTGGTGCATGAGGACTGCTTTGACGAGGACGTTATTGAGGAGCT
>UQUX01000107.1 GCA_900544425.1 uncultured Collinsella sp.
CGAATCCCTCCTCCTCCACCGTATTTGCTTGTTAGGGACTCAAAACAAAAAAGCTCCCATTCTTGGGAGCTTTCTCAACCAAAATGGCGGAGGAGGAGGGATTCGAACCCTCGTGACCTTATACAGGCCAAACGGTTTTCGAGACCGCCGCATTCAACCACTCTGCCACCCCTCCGCGTGGGGTAAAAACAAAGCAGGCTCAAAGGCCTGCTTTGGAATTAACTGGCGGAGAGTCAGGGATTTGAACCCTGGAGACGCTTTTGACGCCTACACGATTTCCAATCGTGCTCCTTCGGCCACTCGGACAACTCTCCGTTAAATGCGAAAGTCAGTATACACGAGGAATCGCAAAGTGCAAACAGAAAAGTTGGCATTTTTTAAAACGCTCGGCCGCGCTTGGCGTTGCAGCGGGGTTTGAGGTGCCAAAAAACGGCTTCCGACCAGCGTGGTTGATCAACTCAATTGTTCAAAAGGGGTATTCATAAGCGACTTGGCAATGAATATAAAAATCTTTGGGTGGTGTTGTGGACCACTGGTATGCATTTTGCGACCACAGCCTTGTGCCCGTTGACCTGTGGCTTGGCTCAGCTTGTCCCCGCGGCACCGTATCCTGTCCACAGATTCGTCAAGCTCTTGGTCAGCATTTGGTTGGAATACGCATGAAGAGCCATGTAAGCATGGACATATGTGGAGGTCATGAGGTTGTAGCTGCTTATTCTTGCAGCCTGGGAGGTTGAAAGATATTATTACCAAGTCTTTTCCTGCTTCAGGCGCACCTTCACGACCTGAAGCCACATTTGCCCAGAGGAGGTGACAATATGAAGGCTTATGAACTGCTGTTCTTTGTTGACCCGTCGCTCGACCCCGAGACTCGTCTCGCTGTTATGAAGCGTATCGATACCACGATCGCTGAGGGCGCTGGCAAGGTCGACTCCGTTGACGAGTGGGGCAAGCGCAAGCTCGCCTACGAGATCAACGACCTCACCGATGGTGACTACACCCTCATCAACTTCCACGCAGATCCTACCCAGATCGCCGAGCTTGATCGCGTCCTGCGCATCACCGACGCTGTGGTCCGCCACATGATCGTCCGTCGCGACGACCAGGAGTAAGACTGTCGTTTTGGACTGGGCTTGTGCCCCAAGAGGAAGTAGTGAGTTATGAGCATCAATCGAGTGAACATCACCGGTAACCTCACCCGCGATCCCGAGCTGCGCGCCACCGCCGGCGGAACCCAGGTTCTGTCCTTTGGCGTCGCCGTGAACGATCGTCGCCGCAACGCGCAGACTGGCGAGTGGGAGGACTATCCCAACTTTGTCGACTGCACCATGTTCGGCACCCGCGCCGAGGCCGTGAGCCGTTTCCTGGCAAAGGGAAACAAGGTCGCGATCGAGGGCAAGCTGCGCTACAGCTCTTGGGAGCGCGACGGTCAGCGCAGGAGCAAGCTTGAGGTCATCGTCGATGAGATCGAGTTTATGAGCTCCCGTGGTGGCCAGGGTGGCTACGATCAGGGCGGTTACGCCCCCGCAGCTCCCGCGCCCGCAGCACGTCCTGCCGCACCGGTGGCCACGCCGCCCGCGGTCGACGTCTACGATGAGGACATCCCGTTCTAAGGGTTGTTCACCTATTTTTGAGTGAGAGGCGGCTTCGGTTCGCCGAAGGTGCCAAATGAAAGGTATTTTGACATGGCTAATGATTTTTCTGCACGTCAGCCGCGTCGTAAGTACTGCCAGTTCTGCAAGGAGAACACTGAGTTCATCGACTATAAGGACACTCAGCTTCTCCGTAAGTACATGACCGATCGTGGCAAGATCAAGCCCCGTCGCGTCACTGGCGCTTGCACGCAGCATCAGCATGACATCGCCAACGCCATCAAGCGCGCCCGCGAGATGGCTCTCCTGCCGTACACCGTCCCCGTGGTTTCCTCTCGTGGCAACCGCGACCGCGGCTAAGAAGGGAGACGCATCATGAAGGTTATTCTTCTCGATGAGATCAAGGGCAAGGGCGGCGAGGGTGACGTCGTAGAGGTCGCTCAGGGTTACGCTGAGAACTTCCTGTTCCCCAAGAAGCTCGCTGTTGCCGCCACCAAGGGCAACCTCAAGCAGCTTGACGAGCGTCGCAACAACATCGCCAAGCGCGAGGCCGTCCGTCTGGCTACCGCCAACGAGACCAAGGCTGCCTTCGAGGGCAAGACGGTTACCGTTGACGTCAAGGTCGGCGACGAGGGCATCCTCTTTGGCTCCGTTACCGCCGCTATGATCGCTGACGCCATCAAGGCTCAGCTCGGTATGGACATCGACCGCAAGCGCGTCGAGCTCGGTAAGCCCATCAAGGTTGCCGGTGCCCACACCGTTGCCATCTCGCTGTACCGCGAGATCAAGGCCGAGGTTGTCGTTCTCGTCGGCGTTACCGCCGAGGAGCTCGCTGCCGAGGCTGAGGTCGAGGAGGCCGCTGAGGTCGCCGAGGCCGAGACCGCCGAGGTCGAGACTGAGGCTGCTGCCGAGTAGCATTTGCTGCAACGCAACAATCTTGTTCTAAGAAGGGCGCTCTGGGAAACCAGGGCGCCCTTTTGTTTTTTGCGCTGAGCGAGCGTCATGGTGAACGTTGCGTCGAAGTCCTATATACAGGACCGTTCATCCGTTTGGTTCGGTGATGATTGGCGGCGCGCGGCGCGTTTTGGGACCGTGGCTGATACTATGGATGCCCGCAAGCGATATGAATGAGGATGCTCATGGCATATGACGATAGGGAGACCGGGCTGACGGTTGAGGACCGCGGCTCAAAGTTGGGTCTTCCCCAAAACCAAGATGCAGAGGCCAATGTACTGGCCGCTATGCTGCTATCGCCCGAGGTGGTCGAAGAGGCCCAGGTCGAGCTGCAGCCCGATGACTTCTACCGGCCCATTCATAAGACCATCTATACCGCGATGGTCGATATGTACAACAGTCGCATTCCCATCGACTCCATTTCGCTGATCGATTACCTGCGAAGCATCAACAAACTCGATGCCGTGGGCGGCGAAGCGTACATTTTGGAGTTGATGGGTCAGACCCTGTCGCTCGTCAACTGGCAGCACCATGCCGCCATCGTTCGCCGTGATTCGATGCTGCGTGAGCTGATCGGCGCCACCAACGAGATCAACGCGCTGGCATATAACGCCCCCACCGACACCAAAGAGGTTGTCGAGCTGGCCGAGAGCAAGCTGCTCAAGGTTACAGCGCGCGAGGTCAAGTCGAGCTACAAGACGCTGACCGAGTTTATGGTCGAGGCCTATAACGAGGCCGAGGAAGTGTGCCAGGCCGGTGGCCAGGCTGCGGGCGTGCCCACGGGCTTCCCGTCGCTCGACCGCATGCTCATGGGTTTTCGCGAGGGCCAGCTCATCATCATCGGCGCCCGTCCTGCTGTAGGTAAGACGTCGTTCGCTCTGAACCTGGCACTTAACGCTGCCGCTGCCGGTTATACCGTCGGCTTTTTCTCGCTGGAGATGTCGGGCAAGGAAATTGCCCAGCGTCTGATTTGCGCCTACGCCATGATTTCGATCAGCGACTTCCGCATGGGCCGCATTAGCCCCGAGCAGTGGGCCAATATCAACGAGGCTACGCAGACCTTGTCCAAGCTCGATATTCTGATTGACGATACGCCCGGCACCACAGTGACCGAGATTCGCGCCAAGAGCCGCCGCATGCTCCATAACAAGGAGAAGGCAATCATCATCCTGGACTACCTGCAGCTGGTGAGTCCTCCGCCGGGACGCCGCTCCGAGAGCCGTACCGTCGAGGTTTCGGAGATGTCGCGTGGTCTGAAGATCATGGCCAAGGAGCTCAAGATCCCGCTCATCGCGCTGTCGCAGCTCTCGCGTCAGGTCGAATCCCGTACCGGCAAGCGCCCGCAGCTTTCCGACCTTCGTGAATCGGGCTCCATCGAGCAGGACGCCGATATCGTTATGTTCTTGGACCGCTCCGCCGACGATGCCGAGGCCTCGCGCGACGATCGACCCGACGAGGGCGTTACGCGTATCGTCGTGGCCAAGAACCGTTCGGGCCCGATCGGCGACGTCGATCTGATGTTCCTGCCGGCATCCACCAAGTTCTATGAGCTTGATGGGGCACATGCCGAGGAGTAGGACAGGCGCCCGTTGCACGGGTATACTGGGAATGTTTTGTGCTTCTGCGTGCCGGCGTGGCGCGTAGACAGTCCATGAATGTAAGGAGTAAACATGCCGTCAACCGTTTTGGTCGGTGCCCAGTGGGGCGATGAGGGCAAAGGTAAGATTTGCGACCTGGTCGCCGGCGACTTCGATGCCGTCGTGCGCTACTCGGGAGGCAACAACGCCGGCCACACCATCGTCGTCAACGGCAAGAAGTACGGCCTGCACCAGGTGCCCTCCGGCATCATGTATTCCGATCACGTGTCGGTGATCGGTAACGGCTGCGTCGTCAACCCCAAGGTTGTCCTTGAGGAGATCGACATGTTCGAGGCCGACGGCATCACCACCAAGAATCTCAAGATTAGCGGCAACGCGCATGTCATCATGCCGTACCACATCGATCTGGATGGCGCCTTTGAGCAGAAGCTCGGCAAGAAGAACATCGGTACCACCAAGCGTGGCATCGGTCCGTGCTATCAGGACAAGATGGCCCGCATTGGCCTGCGCATGCAGGACATGCTGGACGAGGCGCTGTTCCGCGACAAGCTGGAGACCGCTCTCGCCCGCGTGAACCCCGAGCTCGAGCTCATCTACAATCTGCCCACCTACACCGTGGACCAGATTTGCGACGAGTACCTGCCGATGGCCGAGCGCCTGCGTCCCTACATCACCGAGACGAGCCTGCTGCTCAACAACATGATCGATGAGGGCAAGAACCTGCTGTTTGAGGGCGCCCAGGCGACGCTGCTCGACATCGACCACGGCACCTATCCGTACGTGACGTCTTCCAACTGCACCGCCGGCGGTGCCATCACCGGCTCCGGCGTGGGCATGAAGAACGTCGACCGCGTGCTGGGCGTCATGAAGGCCTATATCACCCGCGTCGGTTCGGGCCCCATGCCCACCGAGCTTTCCTATGAGTCCGAGGCCGGCCACACGCTGACCGAGGAGGGCTATGAGTACGGCGTGACCACCGGTCGCCGTCGTCGTTGCGGCTGGTTTGACGGCCCTATCGCCAACTATGCCTCGCGCGTCAACGGCCTCACCGACATCGCCGTGACCAAGCTCGACGTGCTTTCGGCTTTCGACACCATCAAGGTGTGCGTTGCCTACGACGTCGATGGCGAGCGTTACACGAGCGTGCCCGAACACCAGGTGCGCTTTGAGCATGCCAAGCCCATCTACGAGGAGCTCCCTGGCTGGAAGTGCGATATCACCGGTTGCCGCAGCTTTGACGAGCTGCCGCAGGAGGCTCAGGACTACGTGGCGTTTATCGAGGATCTGGCACACACCCGCGTGACGTTCATTGGCGTTGGCGCTGGTCGCGAGCAGATCATCAACCGATTCTGGAAGTAATCGGGACTATTTGGTTATTGCGATATACCCCTTTGCAGCCCGGACGGGCGGCCGAGGGGTATATTTGCTTGCAAAGGGCTCGCGCGGAGCGGGCCGTTAATCCATAGAGGAGGCACCCTTGAAGGCGGACACTCAAACCATCGACATCCTGTTGTTGGGCAGCGGCGGCCGCGAGCATGCTTTGGCAGCTAAGCTCGCAGCATCACCGCGCGCCGGCAAGCTCTACATCGCGCCGGGCAACGGCGGCACTGCGAGCTGCGGCGAGAACGTTGTTCTCGACGACTGCGATCCTGCGGCCGTGGCGGCGTTTGCGCAGAGCCACGGATGCGGACTCGTGGTGATTGGCCCCGAGGCTCCGCTCGTGGCGGG
>UQUX01000108.1 GCA_900544425.1 uncultured Collinsella sp.
CGTCTTGACGAGCTGCAGGGCGGGACGAACGGTGTCAGCCGTGGAATAGGTCGCGCCGCCCAGCAGAGCGTCCGCATAGCCCATCTTCACGAGCATCGTGCCGAAATAGTTGCCCTTGGACAGCGCCTCGCGGCACTGCTCGGCCGTCATCTTGCCCTTGCGCAGGGTGACCATCTTCTCGACCATCTCATCCATGCCGGGATAGGTCGCGGGATCGATGATCTCCAGACCTTCGATGTCGAAGCCGCCCTTGGCAGCTGCGCGGGTGCCGCTCTCGATGTCCTCTTTGACCTCGTAGCCGGGCTCGCGAAGGTGAACGTGCATATCCACCAGGCCGGGGACGAGGTACTTGCCGGAAAGGTCGCGGACCTCGGCTCCCTCGGCAGCGAGATTCTCACCGACCTCGGCGATCTTGTCGCCGTCAATCAGGACGTCAACGACACCGTCAAGCTCGACGGACGGGTCGACGACGTGGGCATTCTTAAGAAGCAAGGCCATTATCGGCACCTCCAAGCAGCAGATACAGGATAGCCATACGCACGCAGATACCGGCGTAGACCTGCTCCAGGATGACGGAGCGTTGCGGGTGGTCGGCCATATAGGAGTCGAACTCGACACCGCGGTTGATGGGGCCCGGGTGGCAGATAATCGCGTCGGGCTTCATGAGCTTCTCGCGGTCCTTGGTCAGACCGAAGAGCTTGTGGTACTCACGAATGGTCGGGAACGGGGCACCCTCGAGACGCTCCTGCTGCACGCGCAGCATGTAAACGACGTCCAGCTCGGGCAGGACGGAATCGAGGTCGCTCGTCACGTGGTCGCAGCCCAGGACCTCGGGCGCCGGCGGCAGCAGCGTGCCGGGGGCGACGGCGTAGGTCTCGCAGCCCATGATCTTAAGGGCGGGAATCAGCGAGCCGCAGACGCGGGAGTGCGCGATATCGCCGACGACGGCGACCTTCAGACCGTGGAAGTCACCCTTGTGCTCCCAGATGGTGTACAGGTCGAGCAGGGCCTGCGTGGGATGGTTGTGCTTGCCGTCGCCGGCGCAGATGACGCTCGCGGGCGAGTTCTGCGTGACGATGTAGGGAGCACCGGCGTGCTTATCGCGCACGACGATGCAGTCGATCTTATAGGCGTTGAGGGTCTCGACGGTGTCGACGAGGCTCTCGCCCTTGACCGTGGAGGTCGAGGAGCCGCCAAAGTTGAGGCTGTCGGCCGAAAGACGCTTCTCGGCGAGCTCGAAGGAGCTACGGGTGCGCGTCGAGGGCTCGTTGAACATGTTGACGATGGTCTTACCCTTGAGCGTGGGGACCTTCTTGATAGCACGCTCGTTGACCTCGGAGAACGCCTTGGCGGTCTCGAGGATGAGCTTGATGTCCTCTTCGGAGTACTCGGTAATGTCGATCAGGTGCTTATGGTTGAACGCCACGGTACTACTCACCTCCCAGCGGCGCGGAGCCCACGTGGGAACCCGGCGCGACGTCGTTAATCTCGACGGCGGTGTGGCCGTCAACTTCCTTCATATATAGGTGCACGTTCTCCTCATGCGACGAGGGAACGTTCTTGCCGACAAAGTCCGGCGAGATGGGGAGCTCGCGGTGGCCGCGGTCAACGAGGACTGCCAGCTCAATGCGGCTCGGACGGCCCAGGTCCATGACGGCGTCGAGAGCGGCGCGGATGGTACGACCCGTATAGAGGATGTCGTCCACCAGCACGACGCGCTTGCCGTCGACGCTGAAGGGAATGTTGGTAGCGTGGATCGCGGGAGCGAAATTGGTCGCATAGTCATCGCGGTAGAAGCTGATGTCCAGGCTGCCGAGCGGAACGTCGACGCCCTCGATCTCCTTGATCTCCTCGGCGAGCTTCTTTGCCAGAAGGTCGCCGCGCGTGACGATGCCGACCAGAGCGAGGTATTCACAGCCCTCGTTGCGCTCGAGAATCTCGTGCGCGATGCGGGTCATTGCTCGATTGACGGCGGTCTCGTCCATGATGACCGCCTTGGGGGAAGTCGTGCCCATCGATCTCCTTCCTCACATGTCTTGACTGCTGACACAGTCAAAAAAATAGATGCCCGACCGCTCAAAGCGGATCAGACACCCACAGGAAGGGCTGCTCTTTGGCAGCAATGTAATTCCATGTGGGTATCTCGTACCCCTTTAATGGTCAAGGGATAGTGTAGCCAACCTCGAGCTTAATTGCGAGCATAAATACAGAGCAATCCGTAAACGGAGCCCAATGCTCCATAAACCTATATATATTTGTGGGACGAGCTTGAAAACGCACGCACGAGCTGGCATAATCCCCTCTGCTGCACGCAAATCGGATCTACGTCCAGGGCCGTGGCGTGAGCACTATCGCCAAAAGAGGAATATCTCTGTGTAGATTACGCACAGGGAGCTGCTTCTGTGCTATAGTTCAGACTTGTTTGTTAACGCGACATGTTCGTTTGTCGCCCAAGGAGGGTCAGTTATGTCCAAAGTTTGCGAAGTTTGCGGTAAGCACCCCGTTGCCGGTCGCTCCATCAGCCACTCTCACCGCGTCACCAACCGTAAGTTCCGCCCCAACATCCAGCGCGTCTACGTCGTCGTCGATGGTCACCGTCGCAAGATGAACGTTTGCTCCACCTGCCTCAAGTCTGGCAAGGTTGCGCGCTCCTAAATAAGGTCTTACCAACAAGTACCTCGGACTCTCCGGGTCAAAGACCTCGCGTTCATATAGAACTTACCAAAGGCGCCCTCCCCTACGGAGGGCGCCTTTTTGCACTCATTGGGGACAGACTTATATGAGGGTTTGCAGATGTCAAAGGGATCATAGCGCAGCTGGTATGCCTTGTAACTAACGGTACGCCTCGAGCGAGTCGGACGCACCTTACACGGGATTGAAATGGATGTAATCGAGTAGCTGCACCGCCTGTGTGTCCGACTCAACCGCGACCCGCGAATAGCGATTATCAAACAGATGTCCCGTTTTCCCATTGAAATACTCATGAGAGTCTGTCCCCAATGAGCGGGGCGATGCATTGGGCATAGTTTTAGTTGAAACGGTTCATTTGATTGAAGCGTTTTAGTTTGTCTTTTACGGGAATCTGACCGTTCACCGAATAATTTCTTGCTATCATGCAAGGCGTAGGGTAAATCTCCGATCGCAAGGAGACACAAATGGTGAAAAAGTCACCGGAAAACACTACTCCCGCAATTGTGGACAACGTAGAGGCGCTTGAGGCTAAGCTCGCTCAGATGCGAGAGGCCCAGGCGCTTTTTGCTACGTACACGCAGGAGCAGGTCGACAAGATCTTCTATGAGGCCGCCATGGCCGCCAACAAGGCTCGTATCCCGTTGGCGAAGATGGCCATCGAGGAGACCGGCCGCGGCGTTCTTGAGGACAAGGTCATCAAGAACCACTACGCCGCAGAGTACATCTACAACGCTTACAAGAACACCAAGACCTGTGGTGTCCTGGAGCGCGACGAGGCTTACGGCATCACCAAGATCGCCGAGCCCATCGGCATCGTGGGCGCCGTCATCCCGACGACCAACCCCACCTCCACCGCGATCTTCAAGACGCTGATCTGCCTGAAGACCCGCAACGCCATCATCATCTCCCCGCACCCGGCTGCCGCCAAGTGCACCATCGCCGCCGCCAAGCTCGTGCTTGACGCCGCCGTCAAGGCCGGCGCCCCCGAGGGCATCATCGGCTGGGTCGATGTCCCCTCCATCGAGCTGACCAACATGGTCATGCGCGACGTCGACATCATCCTCGCCACCGGTGGCCCGGGCATGGTCAAGGCCGCCTACTCCTCGGGCAAGCCCGCCCTGGGCGTTGGCGCCGGTAACACCCCGGTGGTCATCGACGACACCGCCGACGTTCTGCTCGCAGTCAACTCCATCATCCACTCCAAGACCTTCGACAACGGCATGATCTGCGCTTCCGAGCAGTCCGTGACCGTCATCGACACCATCTACGACCAGGTCAAGGCCGAGTTCCAGAAGCGCGGCTGCTACTTCGTCAAGCAGGGTGCCGAGATGGAGGCCCTGCGTGCCGCCATGTTCAAGAACGGCGCCCTCGATCACCGCATCCCCAAGATCGCCGAGCTCGCCGGCATCGAGGTTCCCGCCAAGACCAAGATCCTGATCGCCGAGGTCACCTCCACCGACCCCGCCAAGGAGGAGTTCTCCCACGAGAAGCTCTCCCCAGTCCTGGCCATGTACCACGCCAAGGACTTCCAGGAGGCCGTCGACAAGGCCGAGCACCTGGTGCTCGCCGGTGGCCCGGGCCACACCGCCTCTCTGTACGTGCACCCCGCCCAGGCCGAAAAGATCAGCCTGTTCGAGCACGTCATGAAGGCCTGCCGCATCGTCATCAACACCCCGTCCTCGCACGGTGGCATCGGTGACCTGTACAACTTTGGCATGAAGCCGTCTCTGACCCTGGGCTGCGGCTCCTGGGGCGGCAACTCCGTCTCCGAGAACGTTGGGGTGAAGCACTTGATCAACGTTAAGACTGTGGCCGAGCGCCGTGAGAACATGCTGTGGTTCCGCGCTCCCGAGAAGGTCTACTTCAAGAAGGGTTCCACGCCCGTCGCCCTCGACGAGCTGGGCAACGTCATGGGCAAGAAGCGCGCCTTCATCGTTACCGACCAGTTCCTCTTCAAGAATGGCAACACCCGCGCCATCGAGGCCAAGCTCGACGAGATGGGCATCGCCCACGACTGCTTCTACGACGTCGAGCCCGATCCGTCGCTGCAGTGCGCACGTCGCGGCGCCAAGCAGATGGCTCTCTTTGAGCCGGACGTCATCATCGCCGTCGGCGGTGGCTCCGCTATGGACGCCGGCAAGATCATGTGGATGATGTACGAGCACCCCGAGTGCAAGTTTGAGGACATGGCCATGGACTTCATGGACATCCGCAAGCGTATCTTCACCTTCCCCGAGATGGGCAAGAAGGCCTACTTCGTCGCCGTCCCGACCTCCTCGGGTACCGGCTCCGAGTGCACGCCGTTCGCCATCATCACCGACAAGGAGACCGGCATCAAGTGGCCGCTCGCCGACTACGCGCTGCTCCCCAACATGGCTATCGTCGACGCCGACAACTGCATGACCGCCCCGCGCGGCCTGACCGCTGCCTCCGGCATCGACGTCATGACCCACGCCATCGAGTCCTACGTCTCCATCATGGCTTCCGACTACACCAAGGGCCTCTCCGAGCGCGCTGCCAAGCTCGTCTTTGAGAACCTGCCCTCCAGCTTCACGAACGGCGCCAAGGACCCGCACGCCCGCGAGGAGATGCACAACGCCTCCTGCATGGCCGGTATGGCCTTCGCCAACGCCTTCCTGGGCCTCAACCACTCCATGGCTCACAAGCTCGGCGCTTTCCATCACCTGCCCCACGGCATCGCTAACGCCGTCATCCTGACCCGCGTCATGCGCTACAACGCCGCCGAGGCTCCCGTCAAGATGGGTACCTTCTCCCAGTATCCTTACCCCAACGCGCTGCACAACTACGCCGAGATGGCCAAGTACTGCGGCATCGAGGGCAAGGACGACAAGGAGGTCTTCGAGAACTTCATCACGAAGCTCGAGGAGCTCAAGGACTTCATCGGTGTCAAGAAGACCATCGCCGACTACGGTGTTGACGAGCAGTACTTCCTCGACACCCTCGACGAGATGACCGAGCAGGCATTCAACGACCAGTGCACCGGCGCTAACCCGCGCTACCCGCTTATGAGCGAGATCAAGGAGCTCTACCTGGACGCCTACTACGGCCGCGAGCCCCAGGACTACGCCGTCTGCTAGTTTTTAGCACGGTTTTTTGCGGCGGGGGTGCACGGGT
>UQUX01000109.1 GCA_900544425.1 uncultured Collinsella sp.
GCATCAATAGCAGGCAGCGCGCCTTCTTCTGTTCGAAAAGGAAACTGCATCCCAGATTTTCGGCTCAGAATGGGGTGCACTTTCCAAAGGGCCTTGTTCCGGAAAACGCGTCCCATTCCGAGCCTTCAAACCGGGATGTACTTTCCGCCAGGGGCTTCATCCGTCCCTGGTCTCTCCGAAGGACCGCCTCGCTACTTGCCGTCGTCGTCCTCGGCTTCTTCTCTCGCATAGAGCTCCAACATGCGGCGGCGGTATTCGCGCACGGCGAGCTTGGCGCGCTCCAGGCGGCGACGCTCGCGCGGAGTCAGCTCGGACGGGTCGACCTCGTCTCCATAGGTCTTATCGGCAAGAAGATGTGCCGCGTCCACAATACGGGCATCGATATGGCCGCTCGCCGCCTCAGCGGAAAGACGCTCGGCAATCGTATCGAGCGTAGGCAGGCCCTCAAATACGCGACCATGGCCATGCGATGTCAGCAACTCGTGCTCGCGTGCGAGCAGGCTTGCCAAATCGTGATGAGCACGCAGGATGTCGAGCGCATCGGATGGATGCTCGGCAACTTCTGCCACGGCGGCAACCGGCGCGGCGTCGACCACGCGGTAGAAGAGCTGCGCGAGCAATGGCATCAAGAACACCGTGATGGCACCAGCGGCAACCATAACCGACGCGATGTCTTGCGACAGTGCACCCGCGTTGGCGGCAACGCTCGTAACGGCAACGATGATCGGCAGGGCCGTGGTGCAGTACAGGGCCACGGTAATGCGGCCATACGCCGACACATCGCGCGTCGCGGGACAAATGCCCATAGAGATGAGAATGGGCACGGCACGAATAATCAGCAACGCCACGATAAAACCCGCGAGCAAGCCCGGGCGCGACGCCACGGCCGTCAGGTCGATCTTTGCGCCCGATACGGTAAAGAACACCGGAATCAAAAAGCCGTAGGCCAGGCCGTCGAGCTTGGTCTCGAGCGTATGGTTGCCCTCGGGGATGATATAGCGCAGGACAAAGCCGGCGGCAAAAGAACCCAACACGATGTCGAGGTCAAAGATGGCCGAGAACGCCACGAGCGTGACCAGGATGAGCACCGTCAGGCGCACGAAGGTCTGCGACGTGGTGTCGGCGCGTTCCTCGACAAACGCAAAGAAGCGGCTGCCGACGCGCTTGGAGCGGCTCGGGACCACGGCCAGCAACACGCAAACCACCGCAAACAAGCCAAGGATAACGAGCGTTTGGATGCCAGTGCGGGCAGACAACAGCACCGACATGGCGAGCACGGGACCGAGCTCGCCCCAAGTGCCATACGCGAGAATCGAGTCGCCCACGCGCGTGCCGGTGAGCGAGCGCTCACGCATAATGGGCACGAGCGTACCGAGCGCCGTCGAAGTGAGGGCAAGCGTCACGGCGATACCGTCGAAATGACTGACTGAGAACCACGGGGTAAAGCGCACGGCAAGCCAGGCGATACCAAACGTGACGACCCACGTCGCCAAGCCGTAGCGCCCCTCGACGCCCGTGATGCTCTTGGGGTCGATCTCAAAGCCGGCAAGCAGGAACAAAAAGGCCAGGCCCAGCTCGGACACAAGCGAGACCTCGGCATCTACATGGATGACGCCGAGCATATGGGGTCCCAGCACCGCGCCGAGCACGAGCAAAAAGACCGTCTCGGGAACGGGTTTTCCGGGAATCGCCGAGGCGATAAAAGGACTCGCAAAGGCCACGAGTGCGATGATGGCGAGCGAAACGAATGCCATGTGATGCCTTTCTCTTGTTTGCGCTTCACTGTAGCACCCTCGCCGTCCTCAACGCGCCGCGAGCTGTCGTATCATAGTGAGGTTTACAAACATGTGGCTCAAGGCGACCGCGAGGCTTGTCCCGTAAACCGACCGCTGCCGCATACCGTACCGTACGCCCAACCGATCAGGAAGGCAGGAACCAATGGTCTCTCGTATCTACGTGGAGAAGAAACCCGGGTTCGACGTCGAGGCTCAGCAGCTCAAGGGCGAGCTGACCGAAATTCTCGGCATCAAGGGCATCGAGGCCCTGAGGATCATCAACCGCTACGACGTCGAGGGCATCGACGAGGAGCTTTTCCGCTCCTGCGTGCCGACCGTCTTTAGCGAGCCCCAGGTCGATGTGACCTACGACGAACTCCCCGCAAGCGATGGCGCCGTCTTTGCCGTCGAGTTCCTGCCTGGCCAGTTTGACCAGCGCGCCGACTCCGCCAGCGAGTGCGTGCAGCTCATCAGCCAGGGTGAGCGCCCCGCCGTGCGCTCCGCCAAGGTCTATATGATCTCGGGCGCTCTGGACGAGGCCGCCATCGAGGCCATCAAGCACTACGTGGTGAATCCCGTCGAGGCCCGCATCGCCTCGCTCGACCTGCCCGAGACGCTGTACATGGAGACTCCCGAGCCCCAGCCCGTCGAGGTGCTCGACGGCTTCCGCAAGCTCGACGAGGCCGGCCTTGCCGCCTTTATCGCCGATCGCGGCCTTGCCATGGACGAGGCAGACATCGCCTTCTGCCAGCAGTACTTCCGCGATGAGGACCGCGACCCCACCATCACCGAGATCCGCGTAATCGACACCTATTGGTCCGACCACTGCCGCCACACCACTTTCGGCACCGTCCTGGACGACGTGACGATCGACGACGCCGTGGTGCAGCAGGCCTTCGACCGCTACATGGAGATGCGCCATGAGCTCGGTCGCGACGCCAAGCCCGTCTGCCTCATGGACATGGGCACCATCGGCGCCAAGTACCTTAAGAAGACCGGCGTAATGACCGATGTCGATGAGTCCGAGGAGATCAACGCCTGCACCGTCAAGGTGAAGGTCGATGTCGATGGCGAGGACCAGGACTGGCTATTCCTCTTTAAGAACGAGACCCACAACCACCCGACCGAGATCGAGCCCTTCGGCGGTGCCGCCACCTGCGTGGGCGGCGCTATCCGTGACCCGCTCTCGGGCCGCAGCTATGTGTACCAGGCCATGCGCGTCACCGGCGCCGGCGACCCCACCGTCCCGGTTTCCGAGACGCTCGAGGGCAAGCTGCCGCAGCGCAAGCTCGTGACTACTGCCGCCGCCGGCTACTCCAGCTACGGCAACCAGATCGGCCTTGCCACCGGTCAGGTCAACGAGCTCTATCACCCCGGCTACGTGGCCAAGCGCATGGAGGTCGGCGCCGTCGTGGGCGCTACCCCGGCAAACCACGTGCGCCGCGAGTGCCCCGCCCCCACCGACAAGATCATCCTGCTGGGCGGCCGCACCGGCCGTGACGGCATCGGCGGTGCCACCGGCTCCTCCAAGACCCAGAACACCGAGTCCATCGAGACCTCGGGCGCCGAGGTCCAGAAGGGCAACGCCCCGGTCGAGCGCAAGCTGCAGCGCCTCTTCCGCCGCGGCGACGCCTGCCGCCTGATCAAGCGCTGCAACGACTTTGGCGCCGGCGGCGTCTCGGTCGCCGTGGGCGAGCTTGCCGACGGCCTGTATGTCGACCTGGACACCGTGACCAAGAAGTACGACGGCCTGGACGGCACCGAGCTCGCCATCTCCGAGTCCCAGGAGCGTATGGCCTGCGCCGTCGCCGACGGTGACGTCGAGGAATTCATGGGCTACGCCGCCGAGGAGAACCTCGAGGCGACCGTTATCGCCGAGGTTACCGCCGAGCCGCGCATGCGCATGGCCTGGAACGGCGTCGCCATCGTCGACCTGTCCCGCGAGTTCCTCAACTCCAACGGCGCACCCAAGCACCAGGTCGCCCACGTCTGCGCCCGCAGCGTGTGGCAGCCCAGCTGGGCCGGCACCACGCTTGCCGAGCGCATGACCTCGCTCGTCACCGATCTTAACGTCGCCTCCAACAAGGGCCTTTCCGAGCGCTTCGACTCCACCATCGGTGCCGCGACCGTGCTCATGCCCTTTGGTGGCAAGACGCAGCTCACTCCGAGCTCTGCCATGGTCGCCAAGTTCCCCGTGGACGGCGAGACCACCACGGCGAGCGCTATGGCATGGGGCTTCAACCCCTATCTGATGGAGACCGACCAGTTTGCGGGCGCCTACCTGTCCGTGGTCGAGTCCATCGCCAAGCTCGTGGCCGCCGGCTTTGAGCACAAGCGCGCCTACCTCTCCTTCCAGGAGTACTTTGAGCGCCTGCGCACCGAGGCCGAGCGTTGGGGCAAGCCCATGGCGGCCGTCCTGGGCGCCCTCATGGCTCAGGTCGATCTGGGTGCCGGCGCCATCGGCGGCAAGGATTCCATGAGCGGCTCGTTTGAGGACGAGGCCGGCGAGCTCAACGTTCCGCCGACCCTGATCAGCTTCGCTGTCGCCGTGGGCAAGGCGGCCCGCGCCGTCTCCCCCGAGTTCAAGGGTCTCACGCATCGCGTCGTCCGTATCGCCCCCGCCACCTATGGCGAGGACTACCGTCCCGACGCCCAGCAGTTGCTCGCCGCGTTTGACGCCGTCGAGGCGCTCACTGCTACCGGCAACGCCCTGGCCATATCCACGCCCGGCTACGGCTGCGGCGCCGAGAGCCTCTTTAAGATGTGCGTCGGTAACCAGATCGGTATCGAGCTTGCCGAGGATGTAGACGTGGAGAGCCTCTTCACCCCGCTCTACGGCAGTTTTATCGTCGAGCTCGCCGAGGACGCCGAGCTGCCCGAGGTCGCCGACGGCGTTGTCGTCGAGCCCCTGGGCACCACCGTCGAGGGCTATGTCATCGACACCGGCTCCGAGGTCATCGAGCTCGCCGAGCTCCAGGAGGCCTGGGAGAGCGGCATCGAGGGCGTCTTCGCCTACCGCAGCGCCGGCGAGACCCCCGAGGTCGAGACCATCGACTTCCGCGCCAAGGATATCCACGTGTACGGCGGCGCCAAGATCGCCCGCCCGCGCGTGATCATCCCCGTGTTCCCCGGCAACAACTGCGAGTACGACAGCGCCCGCGCCTTCCGTGCCGCCGGTGCCGAGGCCGACACCTTCGTGATCAACAACCTCACGCCCGAGGCCGTCGCCGAGAGCACCCACGAGCTTGCCCGCCGCATCCGTGCAAGCCAGATCGTTATGATCCCCGGCGGCTTCTCGGGCGGCGACGAGCCCGACGGCTCTGCCAAGTTCATCACGGCGTTCTTCCGCGCTCCCGAGGTCACCGAGGCAGTCCGCGACCTGCTCAAGGCCCGCGATGGCCTGATGCTGGGCATCTGCAACGGCTTCCAGGCCCTGATCAAGCTCGGCCTGGTGCCCTACGGCGACATCGTCGACGCCACGCCCGATGCGCCCACGTTGACGTTCAACACCATCGGTCGCCACCAGAGCCGTCTGGTGCGCACCCGCATCTCGTCCAACTTGTCCCCGTGGCTGTCGCAGTGCAGCCTGGACGACCCCTATACCGTCGCCATCAGCCACGGCGAGGGCCGCTTTGTCGCCAATGACGAAGTGCTCGCCCAGCTGATCGCCAACGGCCAGGTCGCCACGCAGTACGTGGGCGAGAACGGCAAACCCAGCATGGACCTTTCCGTCAACCCCAACGGCTCCGCACTCGCCATCGAGGGCATCACGAGCCCCGACGGCCGTGTCCTGGGCAAGATGGGCCATGCCGAGCGTCGCGGCGACAACCTGTACTGCAACGTGCCCGAGCATGTCCCCGGCGACAAATTCATGCCGATCTTTGAGAGCGGCGTAGCCTACTTCGCTTAATACGTTTCCATCGGGTACAATCCCCTCGGGTAACAACACCCGCCACCGGCACTGAACTGCACCCCAAAACTTGGACGGCTTAAATAAGAACTACGCCGCAAGGGACT
>UQUX01000110.1 GCA_900544425.1 uncultured Collinsella sp.
CGCCAGAAGGTGCAGGGCGTCTGGGGTCCTCTGCGCCCAGTCCGCCGCCCAGCACACCAGCGCCCCGGCCAGCAGCGTCCAGCCGGTCCTGATACCGCAGGACGATGCCGCTCTCCTCGAAGCGGATCTCTCCGATCTGGGCGGTCATGCCCTTGGAGCGCAGCTGGCGCAGCAGCTCCAGATCGTCATCGGCGCTTCCACCCGAGCTGGTAATGAAGAGCGCATAGCCATCCTCGCGGCAGCGCTTTTCCAGGCTACCGGCGAGCGAGGCAAAAAAGCGGCTCTCGATGTTAGGGACGATAAGGCCCAGCGTGCGCGACTCGCGCATGACCAAACTACGCGCAATCTGGTTAGGAACATAGTGGTTGCGCGCCGCGACCTCCTTGATGAGTTTGCGGTTTTCTTCCGAGATGCGACAGGGCCGATTATTGAGCACAAGCGAGACCGACGAGGGGGAAAGCCCCACCTCCTGGGCGATCTGCTTGAGGGTGACTTTGTTGGCCATCTCGCTCCTTCCGGGTTTACGCGCAATCTCTTGAAAGTATAGCGACTACCCCTCTACCTCGGTGATAAACACTTTACCAATCCGGTAGACGGCTGTTTTATCGCCGCCAGCGCACCAAATCCGTCCGGGTGGGGTATATTGCAATCGATTGATGACAACAACCACCAAAAGGCGGATATTCGTATGCACGAGAACGACTTTTTTAACGAGGACCTGCTGTGCGCGCTTGCTGGCGTTGCCGGCGAGGACAACGTGCTGATGAGCGAGCCCATGCGCGAGCACACCACGTTTAAGATCGGCGGCCCGGCCGACGTCTTTGTCACGCCCGATACCGAGCAGGGCCTCGTCGCCACGCTCGACACCTGTTATCGCTGCGACCTACCGCTCACCATCGTGGGCAACGGCTCCGACCTGCTCGTCGGCGACAAGGGTATCCGCGGCGTTGTCGTGGCGCTGGGCGAAGGTCTCTCCAACATCACCGTCGACGGCACGCACGTCACGGCGGCAGCCGGCGCGCTGCTTTCCGATGTCGCCGCGGCGGCAGCCGAGGCCGGCCTCACCGGCATGGAGCCCATCTCGGGCATCCCCGGATCGGTCGGCGGCGCCTGCTACATGAACGCCGGCGCCTACGGTGCCTGCATGGCAGACGTGCTGGAGTCTGTGCGCGTCTACAAGCCCGCCCGCATGCTCGACGACGGCACCCGCGGCAGCGGCAACATCATCGAGTTCGATGTCGATGAGCTCAACCTGGGCTATCGCAAGAGTCGCATCGCCGACGACGGCTTTATCGTTCTTTCTGCCACCTTCAACCTCGCACCGGGCAACGCCGCGATGATCAAGGCCGACATGGACGACTACCGCCAGCGCCGCGAGGACAAGCAGCCGCTCGACATGCCGAGTGCCGGCTCCACTTTCAAGCGCCCCGAGGGCTACTTTGCCGGCAAGCTCATCATGGACGCCGGCCTGCGAGGACACGCCGTTGGCGGCGCGCAGGTAAGCGAAAAGCACTGCGGTTTTATCGTCAACGCCAACCACGCCACCGCCGCCGACGTTGACGAACTCATCCGCCACATCCAAACAACCGTCAAAGGCCAATTCGACGTAGACCTAGAACCCGAAGTCCACCGAGTAGGCGAATTTTTATAAAAAGAAGGCCCCGAAAGGGGCCTTCACCATATTCATTCAGATAACCCAGTCCGGTGTGTCGCGCCCCGAACCCGAGAGGGCCGCGTGCCCGCCCGCATTATATTTGATTGATCGCGAGTTCCGCACGCAAAGAAGGCCACTTAATGTGGCCTTCGTCTTGCGCAGGACTGCCCGAGCAGGCAATCAAATATAATGCGGGCGGGCACGCGGCCCCGTCGGCTTTACGACAGCGCAATACCGCCGAGCCAGCCCCAACGCACGCCAGAGCCAGTGCCATAGAAGCTAATAAACGAATCAAGCGACTTAGACGTAATGGCACCCTCGTTGCTCATAACGATACCGCCGCCAACGTAGATACCCACATGACCGTAGATAAGGCCCGGAGCACCCGTGCCGCTGTGCGAGGAATCGGCCACGATCATGCCCACCTGCAGCGCCGAGCGATCGGAGCTATAGCACCAGGCGTTAAACATGTCGCACGCGTTGCCGCCAAAATAGCCCACGCCGGCGTTACGGAAGACATTGGTAACCCACGCCGCGCACCAGTTCTGACCCGGCGAAGGCGTGGAGTAGCACGCGTTGACGACGGCCTGCTGTTTGCCCGAGCCGGCATTCTGTTGCGGGGTTCCGGGCGCATACGATCCGCCACCCGAGCTTGAACCACCCGAGTAGGAATTGTTCTTGTTCGCGGCGGCAGCGGCAGCGGCGGCCTTCCTGGCAGCCTCCTCAGCCTGGGCGGCAGCGAGGATCTCGGAATCACGCTGAGCCATGAGCTCCTTGACATCGTCAGAGAGGCCGTTCAGAACCGTCTGGACTTCCTGCTGCTTGGCCTGCATGTCCTGCATCTGGGCAGTCTGCTGGTCCTTGAGCTTCTCTAAGTCGGCCTTCTGCGACTCGAGCTCGGTCTTTTGCGCATCGAGCTCTTCCTGGATGGTCTGAATGTCCTCGATGGCGTCGCGGTCGCTCTTGTTGATCTTCTCAACGTAATGCGCGTTGGCGACGAGTTCCTCAAACGAGCCAGAGGCCAGCAGCAGCGACAGGATGTTCGTGCCGCCGGACTTGTAGCTGGCGGCCACGCGATCGGAAAGGTCGTTGCGTTTCTTCTTGAGCTCGGCCTTCTTTTCATCGATCTGGGCCTGCGTGTCGTCAATCTTGCCCTGGACATTCTCGATGTCGTTGAGGGTCTGGGCATTCTTGTTGGCCAGCGCCGCATACTCATTTGCGATGCTGTCGAGCTGGGCCTGAACCTCGTCGAGCTGGGCCTGGGCGGCATTCAGTTTATCGGTTGTTTCTTTGGAAGCCTCCGCCGCATGGGCGCGAGCGGGCAGGCCAAAAAGAACTGCCGCAGAAGCGGCGCCGAACAGGGCCTTGAGGGCAGTGCGGCGCGAGAGCTCCTGGGAAAGGATGGAATCGCTGTTTGGTGACATATGTACTCCGTTACATGTTTATTTATATGTCGCTCAACTCATACATATTAGCGTACATATGGCGCGTCCCAACGATTTCCACGAACGGCAGGAAACTACAAGGTCAGCGGCTCGTAAGCAAATGCCAAAGATCAGGTTATGCGTACGCAAGCTCTTCTATGAGTACGTTGGCACAATCCTCCGCTTTTCCTACAGCGCACGATTTGGGCGTCCCTGCCTGCGCTATACTCCCCTGAAGAAGTGTTCCTGATTCGATAGGAGACTACATGTCCAAAGCACTCGACCCCAAAGACACCTGCGTCCTCGTTACCGGTGGCGCCGGCTTTATCGGCTCGCACACCGTCGTTCAGCTGCTCGAGGGTGGCTACCAGGTCGTCATCGTCGATGATCTCTCCAACTCCAGCGCCGTCGCCGTCGACCGCGTCAAGACCATCGTGGGCGACGAGGCCGCCAAGAACCTCACCTTCTACGAGGCCAACGTGCTCGACCGCGATGCGATGAACAAGATCTTCGATACCCATCAGATCGACCGCGTCATCCACTTTGCCGGCTTTAAGGCCGTCGGCGAGTCGGTGAGCAAGCCCGTCGAATACTACCACAACAACATCGAGAACACCCTGGTGCTCATCGACGTCATGCGCAACCATGGCTGCAAGTCCATCATCTTCTCGAGCTCCTCGACCGTCTACGGCGACCCGGACAACCCGCCCGTCACCGAGGAGGATCCTAAGAAGCCCGCGACCAACCCCTATGGTTGGACCAAGTGGATGATCGAGCAGATCCTTATGGACGTCCACACCGCCGACCCCGAGTGGGACGTCGTGCTGCTCCGTTACTTCAACCCCATCGGCGCTCATCCGTCGGGCCTGATCGGCGAGGACCCCAAGGGCATCCCCAACAACTTGGTGCCCTATGTCGCCCAGGTCGCCGTGGGCAAGCTCGAGGCCGTTCAGGTCTTTGGCAACGACTACCCCACCCCCGACGGCACCGGCGTGCGCGACTACATCCACGTGTGCGATCTGGCCTCTGGTCACGTTGCCGCCCTTAACTGGATGAACGGCAAGACCGGCGTCGAGATCTTTAACTTGGGCACCGGCACCGGCACCTCGGTACTCGAGGTCGTCGCCGCCTTCTCCAAGGCTTGTGGCAAGGAGCTGCCCTACGTGATCCGCGAGCGCCGCGCCGGCGACATCGCTGCCAACTGGTGCGATGCCTCCAAGGCCGAGCGTATGATGGGCTGGAAGGCCCAGTACGACATCGCGGACATGTGCCGCGATAGCTGGAACTGGCAGAGCCACAACCCCAACGGCTTCGCCGACGCCGAGTAGCAAAAACCTACATACCGCTCTTGCCCCGATCTCACGTTGTGAGGTCGGGGCTTTTTCATGGCATGTAACCATTCGCCGAAAATCGACCAACTTTTTTATCTTGCCTGTACATGTTTAAACAACATGTTTTACAATAGGCGTATCGAATCAGAACATCGGAGGCGGACTGCACACCCATCGGCAGGCCGACCCCACAACAAGAAGGTTGGTGAGCGCATTCATGGAGCGTGCAAGCGGCGTCCTCATGCCCGTCTCATCTCTGCCCGGACCATACGGAATCGGCGGCTTTGGCTGGAATGCCTACGACTTCGTCGATTTTCTCGCCTCGTGCAAACAACATTACTGGCAGATTCTGCCCCTTACGACGACCAGCTATGGCGATTCGCCCTATCAGTCGTTCTCGGCCCGCGCAGGCAACCCCAACTTTATCGACTTTGCCGAGCTTATCGAGGCAGGGTATCTAGAGCAGCGCGATATCGATGGCGTGTACCTGGGTTCTGACCCCAGTAACGTCGACTACGGTGCCATCTTTGGCGGCCGCCGTCAGATTCTCGACCGCGCCGCCGAGCGCTTTGCTGCCGACAAGCCGGCCGATTTCGATGACTTTATCCAAGCCAACGAGGACTGGCTCATCCCCTACTGTGAGTTTATGACCGTCAAAGAGGAGTGCGGTCTCAAGGCGTTTTGGGAGTGGCCCGCGGAGCTCCGCACCCGCGGTGAGGCTTCCGCCAAGGTCTGCGCCGACCATCCGGCGCGTATGCTCTACCACCAGATGACGCAGTACTTCTTCGATCGCCAGTGGAGCCGCCTCAAGGCCTATGCCAACGAGCGCGACATTCTCATCATCGGCGACCTGCCCATCTATGTCTCGCGTGACTCCGTCGAGATGTGGGCGACGCCTGAGCTCTTTAAGATCGACGCCGCCGGCAATCCCGTGAGCGTCGCCGGCACGCCGCCCGACCAGTTCTCGGCCACCGGCCAGTACTGGGGCAACCCCATCTACGACTGGGACGCTATGGAGTCCGATGGCTTCTCCTGGTGGGAGGGCCGCATTCGCGCCGCCCTCGACATGTACGACGTCATCCGCCTGGATCACTTCCGCGGCTTCGAGGCCTATTGGGAGGTGCCGTTCTCCTCGCCCGATTCGTCCTACGGTTCGTGGACGCAGGGCCCCGGCCTCAAGTTCTTCAAGACGCTCGAGGAAAAGCTCGGCACGCTGCCCATCATCGCCGAGGACCTGGGCTTCCTCACCCCCGGCGTCATCGACATGCGCGATAACTCGGGCTTCCCCGGCATGAAGATCCTGCAGTTTGCCTTTGAGGGTACCAACTCGTACTACCTGCCGCATAACTACATCGCCAACACCGTCGCCTA
>UQUX01000111.1 GCA_900544425.1 uncultured Collinsella sp.
CCTCGAGCCCGCGCTCGGCAAACCACTTCTCGGCCGCATCAATGTCGTTGACGGCAAAGCCGATGTGGCCCTTGGTGCCACGACCATTCTGCTTCATGACCTCGACCAGCGAATCGTTAAAGTACGAAACCGGGGTCTCGATAACGGGCAGACCCATCATCGTCGAGAACAGCTCCGCGATCTCCAGGGCGTCTGCCGGGTCGGTGGCGTTAATGCCCACATGGGCAACGCGCATGCCAAAGAGCTCGACCGGATTGGCGTTCTGCTCACTCATGCAGTCAGCGCCTACTGAGCCATGACGTCAAGAACGGCCTTCTCGGCAGCGACGCGGTTCATGCCGGTCATGAAGGGCACGCCGCTCACGTACGGGCAGGTGAGGCCCTCGGGGGCAACGGTGGTGGCGATCAGCAGATCAGCGCCCTCGTCGCAGTAATCCTTGGCCTCGGAGATGGCGCACTGCACGATCTCATACTTGTCGGCGTAACCGTTGGCGTCGAGCAGGGTGGCGACCTTCTGGGCAACGAGCGTGGAAGTAGCAGCGCCAGCACCGCAAGCCAAAACGATCTTCTTCATAGGTAATATCTCCCTTCATGGTTTACTTTAGGTAAGTGTACCGCAGCGAGCGATGGCACTCAGCCTCGATGAGCTTTTATGCTAGTTTGCTTGCGCGCTGCGTATAATACATCTAGTACGTGTTGTCATACCGCTTGTTTTACGAGCGACTAAGGACCCTAATATGCCCGATTCCCGCACACTCTGGACCGCCGTCGTTATCATCTGCATCGCCGTGTCGGTGTTCTTTAGCGTCAAAAAACGTACCACGTTTAAGCGCCTGCAGCAGCTTATGGCTGCCAAGCAGTGGGACGAGTTCGATCGTTTGCTCGACGGCAAACTCACCAGCATGCTGTACCCGCGCTACAACCGCGACTACCTGCGTCTGAACTCCTATCTGCTGCGCGAGGACCACGAGCGCGCCAGCGAGATGTTCGACCTGCTGCTGGGTCTCAACCTCCCCAAGATGCAGCGCGTCGACCTGGTGATTAAGGCCTTTAACTACTACGTTGGCCAGGAGGACCGCAAAAAGTCCAAGGAGCTGTTGCACGAGATCAAAGGCTTTGAGGGCGGTCAGGCCGAGGCAGTTGCGCACGAGTGCCAGCTGATGTACGACACGATGATCCTCAAGCGCCACAACGACATTCCCGAGCTGGAGCGCATGCTCGAGGATGTCGGCGATGACCCGGTCAAGCGCTGCCGCCTGGAGTACCTGCTGGCCCTGCAGTACCAAAACAAGGGCGACGAAGCCAAGTTCCAGGAGTTCCTGGAGAAGTCGGGCCAACACTCGATGGCCGTCAACGCGTAACGGACGGCTTGTGCTAGACTTCTAGTCTCACGGGGGCGTGGCGGAATTGGCATACGCAGGAGACTTAAAATCTCTCGCCGCAAGGATTGTGGGTTCGAGTCCCACCGCCCCTACCATATGGAGCTTTCGAGCCCGTGTCCCCAAGGGATGCGGGCTCGTTTCTTTTAGATGCCGGTGGGACTCGAACCCGCGAGGGGGCGAGCGTTAAGCGGACGCGCAGCGTCCGAAGCGAGCCGGCGAGGGCGCCGACAGGCGGCCGAAGCCGGTGCGTATTTGCGCAGCAAATGCGCGGACGTCCCACCGCCCCTACCATGTATTGCCTACGAGCTCGTCTCCCTTTGGGATGCGGGCTCGTTTCTTTTACACGCCGGCGGGGCTCTAAGTTGCGGTGGAATAGTTCCTGTTTTGGCAGTTTACCAGCCCATTTAGGAACTATTCCACCGCGACTTAGGTTGGTGTTCCCACATTTTCCGATGGAAAAACGTGGTTGTCTCGCACATTTTCCGATGGAAAAACGTGGTTGTCTCGCACATTTTCCGATGGAAACACCCAAATGGCCTTATACTAACCGAGAGGGTTGGGAGGCAATATGCAGCGACAGCTTATGAGCGAACTTATCGCTTGGAAATCAAGGACGAATCGCAAACCTCTCTTGCTTAAGGGAGCCCGCCAGACAGGAAAGACTTGGCTTCTTAACGAATTCGCAAGCCAGCAGTATCGAAACGTCATTCGTTTTGACTTTATGCTCGAGCCGAGCACACGCTCGCTGTTCGATGGGGACCTCGACCCCAAGCGCATCATCTCCCAGATAGAACTCCTACGTGGCCAAACTGTAACGCCAGCAGACACGCTCATCATCTTCGACGAGATCCAAGAGGCCCCGCGCGGGATCACCTCGCTCAAGTACTTCAACGAGCTTGCACCCGAATACCACATCGTAGCAGCCGGTTCCTATATGGGCCTCGCGCTCCGACGCGAAAACGAGTCATTTCCCGTCGGCAAAATCGACCAGCTCACCATGCGTCCCATGGGGTTCGCCGAGTTCGTTCGTGCCGTCGACGGCGACCCGCTCGCCGACGCCATCCTTGCCGCAGACATGAACCTTCTAGCAAACGTTACCGAAAAGCTCGAACACTTGCTCAAGGAATACCTTGTTGTCGGCGGTATGCCCGAAGTTGTCTCCGCTTTCGCCGAGACACGCGACTTCATCGAAGCCCGAAGGCTTCAGCAGCAAATCATCGAGGCTTACGAATCCGATTTTGGCAAACATGCACCCGCCCGCATCATCGAGCGCATGAGGTTGGTTTGGAAATCCCTTCCCGGCCAGCTTGCCAAAGAGAACAAGAAGTTTGTCTATGGCGCCCTTCGCCCCGGAGCGCGCGCACGCGATTTCGAGGAAAGCCTCCAGTGGCTCACGGACTACGGAATCGTTCATAAGGTGCCACGTGTTTCCGCTCTAAAGGCGCCGCTCTCGAGCTACGAAGACCTCTCGGGCTTCAAACTGTTCTGCATCGACACCGGCATCCTCGGAGCGCTCTCCGGTCTCTCTCCGGCCATCGTTCTTAACGGATCCGCTGTTTTTACCGAGTTCAAAGGTTCGCTGACCGAACAATACGTCGCGCAGGAGCTTTTGCTCCAGGACAAAACTCCCGCGTATTGGTCCTCTACCTCTGGCAATGCCGAAACCGACTTTGCCATCGACCATGCGGGAACCGTGCTTCCGCTTGAGGTCAAGGCGGCAGAGAACCTTAAAGCGAAGAGTCTGAAAATAGCCTGCGAAAAATTCAAGCTCGAGCGTTGCGTGAGGAGCTCCCTGGCGGCATATAGAGACGAGGGCATGCTCGTCAATATTCCGCTTTGGGAGATTGGGCAAATCGACAAGCTGGCATAGGCGCTGTGGGGACGCCCCGCAAGGACTGTCCCCAGGTGCCGGCTGTTGAGTTGCGGTGGAATAGGGACTGTTTGGCGCCCGAAAGGGCGATTTTAGTCCGTATTTCACCGCAACTTATTTAGAGGGTGCTGAGCTCTGGGGTCCAGGAGATGGTGGGGGTCGCACCGTCGAGAGCCTCGTTGATGGTGGCGGCCATGCCGGCGAGTAAGCTGTTCTCGCTTACAGTGAGCGTCTTGTAGCCGCCGGCTCGCATAAGCTCGCGGATTACCACGGCACCAGCCAAGATCACGCCCGCGCGTTTGGGCTGTACACCCGGTAGAGCGGCGATGCCGTCCGCATCCAACGCAGACATGCGCTCGATAGCGGCCGAAACCTGATCCAGCGAAAGCTCGCGCAGGTGCACAAAGCTCGAATCGTACGGTTCCAGCTCATGAACGAGCGCCACGAGTGTGGTGACGGTGCCACCCACTGCGACCAAGCGTTCGGCGCGCTCAAAATTGCTCGGCAGGCCCTCAAAATAGGCAGCGAACTGCTCGCCCGCCCACGCGGCAGCGGCAGTAAGCTCGCCGCGTGCGGGCGGCAGTGCCGAGAAAAATCGCTCCGTCACACGGCGACAACCGATGTCCAGCGAACGCGTGCCCTCCAGCGCAAAGACCCCACGCTCCGGCGCATAGACGCCCGTCGCGAGCTCCGTGGATCCGCCGCCCGAATCGGCAACAATGATGCGCTCGCCGGCAAAGTCGTGCGCCACGCCAAAAAACGTCAGGCGCGCCTCGACCTCGCCCGGAATCACCTGCGGTTCGAGCCCCAGCTCACGCAGACCGTCCAGCAGCAGTGCGGCATTGGATGCATCGCGCGCGGCGCTCGTGCATGTGGTGCAAATGCACGCGGCCCCAAAGGCACGCGCCTCGTCCACAAACATGCGGCATGCAGCGAGCACGCGCTCGACCGCCGCCTCGCAAAAGCGACCCGTCGCGTCCACACCCTCGCCCAGGTCGGTAATCTCGGTATGCTTGGACGATTCCACGATCGCCCCGCCCTCGACCTGCGCCAGCACCAGTCGCGACGACACCGTTCCCAGATCGATCGCCGCCACCTTATATCGTTTGCAATCTGCCATTGCGGGCTCCCCTCCGGGCGCTACTCGCCTACTCGCCGCTGGACGCGACCGTCTGACCCTCGACGCCGTTAAATCCAAACAGCATGTCGAGCGCCTGGATGTACCACGGCGCGTCCTTGCCGACTTCTTCGATTTCCTTGGCAACTTCGCTGGCCTTCTTGGCGTTCGACGACTTCTGGCTCGACGAGGCATCCGAATCGCCGTCCAGGCCCTGCACTTCAATCCTCTTCTCGCCGGGCATCACCAGGCCCAGGTCCTCGGATGCCGCATCCTTGATACCCTCCTCCGAGAGCAGCTTGTCGACGCTTTTTTGCAGCCCATCATTGTATTGCTGGCGAATCTCGACCTGCTTGGTCAAGATATCGCTCGAACGCTTTGCCACGTACAGGTCGCGCACGGGGAAATACAGGCTCACGAGCACCAGGGCAACGACGATGCCGATGAATAGCCCTCGCTGAGGACCGTGGGTAAAGTCGTAGATCGCCTTGACCACCGCGTTGTCGTTGGCGTAGTGCATAAAGTCCGAGCCCGAAAAACGGTTCGAGGGCCTGCTCGACCTATCGTGCGTTTGAGCCGACGAGCGCTGAGCATGCGACGAACGTGCCGGGCGCACTGGTCCATCTGTCGAAGTATTCACTTGAGCATTGGGGCGCGAGGTACTTGTCGGGCGCTGCATGGAGCGGTCGGCGCCGGCGTAGGCGGACCCACCGAGCTGCACCGTGCGCGCACGGCGAGGCGACGGCTCACGCGAACCGGCGGAATAGTACCTGTTGTCGTAAATCTGATCCATGTGCGCCTTGTGCGGTTGAGGTTTGTTTGCGCTAAGTATTCTAGTTATAGCACGAGCGCCCGCACCGCCTTCGCCAGCCTTTGCTCGACATAAAAAAGGCGCTGAGTCATATGGCCCAGCGCCCAATGGTGCTCAACAGCGCCCGGCTGAAGCAAGGCAAATCCGAGTCTTCCCCGCCCCCGCGACCTCCGCGTGCCTAGCGAATGTTGTAGAACGCGGCCTTGCCGGCGTAGCGCGCACTGCCCTCAAGCTCGTCCTCGATGCGGATGAGCTGGTTGTACTTGGCGATACGGTCGCTGCGGCACGGTGCGCCCGACTTGATCTGGCCGGCGTTGACGCCCACGACCAGGTCGGCGATCGTGGAGTCCTCGGTCTCGCCGGAACGGTGGCTCACGATGCAAGCGTAGCCGGCCTCCTTGGCGGTCTCGATGGCCTCGAGCGACTCGGTGAGCGTGCCGATCTGGTTGACCTTGACCAGGATCGCGTTGGCGGCACCCAGCTCGATGCCCTTCTTGAGGCGCTCGGTGTTGGTGACGAACAGGTCGTCGCCCACCAGCTGCACCTTGAAGGGCATCGA
>UQUX01000112.1 GCA_900544425.1 uncultured Collinsella sp.
CCGACTACTACGCGAACGCCGCGGGCCCCATCGCCCCGCGCCCGGTCCACTCCGCTCTCGACCTGTCCAGGCTCGAGTCGGTCGGCTTCCACATGCCCGACTGGGAGGAAGAGCTGGGGGAGTACCTCAAGACGCTCTAGCCGCTATTAACTTTTCGAGAGTAAAAGCCGCCGTTCTTTAACGGCGGCTTTTCTTGTTGGTGGCTATCTGCGCAGTGGTGCCAATAGTATTTTGCGGAAGATCTACCTCTCGCTTGGCTTGGAAGTAGGGTGGCCGGGCTGGTCATCGTAGGCGTATTTGCTGTACACGTTGACCTCCCACTGCTTTTTCTCAACCTTTGCCACAGAATCCAGGATGAATCCGGTCGCAAGGCTCAGTCCGCACAGGAACATAAACGAGGCGGCGAGCATGGCGGTGGGGAAGCGCGGGACCAGGCCGGTCTGAAAGTACTCAACAAAGATAGGAATGCCCAAAGCCAGGCCGATAATCGCGAATAAAAGCGCAACCAGACTGAAGAACTTCAGCGGGCGGTAGTCCTTGAACAGCGTGCCGATCATCGTAACGACTTTAATGCCGTCGCTCACGGTATTGAGCTTGGACTCGGAGCCTTCCGGACGGTCGCGGTACTCGATGGGTACATCTTTGATGCGCCAGCGGTGGTCGACGGCGTGGATCGAGAGCTCGGTTTCGATCTGAAAGCCCTCGGAAAGCACTGGGAAGGTTTTAACGAACGGGCGGCTCATGGCGCGGTAGCCGGTCATGACGTCATCGAAGCTGTAGCCATAGATCCACTTGATCATGGCGCGGACCAGATTGTTGCCAAAGCCGTGGAAGGCGCGCTTGTTTTCCTCGGCGTAGGTGCCGTTTGAAAGGCGATCGCCTACGGTCATGTCGGCCGTACCGTTAAGGATGGGCTCGCAGAGGGCCTTGGCCGCCTCGGCGGGGTAGGTGTCGTCGCCGTCGACCATCAGGTAGCAATCGGCGTCGATGTCGCGAAACATCTGGCGGCATACGTTGCCCTTTCCCTGACGGGGCTCAAAGCGGACCGTGGCGCCGTGCTCGGTGGCGATGCGTGAGGTATCGTCCGACGAGTTGTTGTCATAGACATAGACCGTCGCTTGCGGAAGCTCGCGGTGAAAGTCGTCGATGACTTTGCCGATCGTGGGCGCTTCGTTGTAGCAGGGGATGATGACGGCGATGGATTCAGAATTCACTCAATGCTCCTTATACGTTCAATCCTTGAAAGTATAGCCGTTTGGGCTTGGCATCCTAAGATGTGGGTTAGTTCTCCAGTTTTGTTGCGCGAATCGTTTGCATGGCCGTCGGGTCTATACTGTTCGTTTGTCAACGATTACGAGTAAAGGAGTTGCATCCGTGTCGGATCAGACAAAGCAACAAGAAACTCGCAGTCTGCCTGCGACGTTTGCTAAGAACGAATTTGAGAAGGACGCGTTTATCCTTCGTCAGCTGGTTACCAAGGATTTTAAGATCAAGTATCGCCGTAGCGTTCTGGGCGTCGCATGGTCGGTGCTCAACCCGCTGCTGATGATGATCGTCATGGCCATCGTGTTCTCGACGATTTTTGGCCAGGGTCGCAATGGCTCAATGACGCCCGAGATGTACCCGCTGTACTTGATCGTGGGTAACATTACCTTTGCCGTCATGTCCGAGTCTACGAACCAGGCCCTGACGTCGATCGTGGGCGCTGCCCCTCTGCTCAAGAAGGTTAAGGTGCACCGCTGGGTCTTCCCGGTGCAGAAGGTGCTCTTCTCGCTGGTCAACTTTGCCTTCTCGCTGGTCGCCGTCGCCATCGTCATGCTGTGGTTCCGCGTTATGCCTTCTTGGCACCTGATTCTGCTGCCGGTTTGCCTGCTGCTGCTTATGTGCTTCTGCATGGGCCTGGGCATGATGCTCTCTGCCCTTACGGTCTTCTTCCGCGACGTTATGCATCTGTGGAGCGTCGTCATTACGGCGTGGACTTACATTACGCCCATCTTCTGGACGACTGACTATATTGCGCAAATGCCGCATCTCGTACGTATCTTGATGTATGCGAACCCCATGTTCAACTACCTGCAGTTTATGCGCGATATCTTCCTGTTCCAGACTACGCCCTCGCTTATGACGTTTGGTATGTGCGTTGCCTGGGCGGTTCTTGCGCTTATTATTGGCTATACCGTGTTCCATAAGTCCGAGCGCAAGTTCATCCTCTACATCTAAGGAGTGCTGTGATGACTGAATCTGTTGTTGATTACAGCGAGCAGCCTCTGGCTGTCGAGGTCGACGACGTCACCATGATCTTTAACATGGCGTCCGAGTCGCTGACCAACCTCAAGGAGTACTTCATTAAGCTTGCCAAGCATGAGTTGTTCTTTGAGGAGTTTAGGGCGCTTAAGCATATCTCGTTTGATATTCATCGTGGCGAGGTCGTGGGTCTGGTCGGCACCAATGGCTCCGGCAAGTCTACGATGCTCAAGATTATCGCTGGCGTGCTTGAGCCAAGCGAGGGCAGCGTTAAGGTGCACGGTAACATCGCGCCGCTGATTGAGCTTGGTGCTGGTTTTGACCCCGAGCTGACCGCCCGCGAGAACATCTATCTGAACGGCGCCCTGCTTGGCTATACCAAGGAGTTCATCGATGCCAACTTTGACGGCATTATCGAATTCGCTGAGCTGCAGAACTTTGTCGATATGCCGCTTAAGAACTTCTCCTCGGGCATGGTGGCGCGTATCGCCTTTGCAATCGCGACGATTACCGAGCCCGATATTCTGATCGTTGACGAGACGTTGTCCGTCGGTGATGTGTTCTTCCAGCAGAAGTGCGAGGACCGTATCCAGCACTTTATCCAGAGCGGCGACGTGACGGTTCTGTTCGTTTCGCACTCTATGGAGCAGGTTGAGCGCATCTGCCAGCGTGCCGTTTGGATTGAGAAGGGTGACCTTCGCATGGACGGCCCGGTTGATGAGGTCTGCAAGGCGTATCGCGAGCAGTTCAACTAGGTTATAATTACTTGCGCCTGACAGGCTTGCGCTTGCTTGGGCGTGCGGCTATTTGCTCCATTAGCTCAGTTGGATAGAGCAGGGGACTTCTAATCCCAAGGTCGACGGTTCGAATCCGCCATGGAGCACCATCGTTTATTAAGCCCAGACCGCTTGGTGGTCTGGGCTTTTTCACATGCCGGTGTTCTTTGTTCTTGCCGGGTATACGTTTAGGCCGAAGCCGTGGCGTGAGCTGCTATTGTGCTGCTGATGTGGATTGGTTATACGGCGCGCCAAAGGGGGCTGGAGCCGAGCGTGAGCAAGCCTCTGCTTATGACGCTGCCAGCATCGTGGTTCTTCGCGTCAATCGTACGCTGTGCCTGCGATATTGGATTGGCGTACGTGATCAAGAAGGCGTAACAAAAGCGGGGAGGACCAACTTGGCCCTCCCCGCTGTATCTAGTCTGCCTTCAGGCACTCGGGCAAGACGTTTGCAACTGCATTCATCGCCTGCGGCCTCAGGTACTGCTCATTGAGCTTTACCTTTCTGTAGGCGTAGCGAGTGTCTGCCGAGTATTTGATCAACACATCGGTGAAGAACCGCTCCCAGCTCAGGTAGTCGCGGCTTTCGATATAGCTTGAGGGATCCTCGAGGATTTTTAAGATATCGTTACTGGGAATGAGGCCAGATTGCAGGAGTGTCCACTCGAATGATTCGGGGAGGAACAAGCGTACGTTCTTGTAAACGCGCTGTCCGAGCACCTTTTCGATGTAGGGACCAAATGCTGCTCCGTCTCCAATAGCAAGGATGTTTTGCTCGGGACATTCGTGAATCGTACGTTTTAGATTCGCAACGCCGGTGGCGGTATAGCAGGGGATCCCGAGTCGGTTGCAAAGAGCGTCGTAGAATTGATAGCCAGATTTGCTATCCTCGACAACTACGGCGTCGGGTACCTCGAATCCAACATTTAGATCCTGATACAGCATACTTGCCGTGTGGTCATATAGCGGCTTGGTCACCGAGTAGAAGCGCCTGTCGCTCTTGCGGCCATTGATTGTTTTACTTGTCGTGTTGACTAGCTTCAGGATCTCATCAACGCTGTAGGGGAGCTCGTTGGCATCGCGACGAGATATCAGAACAAAATAGTTGGACGAGCCGTTGACGGCTTTGGCGAAGTCCTTTGAGTAGATAAACTCGTTACCCTCATCTAGAAAGACGATTGAATCTTCGATGATCGATAGCTCGCGCTCCCAGCGTCTGCCGGAAAGCGTTTCGCAAGGCACGTCGCAACTGAGTGCAACGCCGCTTTCCGGTCCTCGGTCGTTGTAGTCGCGAATCATCGAGATGAGCATCGTTTTACCCGTGCCGCTGTTGCCGCGTATAAAGGAAATATTGCGCTTAAACGTGAGTGTGTATTTGACCTTTGCACGCTCTACGACAACGGTATGCGTTCCCTTCATTACTCATCAACATCCAAAAAGTCATTCGTGGCGCCGACAAACTCCTGCATGTTTCTGACGATGCGGCCATCGTTTTCAATGCGGATTTCAAAGCTCTTCCAGGGGAATTTCATGATGTGGTATAAGGTCACCATCACATCCTGCTCTTTGCCGATCTTGAGTAGCCAGCGGGCACAGTTGTCTCCGCAGGTGGATGCGTTGAACACCATATTTGGGAGATTGCGCACCAGCAGCAGCGTCTTAACGCCGCCGGACAGTTCGAGTGGGGTGATCGAGCCCAGCTGTTTGCTTACGATGTTGTGGGGACCGATGAGCTCTGATCCGTCCACGCTTTTAATAATCTGTGCGGCCATAGGGTCTTCGAACCATGAGTCCAAGTATGAGTTCCTAAAATAGGTTTCGGTATCGTAGATGGAACCGGGGTGATCCCCCAGATGGATGCTTAACATGCGCGTCTCCAGACGTTGTGTGACTGCAATGATTATATGCCAGTAATAAAGTGCCGCCAGTAGCGAGGTTGCTGCTGGCGGCACTGGCATTATTAGCGTGTGAATCGCGTTGATGGATTTGCTCGCGAGGCTACTTTTCGTGACGTTCCCTCAGCAGCTCCAGCGCGTGGGCGTAGCCTTGCAGGCCCTCGCCGGTGATGGTGGCGAAGCAGGCTAGGCGGGCGTAGCTCACCTGGCGGAAGTCTTCGCGCGTCTCTACGGCGCTGATGTGCACCTCGACGGCAGGGATGGCAACGGCCTTGAGGGCGTCGAGGATCGCCACGCTCGTATGCGTGTAGGCAGCCGGGTTGATGACGATGCCGTCGACCTTGCCGTAGGCCTCCTGGATCTTGTCGACGATGTTGCCCTCGTGGTTGGACTGGAAGACCTCGACCTCGTCGAAGCCCTGTGCGGCGCCCGCTTCCTGGCAGATCTGCACTAAGCGGTCGTAGTTGTCGCTGCCATAGATGCCCGGCTCGCGAATGCCGAGCATGTTGAGGTTGGGGCCGTTGATGACGAGTGCTTTCATGGTTGCTTCCTTTGCAGTCGAGAAACCACCACAAAGGTGCCTGTCCCCTTTGTGGTGGTTTTTTTAGAGAGCGGGTGGGAGGGTGTCGAGGAGGGCTTGGGCGGTATTGGCGGCGCAGTCGCGTGAGTCGATGATGTGGTCGGCCCAGGCGCGGTAGCGTGGCATACGTTGTTCCGCGAGCTTATCGATGCCGTCGCGTGCGGTGATGGGGCGGCCCTTGTGGGCGAGCTCTTCGAGCTTGCGGTTGAGCATCACAATTTTGCTGTTCTGGTGC
>UQUX01000113.1 GCA_900544425.1 uncultured Collinsella sp.
TGCCGCAGTGCGGGCAGGGGTCGCCGGCGACAACGGTGACCAGATCGGCCCACTCATCGACGGTAAAGTCGCGCTCGGGGCAGGCACCGGTAAAGTGATAATCGACCTCGTTGGCACCGCAGGCCCACTGCTTGGAATCGCGCAGGCTCTCGTCGCACACCAGACGGATGCCCTCGGGCAGGTTGACCGGTCCGATAAAGCCCTTGTGCAGGCCGTTCGCTTGAAGCTCCTCGTCGGTCATCATGCGGTAGCCCTTGCCAAAGACATGCTCGGCCTTGCAGTCATTGAGCTCGTGGTCGCCCGGGACAATGGCCACGACCGGCTTGCCCTCGGAGTCGATGAGTGCCAGCGACTTGCGCGTGCCGTTCTCGGGGAAGCCGAAGAACTTGGCAACGGCCTCGATGGTGCCCATACCCGGAGTCTCGACCTTGGTGAGCGTGCCATCGCCGGGGCCCTCGGTCACAACGACCTTGGTGCTTGCAGCCTCGTCATCGGCAGCAAAACCGCAATCGTCGCAGTAGACGAGCGAAGCCTCGCCGGCGTCGGCAAGAGCCATGTACTCGACGGAAGTGTCGCCGCCGATCTCGCCGGAGTCGGCGACAACGGGCAGAGCCTTGATGTAGCAGCGCTCGCAGATGTTAGCGTAGGCCTGCTTCATCTTGTCGTACTCCTCCTGCAGGCTCTCCTGCGTGGCGGAGAAGCTGTAGGCGTCCTTCATGATGAACTCGCGACCGCGCATCAGGCCAAAGCGGGGACGGAACTCGTCGCGGAACTTGTCCTGAATGTGGTACAGGTTGACGGGCAGCTGTTTGTAGGAGCGCAGCTCATTGCGCACCAGGGCCGTGACGGTCTCCTCGTGGGTGGGACCCAGGACGAACTCGCGACCGTGACGGTCGTCAAAGCGCACAAGCTCCTTGCCATAGGCGTCGATGCGGCCGGACTCACGCCACAACTCGGCGTCGACCATGATAGGCATCATAAGCTCCTGGGCACCGGCAGCGTCCATCTCGTCGCGCACGATATTCTCGATCTTGCGGATCGAGCGCCATGCGAGCGGCAGATAGGAATACAGGCCGGCGGCCTCCTTGCGGATCATGCCGGCACGGAGCAGCAGACGGTGGCTGGCGAGCTCAGCGTCCGCCGGATCCTCTTTAAGCGTCGGCGCATAAAGCTTAGACATATACATTGCTCGAGTCATTTATTTCTCCTCAATAAGCTTGTCGACCTCGGCCATCAGCGCGTCGACAATTTGGTCCTCAGCTACTTTACCAATGATCTGGCCATGCGAAAAGAGCAAGGCCTGACCACGTCCGCACGCAACGCCCAGATCGGCATCAGAAGCCTCGCCGGGGCCATTAACGGCACATCCCATCACAGCGATCGAAAGCGGCGCGGAGTAGTTCTTAAGCCGCTCGGTAACCTCCTCGGCAATGGGAATAAGGTTAACCTGGCAGCGGGCGCACGTGGGGCACGAGACAATCTCGGGGCCACGGCGACGCAGGCCCAACGACTGCAGAATACCCCAGGCAACCGGCGGCTCCTCAACCGGATCGGCTGTGAGCGACACACGCATGGTGTCGCCAATGCCTTCGGAAAGCAAGATACCCAAGCCTACAGAACTCTTGATGGTGCCCTGGAGCTTGGTCCCCGCCTCCGTCACGCCCAGGTGAAGCGGAACGTGGGGAATCTCACGCGACAGGGCTCGATAGGTATCAAGCGTCGTTTGCACGCTATGGGCCTTGGCCGAAAGCACAATGTTCGTAAAGCCGCGGTCCTCAAAGTGCTTGACGAAACGCTCGCTCGACATCACGAGCTTCTCGGGCTGCGTAAGCTCGTCGCGCTCAGCAATATCCTGCTCGAGTGAGCCGGCGTTGACACCGATGCGAATCGCACAGCCCGCAGCGCCGGCGGCGTCGATGACGGCATCGACCTTAGCCCAATCGCCGATATTGCCGGGATTGATGCGAAGCTTGGCGGCACCAGCCTCGACGGCGCCGATGGCCAGCTTGTGGTTAAAGTGGATATCGGCAACGATTGGCACCGGAGACTCGGCACAGATGGTGCGGAAACCCTCAAGCGCGGCCTCGGTGGGCACGCTCACACGCACGATATCGCAGCCAGCCTGCGCCAACGCGCACACTTGCGCAAGCGTTGCCTGGGCATCAGCGGTATCGGTGCAGGTCATGGATTGGACCGATCTGCACACCGCCCACATGCACGGGGCGCGTCAACTCGCGAGGCAAAGGATGGGATAAAGACAATCCAAACACTCCCCTACAGGATAAATCGAAGGATGTCGGAACGAAGCATATAGACAAACAGCAGCGCAAAGAGCGCGATGCCCACATAGCTCACAATCGTCTGGACCTTGAGCGGAAGCTCGCGGCCCGCAATCTTTTGAATGATCTCGATGACCAGCTTACCGCCATCGAGTGGTGGGATGGGCAGCAGGTTCATAAAGCCAAGCGAGAACGAAATGAGGGCGGCAAACGAAAGGAACGTGGCAGGGCCGGCAGCAGCAGCCTGTGAGGACATAACGCTAATGCCCACGATCGAGGAGGACTGGTCGAGAATCTCCATCGCATGCTGCGGCTGGAGCAGGCGCATCACGCCCTCCGCTGTCTGCACGACATAGGAGAACGACAGGCGAGCCGACGTGATGGGATCTAAACGGACCACCTGCGTAGAGGCATACACACCTAGGCGCTCGTCCTCTTTGAGCGCAACCGTGGTCGAATGCTGCTTGCCGTCACGCTCGTACTCGATGGCGATATCGTCCTTTCCGGCAGCTTTGCCGATGGCATCGTAAACGTCCATCCAGGTAGAGCACGATACTCCGTCAACCGAAAGGATCGCGTCGCCGCCCTCGATACCCGCCTTGGCGGCAATAGACCCCTCGTCAACCTGACCGATCACGTTGGTATCCATCGGCACGGTGACACCCGAAATAGAGTAGATGCTCATAAGCAGCAAAAAGCCCGTCAGGATATTGACGAGAATGCCCGCGAGCAGCATAAAGGCGCGCTTGAGAAATCCCTGGCCCAGATAGGTATGCGAACGCTCTTGCGCAAGGAACTCGGCTTCGCCGCACGGCAGCTCCCACACATCGCCCTCGGTAGTCGCATGCTCTCGATCGAAACGGAGGCCGTCAAAGGTGGTGTAACCCGCCGCGTCTCGCGGCAGCGTCTGATACTTGGTGGGATAGTAGCTCGGCGAGGACTTCTCCCCTTCCTCATACCAAGGCGCGATAGAGCCCCAACCCAAGAGCAAGGCGCATGCCTCGAGCACAACCTCCTCGGATAGCTCGAGCTCGACAGCAAGGTCGGCCACGGTCACGCGACCATGACGATAGATAGCCGCGAGCACGCGATCGGCGCAGGAGACATCGGTCGGATCCATACCGCAGATGGCAGCGTAGCCACCCAGCAGCAGCGGGGTCACGCCAAACTTGGTTCCAATGCGACGCGACGTGTAATGGATGTCAAAGCGGCACGGCAAGCCCAAAAAGAACTCGGTCACACGGACGCCGCAGGCACGCGCCGCCAAAAAGTGGCCGCCCTCGTGCAAAAACACGAGGACGGAAAGCATCAGCAGGCCCCAAAAGACCGATGAGAGAACGCTCAGAACAGTATCCATAAAACGAAAAAGCAATCCTTATGGGTTAGGAACGGGTTGCGGCGAGTACCTGCGCAGCCTTTTCACGCGCCCACGCATCGATGTCGCGAAGCTGCTCAAACGAATCGACCGCCTGCATATCGTGGGCATCCATGCAGGATTCCACAATGCGATCGATATCGGTAAAGCTGCAGCCATCGTGCAGGAAGGCATCGACGGCGACCTCGTTGGCGGCATTGAGCACGCACGGCATGGTGCCACCCGTCTTACCGGCACGCTCGGCCAGTGCCAGACAGCGGAAGGTATTCATGTCGGCAGCATCAAACGTGAGCTGCCCCAGCTCGCGGAAATCGATACGAGGCGCCGGGGTATCCCAACGCTCGGGATACGAGAACGCGAACTGGATGGGAATACGCATGTCGGAAGCACCGAGATGCGCCATCACGGAGCCGTCGGCAAACTCGACCATAGAGTGAATCTTGGACTGACGCTGCACGACCACGTTAATGAAATCGAGGTCGCAGTTAAACAGATGCATGGCCTCAATGCGCTCCAGGCCCTTATTCATGAGGGTGGCGGAGTCGATGGTGATCTTAGCACCCATGGCCCACGTGGGATGTGCGAGGGCATCGGCACGCGTCACGCGATCTAGCTCGTCGCGCGTGCGGCCAAAGAACGGACCGCCCGAGCAGGTGAGCCAAATACAATGAGCCTCGCGCGGGCTCTCCCCCAGATAGCACTGGTAGATGGCGGAGTGCTCAGAGTCGACTGGAATAAGCTGGCCCGGTTGCGCCAACGGCATAAGCAAGTCGCCACCGACGACGAGGGACTCCTTGTTGGCAAGGGCAAGACGCTTATTCGAGGTCAAGGCCGCATGGCTCGCCTCGAGACCGGCGGCACCCACAATAGCGACGAGCACGCAGTCGACATCGTCGCGACGCGCGAGCTCGCAAACCGCCTGCGCGCCAACGCCGAGCTTCGTTCCCTCGGGCAACTCCTGCAGCACGGCGTCATCGCCATGAGCGACATCGGCCACGGCAACCGCCGGAACCGAGAACTCGCGGGCAGCGGCAACGAGCTCGGAGGTACTGGAGTTAACGGATAGCGCCGTCACCTGCAGGCGATCGGCATGCTGACGGCACACATCGAGCGCCTGAGTGCCGATAGAGCCCGTACAGCCCAGGATGGCAACACGGAGACGTCCATCGGAGCCATACGTCGTCTGGAATGACATTACAGCACGCCTCCGATCATCAGCATCAGCTGCGCTGTGATGCAGCCGAAGATAAGCGAATCGCTACGATCGAGCATGCCGCCGTGGCCCGGGATAAGGTTACCGGAATCCTTAACGCCCACACCGCGCTTGATGCGAGACTCGATAAGGTCGCCGATAACGCCCAAAATGGACACGACCACGCCGCACAGCAGCGCATAGGGCAGGCTGAGCTTGTAGAAATGCGTCGCCCACAGGATGAGCCAAATCAAAACCGAGCCCAGGATGCCGCCGACAAACCCCTCCCAGCTCTTTTTGGGAGAAATCTTGGGAACCATCTTGTGTTTACCGATACGGCTGCCCACGATGTAGGCAAACGAATCGGAGACCCAAAGGGACGCACAAACGCCCACCGAAAGCAGGGCGCCGGCAAAACCGGGCACGGCATCGCGCAGCAGCACGATAGCCGACAGCATAAAGCCAGTGTAGATGGGACCCATGAGCGTCACGGCCACATCAGAGATGCGGGTACGCGGCGACCAGACATACCAAATGCCCACAGCGAGCATCAGGGCAAAAAGCAGGGCATTCAGCAACATCGAATCGCCCAACGCCGACAGCGGAAAGAGTACGGCGGCAGCGATACCCATGCGCTCGTTAGCCATCTTGCCATCGAGCCTCGTCATACGGAAAAACTCATAGCAGCACAGACCGCTCATGACAGAAACAAAGATGGCCGTGGGCACAATACCCAAAACCAAGCACAGGATAAAGACAACGGCGTAGACGATACCGGCAGCGGCACGGG
>UQUX01000114.1 GCA_900544425.1 uncultured Collinsella sp.
CTCGTGCGCGCCACTGCCGGCGGCTCACGCGCCGTCATCGTGACCGACACCAACGTGGGCCCGCTCTACCAGATGCCCGTTAAGCAGAGCCTGGAGGCGTCAGGCTACGAGGTGAGCATCTGCACCTTCGAGGCCGGCGAGGCCCATAAGCGCGCCGAAACCTATGTTGCCATTTTGGAGTTTGTGGCCGAGCACGAGCTTTCGCGCTCCGACGTGATCGTGGCACTCGGCGGCGGCGTCGTGGGCGACGTGGCGGGCTTTGCAGCCGCCACCTACATGCGCGGCTGCAAGTTTGTGCAGATCCCGACGAGCCTGCTTGCCATGGTGGATTCGTCGGTGGGCGGCAAGACCGCCATCGACCTGGCTGCCGGCAAGAACTTGGCCGGCGCCTTTTGGCAGCCGAGCGTGGTTATCGCCGACGTGGGGTGCCTGGCCACCCTCACGCCCGAGCAGTTCGCCGACGGCTGCGGCGAGGTTGTGAAACACGCCGTGATCGCCGACCCGGAGCTTTTTGCCGAACTGGAGAAGACCCCGCTCACGCTGGAGCTGCTCAACCGCGATGTGGCCCGCGTAGCACTCATCATCGCCCGCAATATCGACATCAAGCGCGCCGTGGTCGTCGCCGACGAGCGCGAGACCAACCAACGCAAGCTCCTCAACTTTGGACACAGCGCCGGACACGCCGTCGAGGCCTGCGAGCACTTTGAACTCGGACACGGCAACTGCGTGTCGATCGGCATGGGCATCATCACGCGCGCCGCGGCCCTGCACGGCATTTGCGATGCAGAGCTGCCCGGTCGTATTGAGGAGCTCTGCGCCCGCCATGGCCTCAAGACCCGCTGCGAGCTTTCCGCCGATGCCGTCTTTGCCGAGGCGCTCCACGATAAGAAGCGTGCGGGCGACACCATCGACCTGGTGATTCCGCACGGCATTGGCCGCTGCAGCATCGACCGCACGCCGCTTTCCACTTTCCACGAACTCATTGCCGAAGGCCTCGGCCAGAAGGGAGACGCATCCGCATGCTAGCCCGCATCACCCCGTCCCCACTTAAGGGCACCGTTCCCGCCATTGCGTCCAAGTCGATGGCGCATCGCCTCATCATCTGCGCTGCGCTTGCCAACGGCGAGACGCACGTCACCTGCAACACCACCTGCGCCGACATCGAGGCCACGGTGCGCTGCCTTACGGCCCTGGGTGCTCGCATCGAGACCGTCGAGGACGGCTTCCAGGTCCACCCCACTATGAAGAGCATTGAGTTTGGCCTGCTCAAGGCACTTGCCGGCGGAACGCTTGACTGCGGCGAAAGCGGCTCCACGCTCCGCTTTATGTTGCCCGTCGCCTGCGCGCTGGGCGCAGAAGCAACTTTTGTGGGTCAGGGACGCTTGGGCGCCCGCCCGCTGTCCCCGCTCTCGGACGAGATCATCGCCGCCGGCTGCGACCTGCAGGGTCTGGGCGGTTTTCCGCTCAAGACAAGCGGCCGCATGCGCCCGGGCACCTTTGTGCTGCCGGGCAACGTGAGCTCGCAGTATATCTCCGGCCTGCTGCTGGCGGCCCCGCTACTGGCCCAGCCCTCCTGTGTGCAAGTGACCGGCCTCATCGAGAGCCGCCCCTATATCAACCTGACCATCCAGGCCATGAAGGCCTTTGGTGTCGAGGTCAACGTCGAGCGTATTCCGGCCAAGGACGGCCAGCCCGAGGTCACGAACTTCCGCGTAAACAGTGGATCGTACCGTACGCCCGGCAGCGTAGCCGTCGAGGGAGACTGGTCCAACGCCGCCTTTTGGCTGTGCGCCGGCGCCATCGGCACCGACCCCATCACCGTCGAGGGCGTGTCGCTGAGCTCCGCACAGGGCGACCGCAACGTGCTCGCCGCGCTTTCGCGCTTTGGCGCCCGCATCGTGCGCTCCACGAACGCCGCCACTGTGCAGTCCGACAAGCTCGCCGGCTTTGAGATGAGCGCCCACGACATTCCGGACCTGGTGCCCGTTATCTCGGCCGTGGCATCGCTGGCGCAAGGCCGCACGTTCATCCGCGATTGCGCCCGCCTGCGCATCAAGGAATCCGACCGTCTGGCCACTACCACCCGCGAGCTCACCGCACTGGGCGCACAGGTACGCATTGCCGGTGACGACCTCATCATCAAGGGTGTCGACGCCTTTACTGGCGGCGAGGTCGATTCGCACAACGACCACCGCATCGCCATGATGGCCGCCATCGCCGCGAGCCGCGCCACCGGCGAGGTCGTGATCCACGGCGCCGAGGCCGTCAACAAGTCCTATCCCGATTTCTTTGACCACTACCGCCTGCTGGGCGGCAAGGTCACGCTCGAGGAGGAATAGCATGTCCTCGACCTTTGGCAACGTCTTGCATCTGAGTATCTTTGGCCAGTCGCACTCCCCCGCTATCGGCTGCTCACTCGACGGCATTCCTGCCGGTATTGCCGTTGACCAGGAGCAGCTGCAGGCCTTCCTCGACCGTCGCGCCCCCGGTCGCGACGAGACCGCGACCAAACGCCACGAGGCCGACGCCGCGCATATCATTGCCGGCGTGGTCGATGGACATACCACCGGCGCGCCCATTGCCGCGATTATCGAGAACACCAACACGCGCTCCAACGATTACTCCGAGCTGCGCTGCAAGCCCCGTCCCGGACATGCGGACTTCCCCGCGCGCGTGAAGTATCACAACATGCACGATGTTGCTGGTGGCGGGCATTTTTCCGGCCGCCTAACGGCACCCTTATGCATCGCCGGCGGCATTGCGCTACAGGCACTCGAGGCCCGCGGCATTCAGGTCATGGCGCACGTCGCGCAGATCGGCGGCATCTCCGACCTGCCGATGGACGATATGGTCTATCGAGAGGCCGACCGCAAGGCGATCCTTACGAACGACCTGCCGTGCATTGACGCCGCCGCAGCCGGCCGCATGCGCGAGGAGATTCTGGCCGCGCGCGATGAACTCGACAGCATCGGCGGCATCGTGGAGTGCGGCATTTACGGGCTTCCCACGGGCATCGGCGACCCCATGTTCGACGGCATCGAGAACCGCATCGCGCAAATCGCGTTTGGCATTCCCGCCGTAAAGGGCGTGGAGTTTGGCATGGGCTTTGCCGTGGCCGCCATGCGCGGCAGCGAGAACAACGATCCGTATCGCATCGATGCCGAGACCGGCGAGATCGAAGTCGAGTCCAATAACGCCGGCGGCATCCTGGGCGGTATTTCGACCGGCGCGCCCGTCATGTGGCGCATGGCCGTAAAGCCGACGCCCTCAATTGGCCGCGAGCAGCAGACCGTAGACATGGACGCCATGGAAAATGCCGAGCTCTCGGTCCACGGCCGTCACGATCCCTGCATCGTCCCCCGAGCCGTCCCCGTAGCCGAAGCAGCCGCGGCGCTCGCCATCTGGGACGCCCTCCTCGAGGACGCCGCCCAGCGCTAACCAGCCCACCCCGGGCAATGATTCACGAAAGGGGTCCCTATGGACCTTGCTGACATCCGCCAGGCCATCGATGGCATCGACACCACGCTCCTCAACAGCTTTATCGAGCGCATGGACATTGCCACCGAAGTCGCCAAGTCAAAAATCGAGATGGGCAAGGCCGTCTTCGACCCCGCCCGCGAGCGCTCCAAGCTCAACAACCTCGCCAGCCGCGCGCCCGAGCGCTACGAGGCGCAGACCATCACCCTGTTCCGTCTCCTCATGAGCATGAGCAAGGCCGAGCAGCAGCGCTACATCAACGAACTCAAGGGCATCACTGTCTCGCAAAAGGCCCACGCCACGGCTGCAGCCTTTGACACGCCCTTCCCTCAAACTGCCACCGTCGCTTGCCAGGGCGTTGAGGGCGCTTACAGTCAAATCGCCGCGTGCAAGCTCTTCGACGTGCCCGACATCGCGTTTTTCGAGACCTTCGAAGGCGTTATGCGCGCTGTGCGCGACGGCTTCTGCGAGTTTGGCGTGCTGCCCATCGAGAACTCCACCGCCGGCTCGGTCAACGCCGTCTACGACCTGCTCGCCCAGTTCGACTTCCACATCGTGCGCTCGCTTCGCCTCAAGATCGACCACAACTTGCTCGTCAAGCCCGGCACCAAGCTCGCCGACGTGCGCGAGGTCTACAGCCACGGCCAAGCCATTGCCCAGTGCGCCGGCTTTATCGAGAACCACGGCCTGCGCGCCACCAAGTACCCCAACACGGCCATGTCGGCTGAGATGGTCGCCAACTCCGAACGCACCGATGTTGCCGCCATCGCATCGCGCAGCTGTGCCACGCTGTATGGCCTCGAGGTGTTGGAGCCCAATATCCAAGACTCGGACAACAACTACACGCGCTTTGTCGTCATCAGCCGCGAGCCGCGCGTCTACCCCGGCGCTAATCGCACCTCGCTCATGATCACCACGGCCAACGAGCCGGGCGCCCTCTATCGCGTGCTCGAGCGCTTCTACGCACTCAACATCAACCTCATCAAGCTCGAGAGCCGCCCCATCCCCGGCCGCGACTTTGAGTTTATGTTCTACTTTGATCTGGACTGCCCCTTTGGCAGCAAGGCCCTCGACGACCTGCTCGATTCCATCGACGACGTGTGCGAAAGCTTCACCTACTTTGGCAGCTACACGGAGGTGCTCTAGATGACCGATACCGCCGCAACCCGCCCCTACGGAGTGCTGGGCCGCGTGTTGGGCCACAGCTACACCCCAACCATCTACAAAGAGCTCGCTGGGCTCGATTACGTGCGATTTGAGCGCGAGCCCGAGGACCTCGCGGCCTTTATGACGGGCGACGAGTGGGAGGGCACCAACGTGACCATCCCCTACAAGCGCGCCGTCATGGAGTACCTGGACGAGCTGAGCCCGCTCGCCGAGCGCATGGGCAACGTCAACACCATCACGCGCCTGCCCGACGGCCGCCTGCGCGGCGATAACACCGACTACTTCGGTTTTCAGTGCTTGGTCGAGGAGCTGGGCGTAGAGGTTGCCAGTAAGAAGGCCCTCGTGCTCGGCGCCACCGGCGGTGCCGGCACTACGGCCAGCATGGTACTCGACGACCTGGGCGCCATCGTCGTACCCGTGGGTCGCACAAGCGAGGTCAATTACGACAACATCGCGCAGCAATCCGATGCCGCGCTGCTCGTCAACTGCACGCCTGCCGGCATGTTCCCCCACTGCCCCGACGCCCCCTGCACGCTCGAAGGACTCGATGCGCTCGAAGGCGTCATCGACATTGTCTACAACCCCGCCCGCACGGGTCTGATGTTCGAGGCCGAGCGCCGCGGCATCCCCTACATCGGCGGACTGCTGATGCTCGTGGCACAGGCGGCACAGGCCGTCGAGCGCTATACCGGCCAGGTCACCCCGCGCGAGCGCATCCTGGACGTAACGGAGCGCTTGTCACGCCGCGAACAGAACATCGCGCTGATCGGCATGCCGGGCTCGGGCAAGACCCGCGTGGGTGAGCAGATTGCCCTGCTCACGGGGCGAGAGCACATCGACCTGGATCGCACGCTTGAGGAACGCCTGGGGATGCCCTGCGCCGACTATATCGTCGAGCGCGGCGAGGCGGCCTTCCGCGAGCAGGAAACGGCGGCGCTCTCCGACATCTCCAAGCGCAGCGGCCTGGTGCTTTCCACCGGCGGTG
>UQUX01000115.1 GCA_900544425.1 uncultured Collinsella sp.
GGAGGGGGGCGTCGTCTCGGTCGGTTTCGTTATCTCGGGCGAGGTGGCCTTGTCTGCCGCGGCTTTCGCCTCTTCGTATGCCTTGCAGGCGTCGTCATAGGCCGTTTGCGCTTTTTTCAAATTGTCGAGGAGCGCATCTCGCCAGGCTGTGAACCGGTCGATATCGGCTTTATATTTCTCTACAGCACGTTCACAGTCATTAACTCGTCTTTCCTCTCTTCTGAGGCGGTACTGGAACTCGCGGAGCTCCGTTTCGCAATAGTTTACGTGCGTTTTTGCCGATATGATCTCACTGTGCAACTGCTTTATTTGCTGTTTAGTAGTTTCGACAAACTCCTCGTAGCCGAGTGCTTCGAGTGTCTTAAGCATCTCATGTTTCTTCTCTAATTCTGCCTGGAGCTCGCTTACCCGGTTGATGGCCCCGTCGTATTTGGCTTGGGCAGCATCGACGTCCGCTTGCATGGTGGGAAGGAGTTCCCTCCCTTCGGCGGCTTGCGCCGCCATCTTTTCGCGGTACTCTTGAAAACGGGTAATGTCATCATTGAATCTCGCAATTTTCTCGGGACTTGCGGCGTTTTTTGCGGCCTCGAGGTTTTTGAGCGCTTCCTGCATGGCTGCATACGCTTTTTCTTTTGCGGCGGCCGCGTCTTCTGTCTGCGGGGCGCCCGAATTGCCGTTGGTGGCGCTCGTCTGCGAAACGGCCGCATCGGTGGGGGAACTGGTTTCTGCCGCGATCGCCGCTACGGGGGCGATTCCCGCGACAAGTGCCGCGGAAAGGGCGATGCCCACAGTTGCTCGTCTTGCTCTTCTTGCGAGAATGTCGTTCATCTCGGCACCTCATTTCAAGGGTCGGCGACTAACTTGGTAGCACTAATGTAAGTATATCAGGCGGTCGACCCGACACTGGCTGGGTGTGCGCGTGCCTCTCCGCTTCTTTGGAAACCGAATCCCATTAGAAATGGCGAGTTGTTTACTCGTCTTTTGGGCTCACCGTACTATCATGATTCGAATTGAGTGTGAATGATGATAGGGAGCGCCTTTTTATGATTGAGCTGCTCAGGCGTTTTGGTGGTAAGTTTCGCCGGTATATGGTGATCGGCCCAGCGTGCAAGTTGATCGAAGTGATCTTTGACCTGCTGACGCCGCTCGTGATTGCCCAGATGATCGATAAGGGTATTGGCGCACACGATGTGAACGCTGTCGTCCGCTACGGCATGGTGCTTGGCGCTATGGCCGTGATCGGCATCTCGTTTACGCTTGTTTGCCAAAAGATGGCGGCGCTCACCTCGCAGGGCATGGGCACCGACATTCGCGGTGCGCTCTACCAGCACATCAATAAGCTGAGCTATGTCGAACTCGACCGCTTTGGCACGCCGTCTCTCATTACGCGTATCACCAACGACGTCAACCAGGTGCAGCTTGCCGTGGCGCTGGGCGTGCGTATGCTCATCCGCTGGCCCTTCTTGGCGGTGGGCTCCATGTGCGCGGCCCTTGCCATCGACCTTAAGCTCGGCGTGATCTTTTTGATCTGCACGCCCGCCATTGGCCTGGTGTTTTGGTTCGTCATGGCGCGCTGCATTCCGTACTACAAGCAGCTGCAGGCAAAGCTCGACCGCATCGCGCTTATCTGCCGCGAGGGGCTTTCGGGCGCCCGCGTGGTTCGTGCCTTTGTACGCGAAGATCACGAGCGCGAGCGCTTTGCCCAAGCCGCCGATGACCAGGCCCATACCGCCATCGCGGTGGGCAAGCTCTCGTCGGTCCTTAACCCTGTCACGTTTCTTGTGATGAACCTGGGTGTGTGCGCCATCCTGTGGGTGGGCGGCATCCAGGTCAACGTGGGCGAGCTCACGCAGGGCCAGGTCATGGCGTTCGTCAACTACATGACGCAGACCCTGACCTCCATCGTGTACGTCGCCAACCTGGTCGTGGTCTTTACCAAGGCGAGCGCCAGTGCGTTGCGTATCAACGAGGTGCTCAATTGCGTGCCGAGCATTACCGACGAGGGCAACGAGCCGGCCGCGCTGCCCGAGCCGGGCAATGTTGCTCCAGTTCCCGCGCTGAGCTTGAGCCATGCGAGCTTCTCGTTTGGCGCCGGCGCGGCAAATGCCGTGAGCGATGTGACTCTGGAACTGCCGCTGGGCAAAACGCTCGGCATTATCGGTGGCACGGGCAGCGGCAAGTCCACGCTCGTCTCGCTTATCCCGCGCCTGTACGATGCGGGCACCGGCAGCGTGTGCGTGATGGGTGCCGACGTGCGCGCTTGGCCGCTCGACCAGCTGCGCCATGTGGTTGCGACTGTTCCGCAGCGTGCGTCGCTGGTGAGCGGCACTATCCGCAGCAACCTGACCTGGCGCGACGAGGCGGCAACCGACGAGGATCTTTGGGCAGCGCTCGATATGGCGCAGGCGAGCGAGTTCGTGCGCAACAAGCCGCAGGGGCTCGACGCCCCGGTCGAGGCGGGCGGCAAGAATTTTAGCGGTGGCCAGCGTCAGCGTCTGACTATCGCGCGCGCCTTAGTGGGCTCGCCGCAGGTTCTGATCATGGACGATTCTGCCTCGGCGCTCGACTTTAAGACCGACGCGGCGCTTCGCCATGCCATTCGCGAACGCAGCGTGCGCGGTGCCGCCGAGGGCGGGCTGCCGCTGACGACGGTGATCGTAAGCCAGCGCGTTTCGACCGTGCGCGACGCCGACATGATCTGCGTACTCGATCACGGATCGGTCGCGGGCTTGGGCACGCACGATGAGCTGTACGCGACCTGCCAGCTCTACCGCGAGATTTGCCAGTCGCAGCTTCGCCGCGAGGAGCTCGAGGGCCAGCAGGGGAGCACGGCGCCCGCGTCCGCACCGATCGCCTCCGCATCCGTCTGCGCAAAGGAGGGCTGCTAAATGAATCCGTACACCTCTTCCGGTTCGGTCGCCACGATGACGGCCAACGTGTCCGGCAACGATAACCTCAACGACCTGGGTGACGGTCCGCGCCAGCCCGGCGACCCCGAGCGCTACCCCGTAGGCGCGGTAACTCGCCGCCTGCTGGGCTACGTCCGTCCGCACCGCATTTCGTTTACGGCGTCGTTTGTGAGTGCTGCCGTCTCGGTGATTCTGCAGCTCTACACGCCCATCCTCATCGGCGAGGGCATCGACCTCATCGTCGCCGCCGGGCAGGTGGACTTTGACGCACTGCTGCCGCTCGTTACCAAGCTCGCGATTGTCGTCGTAGGCGCTGCGGTCTTCCAGTGGCTGCAGGGCTATTGCGTCAACCGCCTGTCCTACGAGACGGGGCGCGACATGCGCGTGGAGGCGAGCGACAAGCTCAGCCGCATGCCGCTCAGCTTTATCGACAGCCATGCCCACGGCGACCTCATGAGCCGCGTGGTCAACGACGTCGATCAGGTGGGTGACGGCCTGCTGCAGGGTTTTACGCAGCTCTTTACCGGCGTTATCACCATCGTTGGCACGCTCGCGTTTATGCTCTCCATTAACCTGACCATGACGCTTGTGGTGGTGCTCGTCACGCCGCTTTCCATCTTTGCGGCCGGTGCCATCGCCAAACTTTCCAATAAGAGCTTTACGGCCCAGCAGCGCATCCAGGGCCAGCTCGGTGGTCATATCGAGGAGTATGTGGGTGAGCAAAAACTCGTGGACGCCTTCGCCTACGGCCCGCACGCTCAACAGCGCTTCGATGTCCTCAACGCCGAGCTCTATACGGCGGGCGAGCGCGCGCAGTTTATGGGTTCGCTCTCCAACCCCGGCACGCGCTTTATCAACAACATCATCTATGCCGTGGTTGCTGTGATCGGCTGCGTGGGCGTGATCACGGGCGTGCCCGCGGCGCTTACGGTGGGCGGCGTGCAGATCTTTCTGTCCTACGCCAACCAGTACACCAAGCCGTTCAACGAGGTTACCAACGTCATTACGCAAATCCAGACCGCGTACGCCTCGGCGCGCCGCATGTTTGCACTGCTCGACGCCCGCGAGCAGGAGCCCGATGCGCCAGACGCCGTGGAGCTTGCCGCCCCGCGTGGCGAGGTGACTTTTGAACACGTGGACTTTAGCTATGTGCCCGACCGCAAGCTGCTGCAGGATATCTGCATTGATGCCAAGCCCGGTATGCGCTATGCCCTCGTCGGTCCCACGGGCTGTGGCAAGACGACGCTCATCAACCTGCTGCTGCGCTTTTACGATATCGATGCCGGCCGCATCATGGTCGATGGTCGTTCCTCGCGTGACTATACGCGCTCGAGCCTGCGCCGTGCCTTTGGCATGGTGCTGCAGGACACATGGCTGTTCGAGGGCACGGTGGCGGACAACATCGCTTACGGTTGTCCAGGAGCCACGCGCGAGCAGGTTATCGAAGCTGCCAAGCGCGCGCACGCGCACAAGTTTATCGTGCAGCTGCCAGGCGGCTACGATACGGTCATCGGCGAGGACGGCGGCACGTTTAGCCAGGGTCAAAAGCAGCTGCTGTGCATTGCGCGCGTTATGCTCACCGATCCGGCTATCTTGCTGCTGGACGAGGCGACTTCGAGTATCGATACGCGCACCGAGCTGCAGGTGCAGGCGGCATTCGATGAGCTCATGGCCGGCCGCACAAGTTTTGTGGTGGCGCACCGCCTGTCGACGATCCGCAACGCCGACTGCATTCTGGTCATGCGCGACGGCCAGATTATCGAGCGTGGCACACACGACGAGCTGCTGGCGGCAGACGGCTTCTATGCCGAGCTCTACCGCAGCCAGTTTGCCCAGTGAACAAGCCCGTGGGGCAAATTAATCAATCGACAGACGGTGGTTTACATCTGTCACGTTAGTACTAAGATATTCATCTAATAAATTGCATTAGTGGCTTTAGTTTTGGGGGAAACGAGGCAACGTGACTATGACGTGCTCTTTGGTGGTTAACAGCAAGAGCGGTAATACCAGGATGGTTTCGGGCGCGATCAAGCGCGCTCTGCAGGCTGCGGGCGTTGAGTTTGTCCATGCCGCGGCGTTGAGCGACGATGCGGATGCAAATCAGGTTGCGCTCGAGGCGCAGGGCGCCTGCGCGGCCGACACGGTGCTCGTCGGTTTTTGGTGCGACAAGGGCGCGTGCACGCCTTCGGTTGCCGCGCTGCTCTCCGCTCTGCACGGCAAGCGCGTTTTCCTCTTTGGTACCTGCGGTTTTGGCGCCGACCAGAGCTATTATCAGCAGATTATCAATCGCGTGACCTCCAATTTGGCCGAGGATGCCGAGCTTGTGGGTTGGGCAATGTGCCAGGGCAAGATGGGTCCCGCGGTCAAGCAGCGCTACGAGGCCATGCTCGAGCAAGATCCCGACAATGTCCGCTTTAAGATGCTGCTCGATAACTGGGTCGCCGCAAAGGATCACCCCACCAAGGAAGATCTGGACAACATGGCTGCAGCCGCCAAAAAGGCCGTGCTGGGGGAGTAGCTCCCATCGCTGACGGCGGTCGGTCCATCTTTCTAAATGAAACGTCCTCCCGGGCGTCGGGGCACGAAGTTCCCTGCTCTACAGTCCTGCGCAAGACGAAGGCCACATTAAGTGGCCTTCTTTGCGTGCGGAACT
>UQUX01000116.1 GCA_900544425.1 uncultured Collinsella sp.
CTAACCCGGTGATCCGTTTTCCTCCGTCCCCAAGGGATCAAAAAACCGCCCCCGGAGGAGCGGTTTTGAACAATTGGTTTTGCCGCGGCCTACTCGCCATCCTCCAGCTTAATGAGGATCTTGCGGTAGCCACCGTACTCGCCGTTGAGCGCCTTGGACACACGGCTCACCGTGGTGGACGAAGCGCCGGTACGCGCCTGAACCTCGACATAGGGCTCGCCCTCGTCCAGGTAACGCGCGACCTGCAGACGCTGCGATAGATCGCAAATCTCACGCGGCGTGCAGATATCGGTCAAAAACGCTTGGATATCTTTCTCGTCGTCCAAAAGGCTAAATGCGTGGACCAGCTGCTTGACATCAGGCTTGTCAAACATGTTCTCGATATTCATCGATCACCGCCAAACCCGCCAAAAGGCATCGAAGTTGATACTGGCATCGGGCATCGCTCGCCCGTTCTATGCAATAGGGCAACACCTGTGGCTTTTGCCCGTAGCAGTTTAGCACACCACCAAACTAAAGCGACAAGACTCTCTGCCAGCGGCGCATTTTTTAGGACGAGCGCCGTTTTGAAACCGAATGCGCACGCAAGCTCCACGAATATCTGAGACAATGGGCGCCCAAACAAGGCCGTGCCCCGCACCCATCCAAGTTGCAAAGGCATGCGCCCCTCACGCTCCCTCACCACGCCATGCGCAAGAAAGGATTCACACCATGCGCTTTTTGCTCAACTGGCTTTTGACCTCAATCGCCATCGCGATCGCAACGTTTCTCGTCCCCGGCATTCAGCCCTTCGGCATGGCAGACGCCTGGGTCTGTTTTGCCTTCGTGGGACTGTTCCTCAACATCGTCGACTCGCTCGTCAAGCCGTTCCTGACGGTCATCTCACTGCCGCTCACTATTATCACGCTTGGTATTTTTCAGCTCGTAGTCAACAGCTTTATGCTCGAGCTGGCCAGCTACCTGTCGGTCAATCTGCTGGGCGCGGGTATCTCCATTGCCAGCTTTGGATCGGCCTTTATGGGCAGCATCCTGGTATCCATCATGCGCAGCATTCTCGACAGCGTCGCCAGGAACTAAAGCGACCGGATTCGGGCCGCCACAACACACCTAAAGAAGGCCGTCCATCGCAACGATGGGCGGCCTTGTCATTTGTCGAGCCTCAGAGGGCAAGAAAATCCAGCATTTCTGCCCCGTCCCCCAATGGCAGGTGGGACTAGATGACGTAGTCGTAGCCCTCGTTGGGGGCAACGAGGGCATCGAGCGTCACACCGTCGAGGTAGTCGTTGATGAGCTTGTCCAGGTTCTTCCAAACGTCGAGCGTGGGGCACTCATCAGATCGTGAGCAGCCCTTGCAGTCGCCGTCCAGGCATGCGACCGGTGCCAGGCTGCCCTCGGTCAGGCGCAGGATCTCGCCCACCGTGTACTGCTCGGGCGGGCGCGTGAGCACGTAGCCGCCGCCCTTGCCGCGCATGCCCGAGAGCATATTGGCGCGCACGAGCGTGGCCAAAATGTTCTCCAGATATTTCTCCGAAATCCCCTGACGCGCGGCGATCTCTTTGAGGGGAATGCGGCCTGCCGCCTGGTGCTCGGCCAGGTCGACCATAACGCGCAGGGCATACCTGCCCTTTGTGGAAACCAACATATATATTGCTGCCTTTCGGTCTTTTAATCCGTAGAAATTCTAGCCGAAATATTGGTTTTGAAAATACCTATTCCCGTCAAGCTGGTTAATCGACTCGTAATAATCTTCTATTTCCTATTGCGTTACTAGGGTTTAGTGTCTACTATGCTTGCCAACAGCAAAACGAACAACCTATAAGGTTTGTGGGTTTCGCTGTTACACACACCGTAAAACCACACGGTATCCAGTCATTTGAACACTTTGGAGGTTCACCATGAGCAATGTTTACACGTCCATCGATCAGCTTATCGGCCACACTCCGCTTCTGGAGCTCACTCACTTTGAGGCCGATGAGGACCTCAAGGCCCGCGTGCTCGTCAAGCTGGAATACTTCAACCCCGCCGGCTCCGTCAAAGACCGCGTCGCCAAGAACATGATCGACGAGGCCGAGAAGGCCGGCAAGCTCGTGCGCGGCGGCGACTACACCATCATCGAGCCCACGAGCGGCAACACCGGCGTCGGCATCGCCTCGGTGGCGGCGGCTCGCGGCTACAAGGTGATCATCACCATGCCCGAGACCATGTCCGTCGAGCGCCGCAAGCTTATGCAGGCATATGGCGCACAGCTCGTACTCACCGACGGTTCCAAGGGCATGAAGGGCGCTATCGCCAAGGCCGAGGAGCTGCAGAAGGAGACCCCCAACAGCATTATCGCCGGCCAGTTTGTAAACCCCGCCAACCCTGCCATCCACAAGGCCACGACCGGCCCCGAGATCTGGGATGACACCGACGGCGAGGTCGACATCTTCGTCGCCGGCGTCGGCACCGGCGGCACCGTGACCGGCGTGGGCGAGTTCCTCAAGGAGCAGAACCCCGAGATTCAGGTTGTCGCCGTCGAGCCCGCCACTTCCCCAGTGCTCTCCAAGGGCCAGGCCGGCCCGCACAAGATCCAGGGTATCGGCGCCGGCTTTGTGCCCGACGTCCTCGACACCCAGGTCTATGACGAGATCATCCCCGTCGAGAACGACGACGCCTTTGCCACCGGCCGCGCCGTGGGCCACAAGGAGGGCGTGCTCGTGGGCATTTCGTCCGGCGCCGCCGTGTGGGCCGCACTGCAGCTGGCCAAGCGCCCCGAGAACGAGGGCAAGACCATCGTGGCTCTGCTTGCCGACACCGGTGAGCGCTACCTGTCCACGGCACTCTTCCAGGACTAGGGCCTCGCCCATAGGTTGAGCCCAGGACGAATCGGTCTCCTCTCTCCCGGCAGTCTAAGCCCATCCCATCAGGGCGCTCCACGAGTCGTCCGAACTTGCTACAATGTCTGCGGCGCGGAACCAGCCTCCCGCGCCGCTTTTCTTTTTTGGCCACATGCCACCAAGGAGAACCTCCCCATGCACAACAAGCGCGTGCTCGTCGCCATGAGTGGCGGCGTCGATTCCAGCGTGACTGCATATCTGCTCAAGCGCCAGGGTTACGAATGTGTCGGCGCCACTATGCGACTCACTTGCCCCGCGCCCGATCCCGTCACGAGCATGAGTAAGGTCGACCGCGACATCGCCGATGCAAAGGCCGTCGCCGAGCGGCTGGGGATACCCCACCACGTGCTCGACCTGCAGCAGACCTTCGACCGCAGCGTTATCGAGCGCTTCGTGACTGCCTATCAGGAGGGGTTGACGCCCAATCCGTGCATTATCTGCAACCGCCATATTAAGTTTGGCGCGCTGCTCGATGCGGCGCTCGATATGGGCTGCGACTACATCGCCACGGGCCACTACGCAAAGACGAGCCAGGCGCCCGACGGCACCTGGCAGCTACATCGCGGCGAAGATCCCAAGAAGGACCAGAGCTACTTTTTGTATTCGCTCACGCAGGAGCGCCTGGCGCGCACGATCTTTCCGCTGGCTGGGCTGGACAAAGAGCGCGACGTGCGCCGCATTGCCGCCGAGCGGGGCTTCATCAACGCCAAGAAGGCCGAGAGCGAGGATATCTGCTTTATCGCGGACGGCGACTACGCGGGCTATATCGAGCGCCGCTGCGGACATGCCGCCGAGCCGGGCGATATTGTATGGCGCGACGGCAGCGTGGTCGGACGCCATAACGGCGCGCTGCGCTATACCATCGGCCAGCGCAAAGGCTTGGGCGTCGCGATGGCGCACCCCGTGTACGTAACGGGCGTCGATGCCGCCAACAACATTGTGCATCTGGGCGAGGCCGAGGACCTGACGGCCACAGCGCTCACGGCCAATGACTGGATCTGGAGCGCGCCAGCAGAGCGCATGGAGGCCGAGCTCAATGCGGGCGGCATTCGCGTGGGCGCCAAGTACCGCTACCGTCAAAAGGACCAGGCAGCGACCCTTACACGTGGCGCCGACGGGCAAATGCTGCTAACTTTTGCCGAGCCGCAGCGAGCCATCGCCCCCGGCCAGGCAGTCGTTATCTATCGCGGCGACGTCGTCTTGGGCGGCGGCACCGTTACGGCAGCCATCAGGTAGCCCCATCTCCTTCATAAGTTGCGGTGAAATAGGGACTGTTTGGTGGTTTTAAACGCTTAAACAGTCCCTATTTCACCGCAACTTAGAGAGGACGGCCTCGGTCGGTACTGCTGTGTCAGCCGAGGCCGCTGCTCCCCTAGCGCTGAACGTAGGCGCGAACCAGCTCGTAGGTATTGCGCACGCCGTCGATGTGGCTGCGCTCGTAGTTGTGGCTCGCGTACACGCCGGGGCCGATCAGGCCGTGACGGATGTCGTAGCCGGCAGAGAGCGTGGCCTCGACGTCCGAACCGTAATGCGGATACACGTCGATGGCGTAATCGAGCTCAAGCTCGCGCGCGATATTGGACAGCGTGGTCACCAGGTCGTAGTTGTACGGACCGCCCGAATCCTTGGCGCAAATCGACACCATGCGCTCGGTGCAGCCCAGGTCGTCGCCCACGCAGCCCATGTCCACGCTGATCATCTCGCGCGTGTCGGCCGGCACAAAGGCACCGCCGTGGCCGACCTCCTCGTACACCGTAAAGAGCAGCGACACCTTGCGCGAAAGCGACACCTCGCCGTCAGCAACGGCGCGGGCCAGACCCAGCAGAATCGACGCGGACAGCTTGTCGTCAAGGAAGCGACTCTTGATGTAGCCGCTCTCCGTCACCGTGGTGCGCGGATCCATAGCGATGATGTCGCCGGTTTGAATACCCAGCTCGAGCACATCGTCCTTGCTGTCAACGTTCTCGTCGAGCAGGATTTCCATGTTCTTCTCGATGGTCTTGACCGGCTCATCGGCCACATGCGCCGAAGGCTCGGTATTGAGGACCACGCCCGTGTAGACATTGCCGTCACGCGTGTAGACGGTGCAGTTCTCGCCATCGGCCGTGGACCACTGGTGCCCGCCGAGGGTCGTGGGGCGCAGGCGACCATTGTCCTTAATGGAGCGCACCATGGCGCCCAGGGTATCGACATGGCTCGCCAACACGAGCGGCTCGCCCTCGCCGCCAAGCTCAACCAACACGTTGCCCTTATTGGAGCGCTCGGGCCCAAAGCCCATATCACGCAACGTTTCCATCAGATAATCAGTCGCCGCACGGGTATAGCCCGTAGGCGAAGCGATAGAAGTCAGCGTCTTCAACTGGTCAGTAATATAGGAGAGCGTAGAATCCATCTTGGACACCAAAGTCACCCTTTCATGTCGAATTAAACCCACGGCAACAATACCACCGCGAACCATCATTTTACCTAGCGAGATGGCCCGTCGAGCTCCCCAGAGCTGCGCCCGCCACGATAACGAGCCGGCGGGCCCCTGCCCGTTAGCCCCACAATCTTTCCGCAGGACGGAGGAAGCCCCCGCCGCACGAAGTGCGCAGCGGGGGCTT
>UQUX01000117.1 GCA_900544425.1 uncultured Collinsella sp.
CTGGTGATCTCCGCCTTGAGAGGGCGGCGTCCTAAACCGCTAGACGAACGGGCCACATGACATCTGCACTGCCGTGCTGCAAGGAAATATATTACGGGACAAAAAACGTCAGCGCAAGAAGAAATTCCAAATTGCCGAAAAATTGTCGGCAGGTTATGGAACACGCAGGTAAACTAGGTAGCTAATTCAAGTTGAGATGGACCAAAAGAGCTTCGCGATCGTTGGGAATGTTGTCTTCGATCACGGCGTCGAGGGCGGAGTTGAGAAGCTGCCCCAGTTCCGGCCCGGGCTTGACTCCAGCACGGATCAAGTCGCCGCCGTTGATGGCGAGCATCTTGAGCGTATAGGGCTCCCCCGCCCTCAGCAGCTCGTGCGCCATCGCGCGCATCTCCTCAATCGTCTCAACGTAATAGAAGCACGACGGGGCCTTGCCAAGTGTGTCGGCACGCTTAAGGTCCATGAGCTCGTCAATCAGGCGGGCCGTGTCGACGCCCTCACCCGAAAGCGCGCGCATCATATTGAGCAGACAGGAGCGCTCGGGGCGCAGCGGCTTGTCATGGTATTTGATGAGCAGGCACACGTCGCGCACCAAGTCGTGCGAGAGCGCCAGGCGATCCATAATGACGCGCGCCTTCTTGGCGCCGAGCTCGGGATGACCGTAGAAGTGTCCGCTACCGGCATGGTCGACCGTGAAGCACTCGGGCTTGGACACATCGTGCAAAAACGCCGCCCACATAAGGCTCGACGAGGGCGCGACGCCGTCACACAGCGCGAGCTCCCCCGCCACCGTCAGCACACGGGCGATATGCACGTAGACGTTAAACGCATGATAGACACTGCGCTGATCAAACCCGCGACCCGCTGCCAACTCGGGCACAGCGGCACAGATGAGCTCGGGATAGCGAAGCATCGCGTCTCCCCCATGACCGGTCGAAAGAATGCCCTCGAGCTCAATACCCACACGCTCACGCGCCACGGCATCGAGCAGCGGCGCGCACTCGGCAAGCGCACGCTTGGTCTCGGGCTCAATCATAAAGTCCAGACGGCAGGCAAAGCGCACCGCACGCAGCATGCGCAGGGCGTCCTCGTTAAAGCGACGCTTGGGATCGCCGACAGCGCGAATCAGCTTGCGCTCCAAGTCACCCTGGCCGTCGTAGCGGTCGACAAGCCCGCGCTCGGGATGCCAGGCCATGGCATTGACGGTAAAGTCGCGGCGCGCCAGATCGTCCTCGAGCGAGGCGGCACGCTCCACACTCTGGGGATGACGACCATCGGTGTAAAAGCCATCCAGACGGTACGTGGTGACCTCGATACGCTCGCCATCGGAAATAGCCGTGATTCCGCCAAATTTAATGCCCGACTCCACAACCGCGATGCCGGCGGCCTCGAGCGCCGCTTTGGACTCCTGCCACAGGCCGCTACAGCACATATCAACATCGTGGCTGGGGTACCCCATCAGGGCGTCGCGCACCCAACCGCCCACGTACCAAGCCTCAAGACCAGCCGCCTCAAGCGCGCGCAGGACGCGCAGGGACGCATCGGACGGTTGCGTACCGTTGAGCGAAACATTGCACATGCCTATGGCCTCCTGCGACTATCAAATTGGCTATCGATTGCGTCTGCAAGAAGTCTAGCAAGAAACAGCCTCCACTGCACACGCAAGTCCGATAAACAAAAACGCATCCGTCCTAGTCTAAGACGGATGCGAAATAATCAAACTATTCAGACAAGGTGCCGGAACTAGCAGACCTGGCGAACCTCGATGTGCTTCTTATATTCGTCCACCTTGGCAAAATCACCCAGACCGGGGCACTCGACCACGTTGGCGCCAGTGGCCATCGAAAGGCGCAGGGCGTCCTCGACGCGCTCGGGGGCGTCGTGCCACACGGACAGGAAGGCAGCGAGCGAGGAATCGCCGGCGCACACCGTCGACAGCAGCTTGACGTCGAAGGTGCGGTTGGCAAACCAGATATGCTCGCCGTTGGAGAAGTACGCACCGGCGCCACCAAGGGTCAGCAGCACGTTCTTGGCGCCCTTGGCGTGCAGCTCGGCCATAGCGCCCTTGACGGACTCGTCGTCGCCACCGCTCACCTTGATGCCAAAGATGTCAAGCAGCTCGTCGTCATTGGGCTTGATCAGCAGTGGCTCCAGAGCAATGAGGTCTGCCAGCTGATGGCTCGAGATGTCGAGGACGAACTCGGCCCCCTTGGCCTTGACACGGCGCAGGACCTCGGCCAAGAAGCCCTCGGAAGTGTTGGGAGGCAGCGAGCCGCTGATGACCAGGCAGGTCATGTCATCGAGCGAATCGATAAGTTCAAACATCTCCTGCTCGTTGGCCTCATTGATGGCGGCACCGGCATTGACCATGTTGTACTCGGTGTCGGGACCGGCGTTGAGGAACACATTGACGCGCGTAATACCGTCGGTCCACACGGGCTTGACGGGCACGCCCAGGGCCTCGGCGCCCTTAACGATAAACTCACCCGAGAAGCCGGCGAAGAAACCCAGGATCGTGGTGTCGACACCATAGTGGTCAAGCGTAAACGAGACGTTGAGGCCCTTGCCGTTGGGCGTGTAGACGGCATTGCGGGTACGCGTGACGGTATTGGCAGTAAGGCCGTCGCAGGCGATGTTGTAGTCAATGGCGGGATTTGCAGTGAGCGTGTAAATCATGAATGTTCCTTTCACGAAGCAACGTGTTAATGAAAGTATATTCCACGCATCGGTAAAAGGCTAGGACAACTCGGCGAACGGTGTGGAAGCGATGAAGTACGGCGGGACACCTCTCCCCCGCGGCGGAACAAAAAGGCGCCCCAGCCGAAACCGGGGCGCCACATGCGCACGAATATGTCGCGTTTCGATTACTGACGATCGAGCTTGCGGACAGCAACGCGCTTGCTGTACTCGTCGACGTGACCGAAGTCGCCGATGCCGACGGACTCGGCAACGTTGGCGCCGGTGGCCATAGCGAGCTTCATGGCCTCCTCGACGTTGTCGCGATCCCTGTACCACTTATGCAGGAACGCAGCGAGGGTGCAGTCGCCGGCGCAGACAGAAGAAACCAGCTTGATGTTGAACTCACGCTTGGCGTACCAGATGTCCTCGCCGTTGGAGAAGTAAGCGTCGCCGCGGCTACCACGGGTGAGCAGCACGTTCTGAACGCCAGCGTCGTGAGCCATCTTCATGGCAACGCGGACCTCGTCGTCGGTGTCGACCGGCACGCCGAAGATGGCCTTCATCTCGTGATGGTTCGGCTTGATGAGCAGAGGCTTCTTGTGAGCGAGCTCCTTGAGCTTGTCGGAGGACAGGTCCAGGACGACGTCGGCGCCACGAGCCTGAGCGTGCTCCATGACCTTAGCCAGGAAGTCAGGCGTAGCTTTGGGAGGAACGGAGCCGGAAACGATCAGGCACTCGAGATCGCCCGCGGTGTCCAGGATGTTGTAGAGCTCCTCCTGGTGCTGCGGCGTGATCGGAGCACCCGGGTTCAGGATGCCGTACTCGTGCTGGCCATCGTTGACGTAGGTGTTAATGCGCGTGATACCGTCGGTCCAGACCGGGCGGCAGAGGCAACCCAGGTTCATGACCTCCTCGACGATGAACTTGCCCGTGAAGCCGGCGAAGAAGCCGAGCGCGACGGTGTCGACGCCCATCTTCTTAAAGGCGAAGGACACGTCGAGGCCCTTGCCGTTAGCCGTGTAGCTGGCCGAGCCGGTGCGGACGTTCTCGTCGGGCTCGAGCGGAGAGCTCGAAACCGTCATGTCGACAGCCGGGTTAGCGGTTAGCGTGTAGAACATTTACAGTACCCCCTGTATATGTGAGGGCCGCGTGGCCGGCCCATTCCAACCACGCGGTTACCTCTGATACCAAATTAGCGAGCTGCGGACTCGAGCAGTGCCTTGACCTCGGCGGCGGTGTTGCAGGCGAGCGCCTTCTCGGCGAGCTCGTCGCACTCGGCCTTGGTCCACTGGCTGATGGTCTTGCGGGCGCGCAGGATCGACGGAGCGCTCATCGAGAACTCCTCCAGGCCCCAGCTGATCAGCAGCGGCTCGAGCAGCGGATCGGCAGCGGCCTCGCCGCACATACCGACCATGATGCCGGCCTTCACGCCGCTCTCGATGATGTTCTTGAGCGAGCGGAGCACGGCGGGATAGTAAACCTGGTACAGGTTGGAGATGGTGTCGTTGCCACGGTCGGCGCACATGGTGTAGCCGATCAGGTCGTTGGTGCCGATGGAGAAGAAGTCGGCAACCTCGGCAAGACGGTCTGCGAGCAGCGAAGCGGCAGGCGTCTCGACCATGATGCCGACCTCGATGTTCTCGTTGAACTTGCGACCCTCTTCGGTCAGCTCGGCCTTGCACTGCTCGACGAGCTCCTTGACAGCCAAGACCTCCTCGACGCAGGTGACGAGCGGGATCATAATCTTGACGTCACCGAAGGCGCTAGCGCGCAGCAGAGCGCGGAGCTGGACCTTGTACTGGTCGGGATTGGCCAGGCAGTAACGCACGGCGCGGAAGCCCATGAAGGGGTTGTCTTCCTTGACCATATGCAGATACGGAATCTCCTTGTCGCCACCCACATCGAGCGTACGGATGATGACCGGAGCACCCTTGAGCGCGCTGGCGACCTTACGGTAGGCGTTGAACTGCTCCTCCTCGGAAGGAAGCTCGGCAGAGTCCATGAACAGGAACTCGGAGCGGAACAGACCGATGGCCTCGGCGTCGTGATCGAGCGCGTTGGGCACGTCATCGGGGTTACCGATGTTGCAGGCGATGATCTTCTTGATGCCATCGGCAGTCACGGACGGCTTGCCACGGAAGGCCTCGAGGGCTGCCTTCTCGGCAGCGAAGGCCTCGGCCTTGGCGGTGTAGGCAGCGAGCGTCTCCTCGTCGGGATCGGCCTCGACGATACCCTTGCCACCGTCGACGACGACTGTCATACCGTTGCGCAGCGCGGTGCAGCTGTTGGAAACCGAAAGGACAGCCGGGATCTCGAGGGCACGCGCAATGATCGCGGAGTGCGACGTGCGGCCACCGGTCTCGGTGACGATACCGGCAACGTGGGCCTTATCGATCGTGGCGGTCATGGACGGCGTGAGGTCGTGCACGACAACGACGGTGTTCTCGGGCAGGACGGAGAGGTCGACGACCTCCTTGCCCAGCAGCTCGGCCAGAATACCGGTGCGGATGTCGGCGATGTCGGCCGCGCGCAGACGGAACATCTCGTCGTCCATGGACAGGAACATGTTCTCGAACATGGTCGAGGTGTCCATGAGCGCCTGCTCGGCGCAGGTACCGCCGTCAATGGCGGCGTTGATGGCGTCGGTCATGCCCGGGTCCTGAGCCAGGACAATGTGTCCGCTCATGATCTCGGCCTCGGCCTCGCCCACCGTCTCCTTCATGTGGTCGGCCTGAGCCTGGG
>UQUX01000118.1 GCA_900544425.1 uncultured Collinsella sp.
AGATGGCGTCGATGAGCGTCAGTACGCCCCCGTCGTTGTTGCTCGGAATACGCCACTTAGCATGCGCGTTCATATGCTCCTCGGCATTGTCCACGATAAAGCTGTGACCGACGCGCTCCAGCATGGGAATATCGTTGTACGTATCGCCCACGGCGGCGGCATCGGCGATATCAATGCCGAGCTGCTCGCACAGATGCGCGACGCCGGCGCCCTTGTCGACACCCAGGTTCATAAAGTCGATCCACTCGCGCCCGGCGTTGGTGACGTAGAGCTTGTCCGAGAACTCGGGGCTATAGGTCTCGCGGAAAGCGGGCTCGGCGTCGTAGCCGGGGAAGAAGACCGAAATCTTGTTGGACTCGAAATCGATGCCCTCAAAGCTGTCGACGTAGTTGATTGTGTTGTAGTAGACGCTGATCTCGTCGTGGTACTGATGGTCGCGGGCAAGCACGTAGAACTCGTCGTAACAGCACAGGACGGGAACGGCGCGCGGGTCCTCCGAGGCACGAGCGAGCACCTGCTGATACAGCGCCACATCGATGTTGCTCTTATAGATATAACTGCCGCGATAGATTACGCACGCTCCGTTGTCGGGACAAAAGGCGAGGCGGTTCTTGATGTCCTCGAACATCTCCTCGAGCTTGGGGGCTGGACGTCCGCTAGCGGGGCAGAATACGATGCCGGCGTCGGCGAGCTTGTCCAAGCGCTCATCAAGACCCTGCGGCAACACGCGCTCGTCGGTGAGCAGCGTCTTGTCCATATCAACGGCGAGAATCTTAATGCTGCCGATATTGGTGTCCGATTCGTAAGTTTGCATAAAAGCGCGCCTTTCGTTTCGAAATTGTTTCAGACGTTATAACCATCAACCAGTAACCGAGCGTATTGTCGCAGGAACGGAGCGTATTTGCACCACGCTTCACAAAGTAATGAAAAAACTTTTCAGAAATTTGAATTTGTCGCTTGTGCTGCGGGCACTTTAGCGTAATATAGCGACCATCGAAAACGGAGACGGCAAAAGAGCCGCTTACCGAGAAAAAGGTACCGTTTACGATATTTGAATTGCGCCCGGCGATAGGTGAAAGGAGAGGCAGATGCAGTTCGTAAAGATCATCACTACTGCAGACAATGCCATCCGACGCCAGCGCGCAATTTCCCGACGACGATAACAATCGTCTCTGTCCGCATGGGGCGAATTGCCTCAACAGAGTCATTTTGAGGTCGTTGGGTTTTAGCACGACATTGCTGCATGTTTCTAGGGCATGTATGTGCTGATTTTTGCTATTTAACCTGATATTGCACGGTATATGACCTTGAAATGACTTGCAACTGACCGATGTTCTAACTAGCTACCAAGGGCGAAAGGAAACAGCCATGAGCAAGGAAAAAGTCGTTCTCGCATATTCCGGTGGTCTTGATACATCCGTATGTGTCAAGTGGCTCCAGGACGAGAAGAATCTCGATGTCGTTTGTGTCTGCGGCAACGTGGGCCAGGAGGAGACCGGCCTGGATGCCAAGAAGCAGAAGGCGCTCGACCTGGGCGTTCTCGATTGCCAGGTGCTCGACCTGCGCGACGAGTTCTCCGATGAGTTCCTGACCAAGGCCATCGCTGCAAACTCCATGTACGAGAACAAGTACCCGCTGCTCTCCGCCCTGTCTCGCCCGCTGCTCGCCAAGAAGCTTGTCGAGGTCGCCCACGAGTTTGGCGCGACCTACGTCGCCCACGGCTGCACCGGCAAGGGTAACGACCAGGTTCGTTTTGAGGCTGCCGTCAAGGCCCTCGATCCCGAGCTTAAGGTCATCGCCCCGGTTCGCGAGTGGGATCTGAAGTGCCGTCCCGACGAGGTCGCCTATGCCCACGCCCACAACGTGCCGGTTCCCGAGGGTGCCAACGATAACCCCTATTCCATTGACGACAACCTGTGGGGTCGTGCCATTGAGTGCGGCCACCTGGAGGATCCCTGGAACGAGCCGCTCGACGACGCCTGGGTTATGACCAAGAATCCCGAGGACACGCCCGATACCCCGACTTACACCGTGATTGAGTTTGAGGCGGGCAAGCCCGTCGCCGTCGACGGCAAGAAGATGAAGCTCTCCGAGATCGTCATCGCCCTCAACAAGATTTCCGGCGACAACGGCTTTGGCCGTCTCGACCTGGTCGAGGATCGTCTGGTGGGCCTCAAGAGCCGCGAGTGCTACGAAGTTCCCGGCGCCCTGACGCTCATCACCGCCCACAAGGCACTCGAGGACATCTGCGTCGAGGGCGACCTGCTCAAGACCAAGATCAAACTCGAGCAGGATTGGGCCACCGCCGTGTACAACGGCCAGTGGTACAGCCCGCTCAAGAACGCGCTCGACGCCTTTATGGCCGACACCCAGAAGTTCGTGACCGGCACCGTCCGCCTGAAGTTCTTTAAGGGCAACTGCCATGTCGTCGGCCGCAAGAGCCCGTTTAGCCTGTATGACTACGGTCTGGCTACCTACGACCGTGACACCACGTTTGACGAGAAGGCCAGCGCCGGCTTTATCGAGATCGATACACTGTCGCTCAAGACGTGGGCCAAGGTCCAGGGTCCCAGCTCTGCCGCTGCCCAGGCTTAAGTCTTCCTTTCCTTGGTATCCGCGCGGCCCATCCGCGTGATACATAACGGGCGCATGGGGTCCCTACCTTTCGTTATGCTTGCTGACACTTCTTAACATCGGTGGCCCCTACGTTCCGCCCGCATATATGACGCCGCGACTGCGGCTGAGTCCGAGCCCCGCCGGGGTTGTCCGGCGGGGCTCCTTCTATCAATTTGGCGGCTCTGCGCCTATATATATGAGGAGTATCCATTATGTTCAATGCTGTCGTGCATACTTTACTTGCCCTCGCGCCCGAGCTCGATGCTGCAAAGGTCGAGGACGTCCCTATGAGCCTGAAGGCCTGGATCGATGGTTCGCAGGGCAACATCCGGAGGGAGACGTTGGGTGCCAAGTGCATGGTGCGTCACTTCTTTGCAAATTAGCTATATGGCCTCGCGCGCGGTAGGGAATATGCAAAACTAGCGGTTGAAAAATCGCTTTATCGACATGGCGCATTTCATTGGGCGCTTCGTTTGGTATTTGATGAAAGCGGGTGTGGCCGAGGTCACGCAGGAGTTTGGTGCGTCGTTGCCGGTCGACAAGCATCTCTATAAGCAGGATATCGCCGGCTCTAAGGCACATGCCAAGATGCTGGCCGCCCAGGGCATCATCAGTGCCGAGGACGAGCAGGCGATCGCCGAGGGCCTGAACGGAATCGAACAGGATATCGATGCCGGCAACTTTACCTTCGATATCAACGACGAGGACATCCATATGTCCATCGAGAGCGAGCTGACGCGTCGCATCGGTGAGGCCGGTAAGCGCTTGCATACCGGGCGTTCGCGCAACGACCAGGTGGCGACCGATACGCGCCTGGGCGTCAAGGCGCTTGCCAAGGAGCTCATGGAGGCCAATCTTGAGCTGCGCCATGTGCTGATGGATGCGGCTAAGAAGTACGACAAGGTGATTCTGCCGGGTTACACGCATATGCAGCACGCTCAGCCCGTGCTGCTGTCGCATCATCTGCTGGCGTATTCCTGGATGTTCGCGCGCGACTTTACACGCTTGAAGGCCGCCTTTGATGCCGCCGACAACTGTCCGCTGGGTGCTGCCGCGCTTGCCGGCACGAGCTATCCTCTCGATCGCCAGATGACGGCTGCCGAGCTTGGCTTTGCGGGCGTGATTCCTAACTCACTCGATGCTGTTTCCGATCGTGATTTCCTGCTCGACCTGCATTACGCCGGCTCCGTTATGGCGATGCACCTGTCGCGTCTTTCCGAGGAGATCGTGCTGTGGTCGAGCTCCGAATTTGGCTTTATCACGCTTTCCGACTCCTACTCCACCGGCTCGTCCATCATGCCGCAGAAGAAGAACCCCGACTTTGCCGAGCTTATTCGCGGCAAGAGCGGCCGAGTCTATGGCAACCTGGTGCAGCTGCTCGTGACCATGAAGGGCTTGCCGCTTGCTTATAACAAGGACCTGCAGGAGGACAAGGAGGGCGCGCTCGATACCGCCCATACGCTCATGCAGTGCCTGTCCGTTATGGCCGGAATGATTTCGACCTGGACCGTCAACGAGGATGCCATGGCGCGCGAGTGCGGCGTGGGGCACCTTGCCGCTACCGATGTTGCCGATTACCTGGCCAAGCGTGGTCTGCCGTTCCGCGAGGCACATGCCGTGGTGGGACATCTGGTCCTGATGTGCGAGAAGCGCGGCTGCAATCTTGAGGATCTGCCGTTTGAGGTGTTCCAGGAGGCAAGCCCGCTTTTTGAGCGCGACATTACCGAGGCGCTCGATATCCCGTCGATTGTCGCCGCACGCACGACCGAGGGCGGTACCGCCCCTGCCGCCGTGGGCGTGCAGCTGCAGCGTGCCGAGGCGCAGCTCGTGGCCGACGAGGGCGTGTTTGGGTCGCTGACCAAGGTAGTCGAGATGGGTCACGGGGCAAAGTAGAGGTTTGGCTGAAGTCGTTTTGGCCATTTATTGGTAAATCGTTTTGGCTTTACGGGCGTTTGCTGTTGCGGGCGCCCGTATTTTGTTGCTATGGGGGGGGCTTGTCGAGAACTTCTGTAGGACCTTTGGGCAGGTTGTGAAGGGGGCACGTTCGCGGGTGGCAACCGACCGTCCGCTCGGTTCGATGCGGTTGATGCGCGGTCGGATGGTACTCTAATCGGGCTTCGAAACAGAAGTGACACACATGGAGCGCTTTAATAAATTGCAGCGTTTCAATAAACAGCTTTTTGTTTAACTGCAGCTAAAACTCTGTTACGATGCAGTCCAGGCGGGTGCCGGAATGGGACTTGGGCACGCGCGAACCTACTTGAAAGGCTACCTTATGGCTATCGAGAAGACCTTCATCATGATTAAGCCCGACGCCGTGCGCGACCGTAAGATCGGCGAGATCGTTGCTCGCATTGAGCGCAGCGGCCTTGTCATCGAGCGCATGGAGATGACCACGCTCGAGCGCGCTACCGTCGAGGAGCACTACGCCCATCTGGCCGACAAGCCCTTCTTTGGCGGTCTTTGCGACTTTATGACGAGCGGTCCGGTCGTCAAGATGGTCGTTTCCGGTCTCTCCGCTGTCTCCAAGATGCGCACCCTTATGGGCGCCACCAACCCGCTTGACGCTGCCCCCGGCACCATTCGCGGCGACTTCGCTGTCGATGTTAACGCCAACGTGATCCACGGCTCCGACTGCCTGGAGAACGCCGAGATCGAGATCAAGCGCTTCTTTGGCTAAATCAGCTTTGACTCCTTAAAGCTGTTGGCGTGTGGCT
>UQUX01000119.1 GCA_900544425.1 uncultured Collinsella sp.
CCGCCCACATCGAACTTATCTTGAGCCATGGCTTCTCCTTTCTGTGGCGTAGTGTCGGAAATGTTAACCATCCGATACTATACACCCATACCCCCTGGGGGTGTCCAGTGGAGATTGAAATGTATGACATTCTGGTATTGGTCGAGGTGATAGCCAGGTCGGCGGACCGTAGCCGGTCTAATGTCTCAATCTGTAACAACTAGACCCGTTTTTGTCGAGTAACTGTTACAGATCGAGACATTACATCGAGCCACAACTTAACGTCTCAACCTGTAACGCCTAAGGACCGTTTTTCCTGCTAGATGTTACAGATCGAGACAAACCGTCCGCGGTCAACTCAAATGTCTTGATTTGTAACATCTAGAGAGGTTTTTGACCCCTTACTGTTACAGATCGAGACAATTGCCGGGGAGGGGTCCCGTCACGGCAAGACGCCCGCCGCCTAGATACAGAACCCGGGGATCACACAGGTTAGCTTGCTTGGCTTTTCCGCAGGCGTTGCGTACGTAAAGACGTCGCCGTCGTGCCCCACGCGGTTCATATAGAGCGTGCCTTCGCTCTCCGATGTGTCGGGGCTCACCGTGCGCTCCCACCAACAGGTGTCCTTGCCCTTCCACTGGCGGACCATCGTCTCGTTCGTGGAATACGGGCTCACCTTGAGCTCGCGGAAGAGCTGATACTCCCTGCCCTCGCCGTTGTAGATGTCTGCCAGGTAGTGATAGCCCTCGGTAAACGAATCGGGCGGTTGCGTACCGCACAGCTCGACCATGGCGGGCAGCCAAAGGGTTGCGGGCAACTCGCTCAGGCACGATGCGCTGTTGGCGGCGCCCACATTGTTCGAGACCTTCTTGACCCCTTTAATGAGTGCGCGCAACTCGTTGGGCAGCAGCTTAAGGCCGTCGCCGTTGAGCCATTCCCGCAGCTCGCAATCTGCCCAGCCGGCGCTCGGCGGTTCAGCCGCAGCGTTGCGCTCGGCAATACCCGCGTCGAACATAAACGTTAGTCCGGCCTTGCCCGTCCCGTCCAGAAGCTCATCGTGGCGGATGCCCACAAGCTGCGCGCCAACCTGCAGCCCGTTGGTGAGCGTGACACGCTTGGTACACGGATAGGGGATATGCCCATCGGCATCGAGCAGATGATAGCGCCTGGCAATCTCGCGTGCCTCGCTACGGGTCTCGGTGGCCTTAATCTTGAGCGAAATCTCCTGCAGCTGATCCCAAGTGTAGTCGTCAAGTGAACTGCGGATGCCGTCCAGGTAGTCGGGGATGCCAAAGCCATGGGTTGCCGCCCCGATAACGCCTAGCCCCGCAACGGCTGCGACAACGCCACCGATAATAAAGCGGCGGCGGGTCATGGCATCGTGCCGGGCCTGCTCCAGGATCTCTCTCGCGCGCTCGCCGGCGACGTCGACCTTAAGGTGCGTACCGGAGTCGATGTCAATTGCGGTGTCACTGCCCGCGCCCTCGCGGCCCTCGGATTCGGCATCGGTGAGGTATGCCGAGAGCACCTCGAGCATCTGCTGTTCGGTGGGACGATCACGCTGCTCGACTGAGATGCCTTTCATGATGATTTGGACGAGCGCCTCGTCGTCACTGCATCGCGGCTCGAGCGGCGCCGGCTTGGTCTTGGTCTTTATGAGGTAGAACGAACCGGTTGCCGCGGCACCCGTCGACTCCACATCGAACGGTTTGCGACCGCTGTAGAGCTGGTACAGAATGCTCGAAAGCGCGTAGACATCGATTGCGGGCGAGCGGCGAAGGGCCGCGATGCCTTCGATATCCTGCGTGAGCATCTCGGGCGCGGCGTATGCGGGCGTGGCAAAGCGCCAGATGTCGGCGCGCCGGGTGATCGTGTCATCGCCGAGGGCCATGGTCGCGGAGCCCATGTCGATGAGGCAGGGGTCAAAGGAGCAATCGACGATCTGCTGCTCGAGCGTTCGACTGGTGGTACGGAACATGATATTGGCGGGCGACAGGTCGCGATGGACGACCGGATTTACGAGTCCCTGGGTCATCAGGAGTGCGCGAAGCACGGCGTTTCCAACGGCGGCCACCATCTGGGTGGTTAGCCCGCCCGAGGCATCGTGCGGAAGCAAGGGCAGCGCCTGCTTGAGCGAGGTGCCCTCGACCCACTCCATGAGGATGAGCGGGTCGTCCTCGCACGATCCATAGCCATAGACGCGCGGAAATCCGCGCAGGTGCGAGACAGTGCACAGATGACGGTACTCCTCGAACAGCGCGGCGGTATTGGCCAGGTGCGCAGCCGCTTGCTCGGCGGAGCGGTCGGGGGCTTGGCCGGAAAGGATGGCATTGTCCTTGAGTAGCTTGACGGCAAAGACCTCGCCGCTCGTGTTGGTCGCGCGCAGCACGTGCCCGATGTTGCCGTTGTTGCGGTGGGCCGTCTGGAGAATAAGCGTCATAAACCGACGCTTGGCGTCGTCCTCGGCGCTGGGGTCGACCGCCACGGCGGTATCGAACGTATCGAGACGGACGAGTTTGTCGCCATAGGCGCTATCGGTAGTATCCATGGCGTTCCTTTGTCTGGCATGGGTTGCCGCACGTTTACGCGAGCAGTGCGGATATCGGTAAAGTACCATGATAGCCGCACTGCCCACGTATACCGCTGAGCATTGTCGTTTACGATACAGAAGGTAGAAGACGAAAGACGGACGGCGACCGTCTTCCGATCGCTGTCCGTGCTAGTCCACAATGACAAGGAATGTCGTGTAGAGACCCAGATGGAGCCTGTCGCTGTTGGCGATTTCCACGGGGGGATAGACTTTGCCGGGTTCGCGTTGGTCGCGCGGCGGCTCAATCACAATATCGCCGTCGCCCGCGCCCGATTCGAGCACTGTGCCGTTGGTCGATCCAAGGCCCTGGGCGTACCAGTGCTCACCCTCGAGCCAAATGCGAAGATGCTCGCGCGAGGCGTCGGCGCCTACATCGGTGATGCTGGGCGAGGTTTTGGGCAAAGAACCAATCACGGTGCCGCGCGGATCGCGTGTGAGGGGATGGATTTGCATGTCGGCGCAGTTGTCGGCATGGGTTCTGAGCAGACCGAGGTTGGGAGCGACGGTGTGCGGCTGCTCCAGGCTGCTCATAAAGCCGCGTCCGACGGTAGTTTCGGTGGTGCCAAAGTGCCCGCCCGTCTTGCTGGCGCAAAAGCGCTCGACGGTGGTCACGCCCTGAACGGGATCGGCGAGCGCCCCCGTTGCCACAAAGAGCATAAGGTAAAGCGTGCTTTTCTCGCGCACGGCATTGCCGTCAAAGTTGTCGATGCGATTGAGGGCATTTGCATATAGGCGGCTGTCCAGCTTGTAGCTGGCGAGAGCCGACATCATTTCGTTGGCGGCCGGACCGCGATAGTGCTCGGCGATTGCCCGATAGGCGGACTCGCCGCCGCCGAGCTTGCTGCAGATTGCCGAGGAAAGGTTGAGCGTGGTGACGGTAAAGTCGCTGTAGATGGAGGGCGCGCACTGGTCAGGCTTGCGATGGACGATGTAACGGGTGAGATACGAGCGGTTGGAAGAGCATTTCTCGAGCAGGGTACTGCCGAGATAAGAGTTTCCATTGATGAGCATTCGGGCGATCTCGAGATGTTTAAGACCGCCGAACGAGCGAATATCGTTATAGAGGACCGAGCAAGGCGTCTCTGCTGCCACGGATACCTCCTTTGATTGCTTCCTAGCCAATATGGCGATAGGAATTAATGGCCCCCGGTGGGCGACGTATTAAATGGCTGCGCAATATATAGCGTAACCAAAGCAACATTATAGGCCACATGTTCGAAATTGCAGGAAGACCGAGAGATTTTGGTTGGACTGAACGGAAATCCCCCTCTGTCTTGTTCTATAACATTTGGACCCGGTTTTGCCCTGCATCTGTTACAGATTGACACAATCGGCCAGGCCCACCTCGTCCGCCTCGTCATCTGTGGTTTACGTGGGGGCATACGGAGTACGGGTATACTAACCGGCGGCGAATCTGCTCCATCGCTTAGAGCTGCTGCGTCTGGACGGCGCGTGATAGGGCTGCCAAAGCGATCGCCAGCGTGCTGAGCAACGTCCTCTCTGTGCGCACCTGTTTTTGTATGTATTAGCGCACTACCAAGCACGCCCGCGCGGCCGCATGCCGCGCTCATGACGCGTGCAGATAAGGAACAACAACATATGCGTAATTCTGTATCCGACGTCACGGACGCCGAGATTCTGGACGAGGCCCGCGAGGCCATGGCCCAGGCTGCCTTCGATGCTGCCGACGAGGCCAGCGCCGCCGAGACCGTCGAGTCCGCGACCGAGAACCTGCCCGCCTTTGACGAGCTGGGACTTTCGGACGAGATGCTTCGTGCCATCGAGAACCTAGGCTACACGGCGCCCACGCCTGTCCAGGCCGGCTCGATCCCCGTGGTGCTTGAGGGCCGTGACCTGCTTGCCGCCGCTCAGACCGGCACCGGCAAGACGGCCGCCTTCTTGCTGCCGACCATGAACAACCTGGAGCACATCGCTCCGCCCAAGCCCGTGCGCGAGCGTGGCGGCCGCAACCGCCGTCGCGGTGCCAAGAAGCCCGAGGGCAACGGCCGCGGCCCCGTGATGCTCGTCATCACCCCCACGCGCGAGCTTGCCCAGCAGATCGATGAGGTCGCCGGCAAGATTGCCGACGTCACCGGCCATGTCGCCGTGACCGTCGTGGGCGGCGTGAGCTACAAGCCCCAGACCGCGGCGCTCAAGTACGGCTGCGACATTCTGGTCGCCACGCCGGGCCGTCTGGTCGATCTGATCGAGCAGGGCGCCTGCCACCTGGACGAGGTCAAGGTGCTGGTGCTGGACGAGGCCGACCGCATGCTCGACATGGGTTTCTCGGACGACATTATGAAGATCATCTCCTACATGCCCGCCGAACGGCAGACGATCATGTTTTCGGCGACGCTGCCCCCGAAGATCCGCGAACTGGCCAAGACCATTCTGCGCAATCCCGCCGAGGTCAACATCGCCATTTCGAAACCCAACGAAGCCATCGACCAGTCGGCCTACATCTGCTACGAGCGTCAGAAACTGGGCATCATCCGCGAGCTGTTCGCCGAGCCGACCGACTCGAAGACGATCATCTTCTCGTCGTCGAAACTCAAGGTCAAGGAACTGGCCCATACGCTCAAGCGCATGGGACTCGACGTTGCGGCCATGCACTCCGACCTGGAGCAGGCGCAGCGCGAGGAGGTGATGCTCAACTTCAAGAACAACAAGGTGAAAATCCTCGTCGCCACGGACATCGCCGCCCGCGGCATTGACATCAGCGAGCTGTCCCATGTGTTCAACTAC
>UQUX01000120.1 GCA_900544425.1 uncultured Collinsella sp.
CCTGCCGCTACTTTGTGAGCTATTGGGGTCACGTGATGGGCGCGCGCATGGAGTCCAAGATGCGCGAGGACCTGTTCGACCAGTATGAGCGCTTTAGCTTTGCGTACTTCGACCGCAACAGCTCGGGTGACATGATGAGCCGCGTGGTCAACGACCTGTTCGATATCTGCGAGGCGGCGCATCACGTGCCCGAGTGGATCATCATCTGCGGCATCGAGATTATCGGCTCGTTTGTGATTCTCTTTACCATCGCCCCGGTGCTGGCGCTCGCCATGGCCGTGGTGACGGCGGCGTTTGCGGTCATCATGTTTTGGCAGAACATGCGCATGCGCGAGGTCTTTAGCGACAACCGCAAAAAGATCAGCGGCATTAATGCGCAGCTGCAGGATTCGCTGGCGGGCATGCGCGTGGTCAAGAGCTTTGCCAATGAGGAGACCGAACGCTTCAAGTTCCGCGCCTCAAACAATCGCTATCTTTCGTCCAAGGAGAACATGTATCACGCCATGGGCGTCTATACCGCGACGTATGGCCTGCTCTCGGGTGTGCTCTATGTGATCGTGGTGCTGCTGGGCGGCTGGCTGGTCGCCCAGGGACAGCTGCAGGCGGTCGATATGGCGACCTTTGCACTCTATATTTCGCTGTTCTGCACGCCGCTCGAGACACTCGTCAATTCGGCCGAAACGTATCAGAAGGCTATCGCCGGCTTTAAGCGTATGGACGAGGTGCTCTCGACCGCGCCGGATATCCAGGACAAGCCGGGCGCCACGGATCTGCAGGTGACTGCCGGCGCCGTGGAGTATCACGACGTGTGCTTTAACTACGAGGATGTTGAGCTGGGCGAGGGCGATGCCGACGAGCGTCCCGTTATCGACCATATGGACCTGTCCATCAAGCCCGGGCAGACCATCGCTTTGGTTGGCCCTTCGGGCGGTGGCAAGTCCACGACCTGTTCGCTGCTGCCGCGCTTTTATGACGTGGCTGCCGGATCCATTAGCATCGACGGCCAAGACGTGCGCGATGTGACGCAGCAGAGCCTGCGCCGTGCCATCGGCCTGGTGCAGCAGGATGTCTATCTGTTTGACGGTACGATTGGCGAGAACATCGCCTACGGCAAGCCGGGCGCTACAGCGGAAGAGATCGCCGAGGCCGCCCGTCGCGCCAACATCGATGCCTTTATCGAGTCGCTTCCACAGGGCTACGACACCGTGGTGGGCGAGCGTGGCAGCCGTCTTTCGGGCGGACAGAAGCAGCGCGTTGCCATCGCGCGCGTGTTTCTCAAGAATCCCAAAATCTTGATCTTGGACGAGGCGACGAGTGCTTTGGATAACGAGAGCGAGGAGGCGGTGCAGGAGTCACTCGAAGAACTGGCACGCGGCCGCACCACGATTATCATCGCCCACCGTCTTTCGACCATTAAGCATGCCGATGAGATTGCGACCGTTGAGCATGGTCGCGTTGTGGAGCGTGGCACGCACGAGGAGCTTCTCGCCCGTGGCGGCACCTATGCCCGTTACTATCGAATGCAGTTCGAAGGTGCGCGTGCGCACGAGCTCGACTGATTGATATGACAGGAAGTTTATGGCTGACAAGAACCCTTTGACTCCGGAAGAAGTGACGGAGTTATTCTCCGAAATCGATGCATCCGGTGTCTTGGATCCCACGCTTGCCAAAAAGCGAACCGAGCGCATGCGTGAGAAGGAGGCTGCGGCCAAGCGCGGTGACAAAGCTGCGCTAGCGCAGCTGCGCAGCGAGGACCGCGCGAGCCAGGCAAAACATATCGACCCGCTGTCCGAGGACGATCCTTCGGGTTCGCAGGTGAGTCATACCATTACGAAGACCGCGATGGCCGTGGTCATCGGTATTTTGGTGTTGATCGTGGGCATGCAGGTCGGCTACGGCGTGATGCGTCGTCTGAACACCGCCAACTTGTCCGAGAGCGTTTCGGTCGATACCGTTTCGACGGCGCTGAAGGGCGGCCTTGAGTGGGGCAACGGCTTTACGCAGTTCCCGCTCGACTTTACCGTCGATGAAGCCGATGAGCGTACGGGCACGGTCGAGGTGACGGTGTTGGACACATCGTCTGCCAACGAGCTCGAGCTGCTGTCCAACGGGCAGATTCAGGCCGCGGCGCTTGCGACCAACGCGCTGCTCAACGATAAGATCGACCGCGTGGTGTATAACGTGCACGCCTATATCGACGAGGATAGCAACATTCAGCACGATTCCTTCTTTGGCATGTTTCCCGCCCACGGCCACCAGAGCGCCATCCTGACGTTCGTGTGGACCAAGAGCTCATCCAACGCCACGAATATCGACTGGAAGATGCGCATCGTGAGTATGGATGACACCATCGCCGAGCGCATTCAGAAGCAGGTGAACTCGGTGTCGTCGTTGATTGAGGACCCGGTGGTTAGCCAGACCAAGATTGACGAGGAAAAGGCCGAACGTGACCTGGAGCATCGTCTGCATGGCCGCGAGATTTTCCGCGGCGGCAAGCCCGATCGCACACCGTCCGAACTGCTGGAGCAGGACAAGAAATAATAAGACGTCATCATCCCGCGTGAGCCACAAGCCTCGCGGGATGATTTTTTAATCCCCGTCCCAGAAAAATCATTATGCATAGAAAGTCATAATTATCATTTCGTAAACATTTCGATGAAATTAACGCCATGAGGCATACTTGCGGTTACAATACCGCGAGGCCTAACTACACACCTTTAAGCCGGTCCTGTGAGACCGGGAAGGAGAATTATGGCGAACAACCATACCGCGGGCGCTGCCGCCCGCACCTTCGCGCCCAGCGAGCTTTGCCAGCGCATGCTGGCCAAAACCAGCAAGGGCACCTGCGGTCCCTGCATCCTGTATCTTGAGGATGGGACCATTTTTTATGGACGTGCATGCGGCGCCGAGGGCACCGCGACCGGCGAAGTCTGCTTCAACACCTCGCTCGAGGGCTACTTTGAGGTCATGACCGACCCGAGTTATGCCGGCCAAATCGTAACCATGACCTATCCGCAGATCGGCAACTACGGTATCGACGAGACCGACGTCCAGTCGGCCTTCCCCGGCGACGACGTGCGCCCCGCGAGCGCTCCGGCTATGCGCGGCATGATCGTTCGCGATATGTGCGCCACGCCTTCTAACTGGCGCTCGGCCGTCAGCGTGCCGGAGTACCTGCGCGCCCACGGCATCGTCGCTATCGAGGGTGTCGACACCCGCGCTCTGGTGCGCCATCTGCGCGACAATGGTTCCAAGATGGGCATTATCTCGACCGAGATCTTCGACGTCGACGAGCTTGCCGAGCGTCTGGCCGCAGCGCCCACGCTGGTAGGCGAGAACCTGGTGAAGACCGTAAGTTGCCCCGCGCCTCACGAGTTTGTGGCCGCCGACCTGCCTGCCACGCATGACTTTGCACTTGCGGTTGCCGCTCCTGCCCGTCACGAAGTGGTCGCCTACGACTGCGGCGTCAAGCGCGGCATTCTGGAGGGCCTCGTCCGCGCCGGCTGCGACCTTACTGTCGTGCCGTGGGATACGCCTGCCCAGCAGGTGCTCGACATGAATCCCGATGGCGTCTTTTTGTCCAACGGCCCCGGCGACCCTGATGCCGTGGTGGAGACCTACGAGCAGGTGCAGCAGCTGATCGGCAAGGTGCCGGTCTTTGGTATTTGTCTTGGTCACCAGATGATCAGCCTGGCCTGCGGTGCCCAGATGGAAAAGCTTAAGTTTGGTCACCGCGGTGGCAACCAGCCGGTCATGAACCTGGTAAGCCGTCGCGTGGAGATCACCGCGCAAAACCATGGCTTTGGCCTGCTGTTCCCCAGCCTGGGCAAGCTTGTCCCCGAGCTTTCCGGCGGCGAGACCGAGCATGTGGCCGATGGAGATCTGCGCGTCTGGGTGCGCCGCGGAATCGCGCCGGTCGTGATGAACGAGCGCTTTGGCCGCATTCGCCTGACGCACGTGAACCTCAACGACGGCACCGCCGAGGGCATCCAGCTGCTCGACGCCCCGTGCTTCTCGGTCCAGTACCACCCCGAGGCTTCGCCTGGCCCTACCGATGCCCACTATCTCTTTACCGCCTTTACGCGACTCATGGACGGCGAGGAGAACTACCTGGACATCGATACCGCGAAGGACCGCCTTGCCGGCTGGAACTTTGCTGAGTCCGAGACCGCTGAGACCGAGGAGAACTAACATGCCTAAACGTACTGACATCAAGCGCATCCTCGTCATTGGTTCGGGCCCCATCGTTATTGGCCAGGCCTGTGAGTTCGACTACTCCGGCGCCCAGGCCTGCAAGGTGCTCAAGGAGGACGGCTTTGAGGTCATCCTGGTCAACTCCAACCCGGCGACCATCATGACCGACCCGGGTCTTGCCGACCGCACCTATGTCGAGCCCATCACCGCCGAGTTTATCGAGCGCGTAATCAAGAAAGAGCGCCCGGACGCGCTGCTGCCCACGCTGGGCGGCCAGACCGGTTTGAACGCCGCCGTCGAGCTGGCGAAAGACGGCACGCTCGACAAGTATGGCGTCGAGATGATCGGCTGCGACCTGGCCGCCATCGAGCGCGGCGAGGACCGCAAGCTCTTTAACGAGGCCATGGCCGAGATTGGCCTGGAGGTCGCGCGCTCGGGCTATGCCTACAGCGTGGCTGACGCCGAGGCCATCGCCGAGCGCGTGGGCTATCCCTGCGTGCTGCGTCCGAGCTTTACCCTCGGTGGCGCCGGCGGCGGCATCGCGCACACCCACGAGGAGCTCGTCTCCATCGTGAGCCAGGGCCTCGAGCTCTCGCCTGCCCATGAGGTGCTGGTCGAGGAGTCCATCGAGGGTTGGAAAGAGTACGAGATGGAGGTCATGCGTGACCACGCCGGCAACGGCATCATCGTGTGCTCCATCGAGAACCTCGACCCCATGGGCGTGCATACCGGCGACTCCATCACCGTCGCGCCGGCGCAGACGCTCTCCGACCTTGAGTATCAGCGCATGCGCGTGGCCTCGCTCGCCATTCTGGAGAAGATCGGCGTCGAGACCGGTGGCTCCAACGTGCAATTTGCCGTGAACCCCAACACCGGCCGCCTGATCGTCATCGAGATGAACCCGCGCGTGAGCCGCTCGTCCGCCCTCGCTTCCAAGGCCACAGGTTTCCCCATCGCTAAGGCCGCCGCGCGCCTGGCCGTGGGCTACACGCTCGACGAGATCGTCATCGAGATGAACCCGCGCGTGAGCCGC
>UQUX01000121.1 GCA_900544425.1 uncultured Collinsella sp.
GTATGGACCTGAGTGCTCTCCCCTGCCTGCTACGGTGTACAGCGTGCGCTCGATATGGCGCTGGCCGCCGCGCCGCAGGCAGGGGAGAGCACTCAGGTCCATACCTTGGGTCCGCTCATTCATAACCCCATCGTGGTACGCGAGCTCGCTGAGGCAGGCGTTGGCTTGGCCGAGAACCTGGATAATGCCGCAACCGGCACCGTGATCATCCGCGCCCACGGTGTGGTGCCGCAGGTCATCGATGCCGCTCGCGAGCGTGGCCTTAACGTCATCGACGCCACCTGCCCTTACGTCAAGAAGGTCCACGTGGCAGCCGAGCGCCTGGTGCGCGAGGGCTACCACGTGGTGGTCGTGGGTGAGCCGGGGCATCCCGAGGTGGAGGGCATTCTGGGTCACGCCGGCAATGATGCGCAGGTCGTGAGCTGTGCCGCCGATGCCAACGCTTTGCCGCTCAAGGGCAAGGTGGGCTTGGTTGTGCAGACCACCCAGACCGCGCAGAACCTCGCCGAGGTCGTGGCTGCCATCACCCCGCGCGTGCAGGAGCTGCGCGTGATCAACACCATCTGCGCCGCCACGAGCGAGCGTCAACAGGCAGCAGCCACACTTGCCAACCGCTGCGACTGCATGGTCGTCGTAGGCGGCAAGAACTCGGGCAACACCCGCCGCCTGGCTCAAATTTGCGCAGACGCCTGCGAGCACACGCATCATATCGAGGAAGCTTCCGAGCTCCAGGACGCGTGGTTTACCGACGCTCACCACATCGGCATCACCGCCGGAGCCTCCACCCCGCAAGAACACATCGAGCGCGCCGTCGAGCGCATCAAGGAGCTTTACCGCTAACCATGGACCAGACCGTACCCGCATACGCCGCCGAGGTGGCCGATTACGGGCGCAGCCGCGACCCCGAGCCGGGTGAGGGCGCGCTCGTAAAGAACGTGCGTCCCGAATCGCCCGCATGGGATGTGGGTATCGAGCCGGGCATGCGCGTGCTCACGGTCAACGGCGAGCAGCTCACCGACATGATCGTGTGGCTCTGGGAGGCAGACGACGACACCGTCGAGCTGGAGGTATTCGACCCGCGCGACGGCACCGTCACCCCCGTCGAGCTCGACCGCTTCCCGGGCGAGGACTGGGGTTTGGAGTTCGATGGCCCCATCTTCGACGGCATGCGTACCTGCGTAAACGCCTGCGTGTTCTGCTTTATGACCATGTTGCCCAAGGGCGGCCGCTCCACGCTCTATATTCGCGACGACGACTACCGCCTGAGCTTTTTGCAGGGCAACTTCGTCACGCTCACGAACCTCACCGACGAGGACGTGCAAAACGTCATCCAACGCAACATGAGCCCTATGAACGTGTCGGTCCATGCCGTGAGCCCCGACGTCCGCCGTCGTATGATGGGCCGCAACGCCCAGCGCGGCATGGACGTACTCGAGGCCATCATGGCCGCCGGCATAGAGATTCACGCGCAGATTGTGTTGTGCCCCGGCATGAACGACGGCGAGGAGCTAGAAAAGACTCTGCGCTTTTGCGAGGAGCACGAGCAGATCACGAGCCTGGGCATCGTGCCGCTCGGTTTTACCAAGCACCAGAACCGTTTTAGCTGGTCCTACAGCGACAAGCCCGAGCTAGCGCGCGAGACCATTGCCATGATCCGTCCCTACCAGGACCGCGCCTTCGAGCGTTTTGGCCGCCACACCTTCCAGATGAGCGACGAGTTCTACCTGGACGCCGGCATCGAGCCGCCCGAGGCGGACTTTTACGACGGCTATCCGCAGTACTACGACGGTATCGGCATGATCCGCTCATACCTAGACGAGACGGACGATGTGCTTGCCGCCGATGCCGAGCGACTGGCCCGCGTCCGCGAGGCCATCGCCGCTCGCAGCCAGCACCTGCTGTGCCTCTCGGGCGCCAGCGCACGCGACACCGTGGCACGTTTCGTGGAATCGCCGCAGGGACTCGCCGGCACTGTCACGGCCATCAAGAACCGCTACTTTGGCGGCAACGTGGACGTGACCGGCCTCATCGTCGCGTGTGACATTCTGGAGCAGCTGCCGCAGGACCTCTCGGGGGTTATGCTCTTTGTGCCTAAGCTCATGTTCAACGCTGACGGCATGACGCTTGACGAGTATCATCGTGACGATTTACTCGCAAGCCTTACCAGTCGCGGCGCCGAGGTTCATGTGGTGTCGACCATGCCGCATGAGCTGCTCGATACCCTGGAGCACATCCTTGGCATTGTGCCCGCGGACTCTAACATTTCCACTGACCCTACCCATTAAAGGAGTGCAGATGAAACCTATCGTCGCCGTCGTCGGACGCCCCAACGTGGGCAAGTCCACGCTCGTTAACCGCCTGGCCCAGACCTCGGACGCCATCGTCCACGAGTCCCGCGGCGTCACGCGCGACCGCTCGTACCACACGGCCGATTGGAACGGCCGCGAGTTCACCATCGTCGACACGGGCGGCATCGAACCGCTCAAGAGCGATGACGTCTTCGCCACGTCCATTCGCGACCAGGCCCTCGCCGCCGCCGAGGAAGCCGCCGTCATCCTGTTTGTGGTCGACGGCCGCACCGGCGTCACCGAGGAGGACGAGTCGGTCGCCCGCATGCTCAAGCGCTGCGACAAGCCGGTCTTTCTGCTGGTGAACAAGCTCGACAACCCCGATCGCGAGAACGACAGCATCTGGGAGTTCTATTCGCTCGGCATCGGTGAGCCCACGCCGCTCTCGGCCCTGCATGGTCATGGCACGGGCGACCTGCTCGACGATATCGTGGCCCTGCTTCCGGAGGAAGAGGACGAGGTCGCCGATGAGTTCCCCGACGCGCTGAACGTCGCCATCATCGGCCGCCCCAACGCCGGTAAGTCTTCGCTGTTCAACCGCATCCTGGGCGCCGACCGCTCCATCGTGTCCAACATTGCCGGCACCACGCGCGACGCCATCGACACGGTCGTCGAGCGCAACGGCAAGCACTACCGCATGGTCGACACCGCGGGCATTCGCAAGAAGAGCACCGTGTACGAGAACATCGAGTACTACTCCATGGTTCGCGGCCTGCGCGCCATCGACCGCGCCGACGTGGCGCTGCTCGTCGTCGACGCCTCCGTGGGCGTTACCGAGCAGGACCAGAAGGTCATGGGTCTTGCCATCGAGCGCGGATGCGCCATCGTGGTGCTGCTCAACAAGTGGGACCTGCTCGACGACGACCGCAAGCGCGAGGCCTGCATGGAGACCATCGACCGCCGTCTGGGCGTCATGGCTCCCTGGGCCCAGTACCTGCGCATCTCTGCCCTGACCGGCCGCAGCGTCGAGAAGATCTGGGCAATGGTAGACGCCGCCGAAAAGACGCGCTCGCAAAAGATCAGCACCTCGCGCCTCAACACGTTCCTCACCGACCTGCGCGAGTTCGGTCATACCGTGGTGGACGGCAAGCGCCGCCTGCGCATGCACTACGTGACCCAGACGGGCGTCAACCCGCCGACGTTCACGTTCTTCGTCAACCACAGCGATCTGGTCAACGACACCTATCAGCGCTACATCGAGAACCGCATGCGCTCGACCTTCGACTTTGCCGGCACACCCATTCGACTCTTCTTTAGGAAGAAGGAGCAAAAGGATGCATAATCCAATTCTGCTGACCGCCATCTGCGCCGTGGTCTCGTTCTTTATCGGAGCGATTCCGTTTGGCCTGATCTTGGGCCGCGTGTTCAACCACACGGACATCCGCAAGGCGGGCTCCGGTAACATCGGCACCACCAACGCCCTGCGCGTAGCCGGCCCCAAGGTCGCGGCGCTCACGCTGCTGCTCGACTGCCTGAAGGGCGCCATCTGCGTTGTCATCGCCCGTCCGCTTATCGCCGATCTGGGCTATGGTTTTCCGCCGAGCATTATGGCTCCCGGTGCTGCCGGCGACTGGATGCTCGGCGTCATTTGCCTGGCGGCCGTGTGGGGACACATCTTCTCGCCCTACCTTAACTTCCACGGCGGTAAGGGTATCGCCGTGGGCCTGGGCGTCATCCTCGCCTGGTACTGGCCCATTGGCCTGTCGCTGCTGGGCATGTTTATCGTGGCCGTCGCCATCACCAAGTTTGTGTCGGTGGGCTCGCTCGCCGCTGCCATCGGACTTCCCATCGCTGCCTGCGCAGTCTTTCCGTACAGCAGCCTGGGCCTCAAGTTTTGCATGGCGCTAATCGGCATCACCGTGGTGTGGGCCCATCGCGCGAACATCAAAAAGCTCATGACCGGTAAGGAGTCCAAGCTCTCGTTTACCAAGCGCGTCACCGAGCCCGACGATAAGTAGGAGAGAGTCATGAATGTTGCGCTGATTGGCTCCGGCTCCTGGGGAACCGCCGTCGCCGGCCTTGCCGCTGCGCGAGCCGAGCGCGTGACCATGTGGGCCCATAGCGAGCAGACGGCCGCCGGCATTAACGGTGAGCATCGCAACCCCCGCTATCTGGTGGACTACGTGCTGCCCTGCAACGTCTTCGCCACGACGGAGCTGATGCAGGCACTCGACGGCGCCGAGGCCATCATCTTTGCCGTTCCTTCGACGCACCTTCGCAGCGTGTGCCACCAGGCCGCGCCCTTTATCGCCGCCGATACCCCGGTGCTCTGCCTCACCAAGGGCATTGAGCCCGAGTCCGGCCTGCTCATGAGCGAGGTCATCGCCAGCGAGATCGGCAACGAAGCACGTGTCGCGGCGCTTTCGGGCCCCAACCATGCTGAGGAAATCTGCCGCGGCGGACTTTCTGCCGCCGTCATCGCCAGCAAAAATCCGCAGATAGGGGAGACCTTTAAGGACCTGCTCCTGTCCACGGCCTTCCGCATCTACCTCTCGCAAGACATGACCGGTGTCGAGGTTTGCGGCGCCATGAAAAATGTCATCGCCATCGTGTGCGGCATCTCCGCCGGCTCGGGCGCAGGCGACAACACGCTTGCCCTTATCATGACGCGCGGTCTGGCCGAGATCAGCCGTCTGGTGCACGCCCGCGGCGGTCAAGCTATGACCTGTATGGGACTTGCCGGCATGGGCGACCTCATTGCCACCTGCACCTCGGAGCATTCACGCAACCGCACCTTTGGCTACGAGTTTGCCCACGGCGTGTCGCTCGACGAGTATCAGGAGCGCACGCATATGGTGGTCGAGGGCGCCGTCGCGGCCCGCAGCGTCAGCGAACTTGCCCGTTCACTGGGCGTAGACATTCCGCTCACCTTTGCCGT